>NVVX01000067.1 GCA_002733545.1 Alkaliphilus sp.
AGTTAAGACTCCCACTTCTATAAGTGGGAACTTCAAATCAGGTGGGGTAGAGTCCCCATCTGATTCCCCGATGTTCAGCGTAGCTGGGCGAGTTCACTGTAAAACAGATAATTACTTTTTTATTTTTTTTCCCGAGTACGTTTAAAAAGGTGGTTTTTATGGTCGAATCATATTATTATTCCCAAATCAAGAGTAAGTGTACTATCTTAAAAACTAATTCATTCTTCATCACCGAATTACTTGTAATATAAACAATTCATTTCCTGTTTTCTCACTATCTATTTTCATCAGTCAACAAGTCATAATAATTGAAGAACGCATCAGACAATTCGCTCTTGAATGCTTCTAGAGGACCTGTATTTTCTCCTTTCTGTTTTTTCATTTCAATTATTTGCTTAATCATTTTAATTTTCAAACTTATTTTGTCTATACTGTAAATAAGTTCATGCCTTAGTAGGTATAATTGTAATTCATTATACATATACCGTCCTAATTTTGTAATAGGAACTATTTTTCCTGACTCATTTCTCTTTAAATGCTGATAATACTGCTCTCCGCAAGGATCAAGAAATCCTTTGTCCCCAATAACACTAGTATTAGCAGTGCTACCAATCCATTTGTTAGATTTTGAAATATTGCAATACTGACAGCTGTACAGTAAGTTAGAATAATTGTACTCCAGCTCATGGAATTTATCTTTGGGAGCAAAGTGCTCAACGTGATAGTTTCTGTAACCACCACCATGTTTGTCCAAATCATCACAGTACGCGCATCTATTATTAAAATCCTTTACTAACCTTTTCTTATTTGCAACATTTGTCTTCCATTTCACCCCTCTGTATGACCTTTTAGGTTTAACAATTTTTACTTCCATTAATTCACTCATTATTTCGTTTCTCGCTATCTATCAACTCGTCCAACTTAAATAGTAATTGAGACATTTTGTCATTACTCAGTTCTCTCTTAATTTTGTCAGGAATTCTGGAGTGTCCATCAATAGATCTCTCCAAATAAGAATCCAATTCGAAAATACGCTCATCAATTTCACTGCTTCTCCCTGCTACAGGAATGAGTTTTTTTATTTCCTTTTTCCACGCGTCCTGCTGATTTCTATATTTTAATATCTGCTCAATGATTTTAGAGTTCAATTCAATTCTTTCATTCTTCTCTCCAATGTATCTTGCAAAATCAAATACTTGATAAGCATTAAAAATTTCTTTATTAAACAAATCATCTTCGTGTGACGTAAGAATAAAAACTGGAAAATCAAACAATACTTCTAGTAAATGTTTGACTACTTCAACTCCTGTGTAATCAACTGTTTCATACGAAGATAGTTTATAATCCACTAGCACACAGTCAAGGTTTAATTCGATTATTTTTTTTGTTACATCTTCAATGTTCTCTTCAACTGTTAGCTCAAACGGCATTAATTCAAACTTTGAATACTTATTAACTTTTCCAGGTTCTGCATTTATAAAACCCTCATCTAGCTTACACATAATTTGCGTGACTTTACTTTCATCATCATCCAGTATCCCAATTTTTAATTTTTCCTTATTCAATACGCACAACCTCCTTTATTTACAATGGAAATGACATTTCTAGTCCAAATCCATTTGCATTCTCAATGATTTTATATGTGGCATTATATTCTCTTATCGTTGATGCTACAATATACATCCCTAAACCTGTCCCAGTTTGATCCCCGTTAATATCATACTTGCTAGTAGTTCCAAAGTCAAAAATATCGTAAGGGTTCTTAAAGGCCTTATCAAGGCCTTTCCCGTTGTCTTCATAAATCATTACAAATTCTTCGTTAGCCTCTAGTAAAATTTTTACCTTCCTCCTTCTTTGTTTAGATTTCTCGAATGATTCAATGGAATTAATCAACAAATTATAGATGATGCTTTCGAAGTCAGAAACAAATATTCGTTTTGAAATTTGATTTTCATCRCAAATAATATCTACTTCTATTTTCTTCTGAACTAAAATTGGATTTAACACATGTATTATTTCTCTTATCGTTGTGTATAAATCTTTTTTTAGCCTTCTTCTTTTATCACTTTTAATTTGGTTAGTTACTACCGAAATCCAAGACTTTAAGAATATGTCATTTTTTTTAAAGTCCTCAAGGTTTCTCTTAATTAGCGCTTCATTTTTCTTATCTAAGGCATCTGAAAGCGAATCGACTCTAATCACTAGCATTGAATTGATTCCTTTTAAATCATGAACTATAGAAGTAGTAATCAATCCATTCGTAGCTAAGGATCGAAGCAATTTTACTTCACTAATCAATTCTTCTCGTTCTTCTTCGTAGAACTTTACGGTTTTTGCCAATGTTTCTGTTTCCTTCTCATTCTGTTGACGAGTTTTCTTCGATTTTTCCTTCCCTTCCAGTATTCTTTTAGCAATATTTTTTCCTCTATGTTTTGTTTTTTGTTTCTCGCTAACTTTATCTGAGAACAACTTCATTGTGTAACCTATATAAGCACGATCTCTTTCAAATCTTGAAATAATATTTACAATTACGCCTTTAAGCGCTCTAAAAGAATTATTTTCAATTACACCTTCTCTACTTGCCATATCTAAAATACTTTGGTTTGTTATTCTTGAAATATAGATACTGCCTTGCCCTTGTTTATTTCTAACCCTCCAGTTACCTGATGGATGAGAAAGAGATGCTGGATTCGTTGCCCTTCTAGCATCTAAGCCCAACCAGTCAAATGCGTCTGACTGTGAATCCCCATATGGCCTTACTAAAAAATTGTCTCTATATAATTTAACTCCACTATTTTGAGTTAACCATATTTTTCTATTCTTGCTTATCTCTTTATAATAGAACGTCTCATTAGAATCATCTTGAATCGTCATTTTCATGAATGTGTAGTCAAATCTAAAGGTTCCTATTTCTTGAACAGTTTTTATAAATGCATCGTCTACATTTGACATAAGCTGGCTAATTGATAAGGTTTCATCAATCGCTTTACTCTTAAAGTCTTTTTTCTGGTAAGGCTTTTTACTAAAGCGCTCCATATCAAACACTTCACTTGGTATTCTATCCAAATCAAACTCATTTCGCATAATTTGAATATGAAACAAGTCTCCATCGAAGTCTGCTATAATTTTATAGTCATATTCCTCTGTCACTTCATTATCAATGATAAGCATCTCCGTTGAATAGTTTTCTTTGAATAAAAGCACGTACTCATTTTGCTCCGAAGGTGGAATTAGGTATCCCATTGCATTGATTAAGTTTTTTATGCTTCTTTTAGTCCATCCATCTCTTAATTCTTCAATCACAAACATCGTTCCCGTTCTTAGGATATCGCTTTCAAATGATTGAACTCTATTTTGCTCGTTGATTAATTTTCTCATGATCTCTTCTAAATCCGCAAGTATTCCATTTGGAATTACTTTGGTGAATTTTACATTTAGGTATTCAAAATCTGCCTCAATATCCTCTAAGTTTTTACCAGGCTGCTCAAAACTTGTCCAGTCAGTAGACCATTTAATTAACTTATCACTTTCCATATGTTTTGTATACATTGTGCACTTACTACCTAACCTATCTAATGCAAACCTTCCTATTCCCTTTTCTCCTGATTTAATCCTATCCTTATCCGATAAATAATTCTCTCGTTTATCGTCTGTCCCTATCGTCATCCAATGATTTTCAATAATATCTTCTGTCATTCCATCTCCATTGTCTAATATATAAATTTTATCATTGTCAATATCAAAATAAACAACACAAAAGGATGCGTCAGCATCATATGTATTCTTAATCAACTCAATAATTGCTCCATCCACTCTTGAAACACTTTCCCTACCTAATAGAATAGTTGCTCTAGAGGAAATCTTGTATTTCATTTTGCCCACCTAAATCGCCCCCTACATAGAACCTGTAGTTATTAATATCCGCTACTGTAATCCTTAAAGAATTTCCACTTGCGTTTATCCCTATAGATTTGACATAATCATAAAAAGAATCCGATTCTAGTATTTTTTTTGCTATAGATAGTGGCACATCTGTATTTGGAATAATATAAATTCCTGAATATGGTATTGTCTCTTTCCCTATTTCATATGTTTTTACTTTGTTTGTTACTACGGTTGATAATAGTAATTTTTTTTGTAGCAAGTGCGCTAATGCTTGTGATCTTCCATACTCAAACCAATGGCTATTTTTATCAGAATTTCTCTTCACTAAATCATTCGAATATTGCTTCAAATATTCAACTGCCATAGGAAATCTTTTTTCGAACACATTCTCCCTGTATCTGGTAAGATTTCCTTCGTAATAATAGTAAGGAAAAATTATATGTTCTGAGGAATTGCTACTTGAATTTCTTGGACTAGCTGCTTTTCTTATCACCTCTTTCTCAATAAGTATATTGCCCACCTTATAATAATCGCCACATTTCACAGCTTCACTTAAAATATAAGCTTTATTAAGCAAAGTTGCTATAGTTATAGAAGCCTTGAAAAAATCTCCAAATCGTTTTTTTTGTAAATGTTCTGAATGATTTCTATCAAAAACCCACTTGCCAATTAGATTTTTCTTTCGTATTTTCTTAGAAATATTACTTGCTCGATTAGTGTAATAAATTTCATCTTGATATGAATTGTTTTCAATAACAATGAAGGCAGATGAAGTATTCACGTCATTAAACAATTTTATAGTTCTAAAATCCTCTATTCTTGTAATTTTTTCGATAATCATATTTCTAAGATTTTGTGCAAACACATTTTTGAATATGCTATTTGGTATTAGAAATGCCATTTTCCCATTCTCGTTAAGCAACGAAAGAGCGTGATCAACGAATGCATAGCAGTAGTCAAACTTGCCACTAATACACGATTTAAAATTTAGTTTTATATATGCTCTAGTGTTAACATCTAAATCTCTATAATTTATGTATGGAGGATTGCCGATAACAAAATCATATTGGTTATCATAAATGAAGTTCAATGAGTCTTCATTGTGAACATTCCATTTTACTTTACCAAGCTTATCTTTCTTAATTGACAAATCTAGTTTTTCTATACAGGTTATGTACCTCTTGCGATCTATTTCTAAACCCCAGATATCCCTCTCAAGCCCTTTAATTATTTCGGAATTAGTGACATCATTTTCACGTCCATCTGCAATATATCTTCTTACTATAATCACTAGCATGTTCCCTTCGCCACACGCTGTGTCAATAACTTTTTTCCCGAAAACCCCAGATTTATATTCTACTATATCTAATAAATCTTCAACAACCTCTGTTGGCGTGAAAATTTGACATTTTTTATTCACTGAATTCTCTCCTTTACAACAAACCGAGCTTCGTATGACTTCTGCGACGCTATATCCTCTGCTTCACTACCACTAGTTTTCTCTCATACTCTATATTGCTTTATCTGAAAAAGGTTTTAAGTATTATTACAAATTTAAATATGTTATCGCAACCACTTTTATAATTAAAGTTAAGCACTCTTTTATTGAAATCCTCTAACAATATTCTTTATATCCTTCAATAATTGCTTCTTTTAGTTTGCTGTTTTTTGTTAATCTCTAGTTAGTTTCCTAAGTACATACTAAAAAGAGAACTAATATACATATTCTTTATAAATATTAATTCTCCTTCTCACATATTCAAATATTTATTTTTTGTTTAGGCGTATTACTATTTGCACATATCTCACCTTGTGCATAATTCTTACTCCGGAATAATATAAGGAACTTTTTTTTCACCGTTAATAAGCTTAACTTTGATTCCATAAACTGATTCAATATTCTTTTCTGTAATAACCTTCTCTGGAACGTCTAACACTTCTACCCTTCCAGAGTCTAACAATAGTATATAATCACTATACCTACTAGCAAGATTAATATCATGCATAGTTGTAATAATAGTTATTTTTTTTTCTTTGTTTAATTTCTTACATAAGTTCAATATACTTATTTGATGTTTAATATCTAAAAAAGTAATTGGTTCATCTAACAAAAGAATTTCTGGTTGTTGTGCTAATGCTCTTGCAATAATGACTCGTTGTCTCTCACCACCACTAATTTCAAAAATACTCTTTTCTCTTAGTTCCCATATGTCCGTATCTAGCATTACTTGTTTTACAATGTCTAAGTCCATTTTACTATCAAAACTAAATCTTTTTTGATGTGGATACCTACCCATAAGTACAATGTCATATATTTTAAACTCAAAGTTCGGAGTTGAACCTTGATGAACAACTGCCATTTTTTTTGCGAGTTCTTTATATTTAATTCCTTTTAATTGCAAGTTATCTATATAGATTGCACCATCGTATGGTTTAAGTAAGTTACACATGTTTTTTAATAATGTAGTCTTTCCAGATCCATTAGGTCCAAGAATGCTCAAAAAACTTCCCTTTTCAATGTCTAGGTTTAGTCCATTCAGCACTGTTTTATTGCTATATTTGAACTTTACTTTATCAACTTTTATTGCTACGCTCATATATTTTCACCACTAAATTAGTTTATTTTTACTTGTTTTCTTTAACAAATATAAAAAGTATGGTCCACCTATTATAGAAGTTATTATTCCAACTGGTATATCCATTCCTTCTAAAGCTGACCTTGCAATCGTATCACAAATTAGCATAAAAATTGCACCTCCTAGCAATGAAACTGGGAGTAGTTTTTTATGGTTTGATCCTACAATAAGCCTAAACAGATGTGGAACCATCAAACCTACAAATCCTATTATTCCACTTACTGATACTGCAATAGCAGCCAATAATGATGCAACAACTATAATAATTTTTTTAACAATTTCTACGTTTACACCAATATTTTGTGCCGATTCTTCTCCTAGAACAATTGCATTCATTTCTCTTGAGAGCGCAACTAAAACTACTAGCCCTATTAGCGTTGGTATCAATAATAGAGTTACTTGCTCCCAATTAGCTGCATTAAAACTACCCATATTCATAACCTCAATTGAACAGATCAGTCGCTGTGAATGGAATTCATTGCTTCAGACTGATTATCCGTTTATTCAATATGAGTATTTACATGCTCTGGAAGCTTCTGGTTGTGTCTGTGCGGAATCGGGATGGCAACCAAATCACCTGATTGTCCGTTTGCAAGACCTTGTTGTGGCAGTTATGCCTTTGTACATTAAAACTCATAGTTACGGCGAATATGTTTTTGATTTTCAGTGGGCGAATGCTTTTCATCAAGTAGGGCTAAATTATTATCCTAAACTAGTTAGTGCTATCCCTTTCACCCCCTGTGCCGGTGAAAGGCTGTGTATTAAAGCAGACTATTGCGACGATTTACTTCCGGTAATCCTGCAGCAGGTAGTGAATCTGGCAAAAAGTCTGAATATCCTTTCATGGCATTTATTGTTTCCTAAAAGTGACCTTTCGAGCCTAAAACAAAATTCAGGTATTATGCAACGGTCCGGCATGCAGTATCACTGGCTCAACAAAAACTACCAATCA
>NVVX01000068.1 GCA_002733545.1 Alkaliphilus sp.
AAGCAGTTGGGGCAATTACTATGCCCATGAGTAAAATTATGATTGCTAGCTTAAAGATATATCTTTTCATTTATAATCCTCCATTTTCTTGAGATGTAAGTATTTATTTAGAAAGCAAATTTTCAAAGTATACTTCCAATAGTAGTATATTAACATATTCTCATTTTTTTGTGCAAAAAATCGTGCGACAAATTCCGACAATAAGCGACAAAATCCCACAATATTCACTTCTTCCAATAACGCGTAAACTGTTTCAGTTATTGAAGTTTAGGAGTTAATGCATCGTGAATAAATTGCTTTGAAACAACAATTTAAAATGGAATTAGAAGTATTGCAAATTGCAACTACTCACGGTATATGGGCTTTTTTAAGTGTAAGTTTGATTTTTTATATCCTAAAAAATCAAGAAAAGAGAGATGTAAAGCAAGAGCAAAGAGAAATTAAATATCAAGAGATTATATCTGCTTTAACTGAGAGGCTAAATACTATTGACGATATTAGAGAAGATGTTTTAGAAATAAAAGTGAATTTATTTTCAAGAGATAGTTGACTTCAAGCAGACTTATTTCGTTTATTAAGATAAGAATTGTTTAACTAGTTAATTTTTCTTAAATAAAAAAACAGGGAGGAAAGAAAATGGCAAAAATGCATCAACCAAAACCGTCGATTGTTAGCAGAAATACTTGGGGCAGCCGAAGAGATACAAGAGTAGGTATTAATCGTCAAGGCAAAGAACACATTATTATTCATCACTGTGCTAGCAATAACTCAACTGTTGATTCAAGAACTGAGTATGAACACATGCGTGAAATTCAGGGGTACCATATGGATGCAAATAATTGGACTGRTATTGCATACCATTTTGGGATAGGTAAAAACGGTACAATTATGGATGGAAGATTACTTAAATATGCAAGCTATGCAAGTAATAAGAGGGAGACTACTGTTGATGAAAATGGGATACAAGTTTTTATGCATGGACACTTCCACGTTGGGGATCATGTCATGAGTGCCTCACAACGCTCCAGCACTGAAGAGTAAAATCTTTTCGGGTTAATTGCTAATACTTTCTCGATAAAACTTCCCAAAACTTCAAGAATATGATATGATATATAGTGTGCAAGTCACTAATATCAATGCTTTGGGAGGAATAAAGGATGAAAAGAATTACTAGGAAAGAAAAACGATCCAAAGAAAGCAAAAAGAATTTTTTCGGGGAGTTCATAAAAGTCAAAGAGCATTTTTTTAAAGATTTAGTAAAAAAACTTAAAGAGGTAAAAGACTGTCGAAATAAAGGTTACATTGATTACGGAGTGGAAGTATTACTACTGATGATAATACTAAAAAATGCGCTAGGTATTAAGAGCATGAGAGATATGACTGTACAATTCAATAAGAGCGAGTGTATGGAAAATATGGCTAAAGTGTTAGAGGTAGAGAAGCTAGAAGAACTACCACACTATGATACAATAAATGATTTTTTATGTAAATTAGAAAATAAAGAGATTGAAAAAATCAGGGACTATATGATAAAAGAATTACTTAAGAAAAGATGTTTAGAACAACACAAGTACCAAGGGAAGTATTGGATTATTGCAATAGATGCGACGAGCTTGTTCTATTTTAGAGAAAGGCATTGTGAACACTGTTTGAAAAAAGAATTTAAAGATAAAGAGACAGGTGAAGTCATAAGAACGGCATATTATCACAATGTACTAGAAGCTAAATTAATAATAGGAGACATGGTATTTAGTATAGCAACTGAGTTTATAGAGAACGAAGATGAAAATGTATCAAAGCAAGATTGTGAGCAGAATGCATTTAAAAGGCTTGAGGAGAAGTTAAAGAGCAAATTTCCTAGATTACCTATTGTTATTTTAGGAGATAGCTTATACGCATGCGAACCAGTATTTAAAATATGTGAAAAAAACAAATGGAAATTTATTTTTCGATTTAAAGAAGGGAGCATAAAAACGGTAGCAGCAGAATTTAACAAGCTAAAAGAATATGATAAAAATGAGCATGCAAACTGCACATGGGTAAATGAAATAGCTTACAATAAGAGAACCGTGAATGTAGTTGAAATGAAAGCAGTTGAAAAAGAAAAAGAGAAATATTTCTTGTTCATAACAAGTCTACACATAACTAAAAATAAAGTTGCGGGGATTGTGTTAGCAGGAAGAAGTCGTTGGAAGATTGAAAATGAAGGATTTAATACTCAGAAGAATATTAGATACAACATTGAACATGCAAATAGTTTGAACTATAATGCTATGAAAAATCATTATCTGTTAATACAAATCACAGACATAATAAGGCAACTATTCGAGCTTGGGGCTATAAAGATGAGAGGGTTAATAAAAAGCATAAAAGAAATATCCTCAAATCTATTAGAGTCGTTTCGCACGCGAATACTAACAGCAGAAGACATTTCAAAGATAAGGAAACGCACGCAAATACGTTTGCAATAACAACTATATTTTAACATGGGTGGTGATAAAAAGCAAATAATATGATCAAAAAAATATGATTTATTTTAAAATAGGCATAGTGTTTCTAGCWAAAAATGCAAAAAACGAACTGTCAAATTTTACAAGCTAAAAAATTATAAAAGGTGCCTAGTAGGTTAAAATAAAAAAATTTACTCTTCAGTGCTGAACCCAAGTAAAAACAGTTGACAAAGCAACAAATTACTGATATCATTATTCTGTTAACAAAGTAGAGGTTTCCGCTTCTCACCTTTCAGCGCAGCTAGTAAGGTTAATAAACAAATAGGGTAAACTATTGTTTAGACTATTAAATTGAAGCGGATGCAAATGTATTCGTTTTTTTATATGAAAAAAAATTAGGAGGTGTCATGTTATTAGAGATAAAAATGAGGCTCAAATTAATGAAAACATTAGAGATAGAGAAATTAGATTACTAGGTCCAAGTGGCGAACAATTAGGAATGGTTTCATCTAGAGAAGCTCAACAAATGGCTTATGATCAGAATCTAGATTTGGTTAAAATTGCACCTAAAGCTAAACCACCAGTTTGTAAAATTATGGACTATGGTAAGCATAAGTATGAATTAGCAAAAAAAGAAAAAGAGGCGAAAAAAAAGCAGAAAAATGTTGTTGTAAAAGAAATGCGACTGTCTGCAAAAATTGAAAGCCACGATTTAAACGTCAAAGCTAATACAGTAAGTAAGTTTTTGGAAAATGGTGATAAAGTTAAAATTTCTCTTAGATTTAGAGGAAGAGAGATGAATAACACCATGAGAGGTAGAGCCGTAATGCAAGACTTTGCTAAACTACTTGAAGAAATTAGCGTAATGGAAAAAACGCCAAGACTAGAAGGAAGACAAATGATTATGATTTTAACGCCAAAGAACGTATAATTTGGAAGGAGGATATTAATATGCCTAAAATGAAAACACATAGAGGAGCAGCAAAAAGATTTAAAAGAACTAAATCAGGTAAAATCAAAAGATTTAAAGCTTTCACAAGTCATTTATTTGCTTCTAAATCTTCAAAGAGAAAAAGAAAACTCCGTAAAGCTGCAATTATGTGCAAGGGAGATCAAAAAAGAATGGATCAATTATTACCACGTTAATAATACAGAAGGAGGTAGCTTAAAATGGCTAGAGTGAAAAAGGCATTAAATGCCAGAAAAAAACATAAGAAAATATTAAAATTGGCTAAAGGATTTAGAGGTGCAAGAAGCAAACTGTTTAGACCGGCTAACCAGTCTGTAATGCGAGCATTGAAACATGCTTACGTAGGACGTAAATTAAGAAAAAGAGATTTTAGAAGACTTTGGATTACAAGAATTAATGCTGCAGTAAGACTATATGATCTATCATATTCTAAATTCATGAATGGATTAAAACTATGTGAAATAGAAGTGAATAGAAAAATGCTTTCAGAAATGGCTATACACGATAAAGAAGGTTTTAAAGGATTAGTTGAGAAAGTAAAAGAAAAACTAGCTTAAATATTTAGAGAAGAGTCCATATACTAATTTGGGTTCTTTTTTTATGCTCTAATTTTAGTTATTTTGATGAATGCCACTAATATCAAATGAACTGTAAACTGAAATAAGTGGAAATATACTTTGCATTGTAATTGTAGTTTCTGATATAATATAAATTGAAAATTATTATCCGGAGGACATTATTAATGATATCAAAAATTAAGAAAACAAAATTAGCACCAACACAAGTATTAATGTTGGGGTTTGCAGTGTTGATAATAATTGGTGCTATTTTATTAAACTTACCGATTGCATCTGTTAGTAGAACTAGTATTGGATTTTTAGATGCGTTATTTACTTCAACTTCAGCCGTGTGCGTAACTGGACTAGTAGTTGTTGATACGGGAACACATTGGTCTGCTTTTGGAAAAACGGTAATTTTGATTTTAATCCAAATTGGTGGCTTGGGATTTATGACAATGGGAACAATGATAGTCATGTTGCTAGGGAAAAAGATATCATTAAAAGACCGTTTAGTTATGAAAGAAGCATTAAACAGAAACGAATTATCGGGTGTAGTAAAGTTAACTAGGTATATTTTATTTGGAACTTTTTTAATACAGTCAATAGGTGCTCTTCTTTTATCATTTAAGTTTATTCCCGAATTTGGATTGGGAAAAGGGATTGCATATTCAATCTTTCACTCTATATCAGCTTTTTGCAATGCTGGTTTCGATATTATCGGAAATGGGAGAAGCTTGATGGCCTATGTAGATAATATATACGTAAATGTTGTGGTGTGGCTACTCATTATATTGGGAGGGCTTGGATTTGCAGTTATATTAGACATTGTTAAAATTCGAAAGTTTAAACGTTTTTCTCTACATTCAAAAATAGTTGTATTTGTAACTGCTGTGTTGTTGGGTGCTGGATTTGTAGTTTTTCTAGTGCTGGAATGGGGCAATCCTAACACGTTAGGAGACTTAGGGTATGGAAGTAGATTTATGGCAGCTTTTTTTCAATCTGTTACCACTAGAACAGCAGGTTTCAATACAATTTCAACAGGCGAATTGACAAACGCCTCAAAACTATTTACTGTCATTTTAATGTTTATTGGGGGGTCGCCTGCATCAACAGCAGGAGGCGTTAAAACTGTAACTGTAGGTGCTTTATTATTTATGGTTTACTCAGTACTTAGAGGTCGTGAAGAAACTGAAATATTTGGAAGAAGAATTTCAAGGAACTTAGTGAATCGTGCAGCTACAATAGTTGCAATAGGAATAAGTATAGTGTTAACTATGACTATGCTGCTAACAATAACAGAATACAATCAACCATTTATAAACATATTATTCGAATCAGTTTCGGCATTTGCGACAGTCGGGCTGTCAACTGGGCTAACTCCAGAATTAACAGGAGCAGGAAGAATAATAGTGATGATAATGATGTTTATTGGACGACTAGGACCACTTACAGTAGCTTTTGCTCTAGCAAACAAGCTAAGAAAGAGTAATGTGAAAATTAGATATCCAGAAGAAAATATTTTAGTAGGATAGGAGAGATTTGTATGAAACAGTTTGTAGTAATTGGGTGTGGTAGATTTGGAAGTAGCGTAGCTGAAACGTTATGTTCGATGGGTAATGAGGTTTTAGCAATAGATAGTAGCGAAGAAATAATTCAGAGTATTGCTCCATATGTTACTCATGCGGCGCAAGCTGAGGCAACAGATGAATTTGCATTGAAATCACTAGGGATAGGAAATTTTGATGTTGCAATTATTTCTATTGCTGGTAATATTCAATCGTCTATTATGGCAGCATTAATTGTAAAAGAAATGGGAGTTAAATATATAGTGGCAAAAGCACAGAGCGAACTCCATGCTAAAGTTCTAACGAAAATAGGAGTAGATAGAGTAGTCTTTCCAGAGAGAGAAATGGGTAAAAGGGTAGCGCGCAATCTTACGACGTCAAATATTGTAGACTTTATTGAGCTTTCGCCTGAATACAGTATAGTTGAGACTATGTTACCTGAAAAATGGGTGAATAAAACACTAGTTGAGATTGATGTTAGAGCGAACTATAATGTGAGTGTTATGGCAATAAAAAATGGCAACAAAATAAATGTAGCGCCTAAAGCAACAGATGCATTGAAGAAAGAAGATATTTTAGTGGTAATAGGACATAACGATGATTTAAAAAAAATTGAAAACGTCTAATAGGTGGTAAAATGATAAAAACTAGCATTGACAGTGAAAGTAATAAATTAGTAAAGCATGCAAAATCACTTAAGATCAGAAAAAATAGAATAAAGAGTAATCAATTCTTAATTGAAGGTTTAAGGATTGTGAAAGAAGCCCTAGACAATAATGCAATCATTGAATCTGTTTTCTACAACGATAAATTACATGAAGTTAATGGGGGTCATGAATTATTAGAGCTGATAGAGAAAAATCATGATGTACATATGCTTTCTAACAAAGTATTTGCTACATTGAGCGAGACAGAAAACTCACAAGGAATAATTGCTGTAATAAAAAAAGAAGATTTTTTATTAGATGATGTAATATCCAAAGAAAATTTGTTTATTTTAGTTCTAGACCGTATTCAGGATCCGGGCAATATAGGAACAATTATAAGAACGGCTAAAGCAGTAAATGTTGATGTAATAATTCTAACGAAGGGTTGCGTGGATGTATATAATAGCAAGGCACTAAGAGCAACGATGGGAGCTTTGTTTGGATTACCGATAATACAGTTTGATAACAATGATGACTGGATTAACAAACTAAAACAAAATAGTATTAAACTAATTGCAACGGCGCTAAATACAGAGAACTTATATTTAGATACCTCATATATCGGAAACATTGCTATTATTGTAGGCAACGAAGCAAATGGGATAGATGATACAATACTAGCTAAATCTGATGAAGTGGTTAAAATTCCGATGTATGGAAAAATAGAATCATTGAATGTAACGGTTTCTGCAGCGGTACTATTATATAAAGCAATTGAAAAAAGATTTTATTAACACAAAACAACGTACTCGTCACTTCGTACTGTTGCTAGAGAAAATGCTACAAACAATAAGTCGATTTGGTATTCTTTGAATTTTTAGAACTTTCTAAAAAAACAGTCTTGCATGTACAAATATTGTTGTGTGTGGCTTTAACATATGCTATAATTTACTCATACTACGTAAAAGATTGATCAGCACTGAGGAGTAAAATCTTTTCGGGTTAATTTCTAATACTTTTGCAATAAAACTTCCCAAAACTTCAAAAATATGATATAATATATATAGTGCAA
>NVVX01000019.1 GCA_002733545.1 Alkaliphilus sp.
TAAGGAAAAGTAGAGAAGGACTAATATGACGTAACAATCATATCAGTGACTAATCTAACAAGGCTTAGCTTTATATACTGTTCAGTTTTGAAAGTCCTTCTTGGTTGAAGTTCTTTCAAACATTTAATACAGCTACACAGAAAGTGGTGCATTTAAAATGCGGGCTCATAGCTCAGCTGGTTAGAGCGCACGCCTGATAAGCGTGAGGTCGGTGGTTCGAGTCCACTTGAGCCCACCATATAGTTTGCCCAGATAGCTCAGTCGGTAGAGCAGGGGACTGAAAATCCCCGTGTCGGTGGTTCGATTCCGCCTCTGGGCACCATTTTTTGAGCAAGACCAAACTATACCTATACTTTATAATATAAGTATAAAAAGAGAACCAAAATCTACGATTTTGTGTGAATCACTTTGTTTGTTTAAGTAGAGCGTAAACTAGAGAAAATAACTCTAGTTTTTTTATTGTTTTTGAAGTAAAATAAGAGTAGAGATATTAAATTGAGAGAAAGAAGTTAAATTTAGAGAAAGAAATTAAAGGGACAAGAGGTGTATATCATGCATCAAGTATTGGATATTCTCAGGAATATTGAATTAAAAGACGTAATAGACATGACAATTGTAGCTTTTGTGTTTTACAAATTCCTTATGCTAATGCGCGAAACAAGAGCAGAGCAACTGATTAAGGGGATTGTAGTTTTGTTAGTTGCGACACAAGTGAGTGGCTGGATGCAGCTGCATGTAATTAATTGGGTGTTGAGAGGTACGATGACAGTAGGATTAATCGCTCTATTAATCGTGTTTCAACCAGAGTTGAGGAGGGGGCTTGAGTACATCGGGCGCACAAAGCTACTAACAAAGTCAATCATTGACATACAAGTAGAGGACAACGAGAGAATGATCGACGAAATTGTAGAGGCAGTGAGTTCATTGTCTAGACAAAAAATAGGTTCGTTATTAGTGTTTGAAAGAACTACAGGCTTAAATGAAATTGCTGAAACTGGCACATTAATTGATGGAAACGTATCTAGGAGTTTGTTAATAAATATATTCATTCCAAATACTCCGTTGCATGATGGAGCAGCGCTTATAAGAAGAAATAAGATTTTAGCTGCTGGCTGTTTGCTCCCTTTAACTGACAGTATAAATATTGGGAAGGATTTAGGGACAAGGCATAGAGCGGGTATTGGAATTACTGAAAGATCTGACTCAATTGTAGTTATTGTATCAGAAGAGACAGGTTCAATTTCAATAGCAGAAAATGGTAAGTTGATAAGATTTATAGATGGCAAAAAGCTCAAAGATTATTTAAACGATGCTTTTAGAGAAGACAACAAGAATCAGTGGAATATTTTAAAGATGAAGTGGAGGCATAGAGATGAGTAATTTTTTCTCGCAAAATACAACAGCAAAAATAATATCTGTACTTTTTGCTCTAGTTATGTGGATCTACGTTATGGGGGAAATAAATCCTATTATCACTATTGAAATAGCGAATGTGCCTGTCACTATACTCTCGGAAGAATTAATACGAGAGAGAGGATTAGTAATAAAAAATGTTGATAATACCAAGATTAATGCTAGACTACGTGGCAGACTAGATTATGTAACAAATATTACGAAAGAAGATATAATTTTAACGGTAAATCTTCGTGATTTTAATACAGGCAGAAACAACGTACCAATCATTACTAATATAGCAAGCGACGTTGAGGTGAAACTTAGCTCTGAAACCCTTATGGTTGAGCTGGAAGAAATCATAAGAGTACAAAAGGAGGTTAAATTGGAGATTGTAGGAGAGCCTAAAGAGAACTATGTTTTGGGTATATCAAAATTTACTCCTACAGTGGTGTGGATAGAAGGACCAGAGAGCTATGTTGTAAGAGTTGACAGCGTAGGAGCGCGACTTGAAGTAGAAAACATGACAACTAATATTACCGCTACTTTACCTCTGAAAGCTTATGATATTAGGGGTGTCGAGATTAGCGGTGTAGATATTAAAACTAATAATATTGAAGCGTCATTGATGATTGACTCGCGAAAAATGGTGCGTATTATTCCAAATATTGAAGTAAAAATCGCAGATGGTTTTGAGATAACTAATATCTCTGTAACTCCGAACGAAATAACTATAATTGGTCAACCAGATGTACTTAGTGATATATTTACAATACCTACTCGACTAGTAGAACGCGAAGGACTAAACAGTAGCGTTGAACTGATAGTAACCTTGGTTTTGCCTGATAATGTATACACCGAAGCAGATGAGAATACAAGGATTAGTATAGAAGTTGAAAAAATAGCAGAAAAAATTATCATAGTAGCAAGAGAAAAGATAGTTTTTAATAAGCTAGGCGCAGATTTAGTAATAGATAAAACCGGTATTCCAGAGATAATAGAAATTAGAGTTGTTGCTCTTGAAAGCTTTATCGAAACTTTGTCTGCGGATGATTTTGCAGTAATTTTTAATCTAGAAGAGTTAGGTATTGGAGAATACATAATAGAGCCTATAATAAAAACAACATTTTTTATTGAACAGAATACTAAAGAACTTAGCTTGATTACTGAAGGTTTTTCAATAATTATAGAGTCTGCTGCTGAGAAGTCAGAGGAGTCAGAGAACTCTGAGAATGAAATCTGATTTAATAATACAGAGGTGAGAGAGTGAAAAAAGAAATAGATGTTTTTCTTAGTAGTGCAAAAGACGCCATGATGGCTGTAGATATAAATGGCAAGATTACATTATTTAATAGAGCAGCAGAAAGCATTACAAAGTTGAAAAGTGATGACGTCATAGGACAACCTGTAAAGCAAGTAATTAAAACTACTCGATTGCTAGAGATTTTGAGAACAGGAGAAACAGAATTAAATAGGAGACAACCATTAGGCGATACTACTATAATTACTAGTAGAATGCCTGTTAGAGACGAAAATGGCATCATATCTGGAGCAATGGCAGTATTTCGTGACATAAGTGAAATTATAGATTTAAACGATGAAATATACGAGTTAAAGGAAATGCAGTGTTTGCTTAAAGCAATTTTTGATGCTACTCAGGATGCGATTACTGTTTGTGATGAAAACGGAATATACGTCATGGTAAACCCTGCATATACTAGATTGTCAGGGTTAAAACAAAATGAAATTATTGGACAGACAGTAGAGTTTGACATTGCAGAAGGCAAAAGCGTTCATAAACAAGTACTAGAAACAAAGAAACCCGTCAAGAGTATTAGGATGAAAGTTGGAATTTACCGTAGAGAAGTATTAGCTGAGGCGGCTCCAATTATAGTTGGCGGAGAATTAAAAGGAAGTGTAGGAGTTTTGCATGATTTAACGGAGATTAAGAAGCTTAATTATGAGTTGATGAAAGCAAAACAGATTATTAGAAAACTTGAGGCGAGATATACTTTTGAAGATATTATCACAAAAGACAAAGAAATGAAGAGTATTATAGAAAAAGCTAAGCAAGTAGCAGCTATTCCAGCCACGATATTATTAAGAGGAGAGAGTGGAACAGGGAAAGAGTTGTTTGCGCACGCTATACATAATCTATCAGACAGAAAATATAATCAGTTTGTTAGGGTGAATTGTGCTGCAATAAACGAAAACCTCTTAGAGAGTGAATTGTTTGGATATGTAGAAGGAGCTTTTACCGGTGCAATAAAAGGTGGTAAGATTGGATTGTTTGAGGAAGCACATGGTGGAACTATTTTTCTAGATGAAATAGGAGAAATTTCGATTAGTACACAAGTGAAGCTTTTAAGAGTGATACAGGAGAGAGAAATAACACGTGTTGGGAGTACTAATCCTATTCAAATTGATGTCCGTATTATTGCTGCTACAAATAAATCCTTAGAAAAAGCTGTAGAAAATGGTGAATTTAGAGAAGATCTTTATTACAGAATAAATGTTATTCCTATCGTTATTTCTCCTCTTAGAAAAAGGAAGTGTGATATTCATCCTTTAGTTACGCATCTAATTGGCAAATTTAATTTGGAATATGGAAGGAATGTAGAAAATATAGCAGAAGAAGCCTTAGCAAAGATGGCAAACTATCAATGGCCAGGTAACGTAAGAGAGCTTCAAAACTATATAAGCAGAACTATTGTTAATATGAAATATAATGAAACAACTATTATGCTCAAACATTTGCCGAAATTTTTTGATAGTGATAAAAAAATACACCTGGATGAAGAGAGCAGGATGGTAAAAAATATAGTAGGTGATATTACGTTAAAGGAAGCAATGGGAGAATACGAAAGACAGATGATTGTAAAAAGTCTTAAAGAGAACAAAAATAACCGTTCYTTAGCAGCTCTAAAACTAGGGTTATCGATTAGGAATCTGTATTATAAAATAGAAAAATATAGTATTACGTAGAGGACGAAGAAAGTGAAAAAAATTGCAGTAAAGTGCAATTTTTTTCATGCAAAATTTAGCACTCAAACAATGCAAGTTCTTTAGTTTTGAAAAAGCCCAGGTTTTGCAGAAACCTTGGGTGATAAGAAAAWTACTCAATTATTTCATAAAGTGGCATGATGTTTGCAAATAATAAGATAGACAGAAATAATGATAAAGATTATTTGCGGATTGCTCAGTAGAGTGCTAAATTTTTAATTGCAAGAAGGAAAGATTGGTAGTTTGAGTAATTAAAGCTTGGGAAGAACAAAGCGAAGAACAAAGCGAAGAACAAAGCGAAGAACAAAGCAAAGAACAAAGCAAAGAACATAGGCTGAGAATAAGTCTTAGCGCATACTTTTCAAAATATTTAATTGAGGTGAAAAAAATGAGTGGATACGTTTTAGCTATCAATCCAGGTTCGACGTCAACGAAAGTAGCTGTTTTTAAGGGTGAAGAAAACATTATACAAAAAAACTTAACCCACGCTACTGAGCAGCTTGAAAAATTCGAGAGAATTACTGACCAATATGAATTAAGAAAAGACATGATTTTGTTATGGATGAATGAAAACGATATCAAGTTATCTGATCTCGCTGCAGTTGTAGGTAGGGGAGGACTTCTTAGACCTATGCCAGGAGGTACGTACGAGGTTTCAGATGATATGATTAAGGATTTGAGAATTGGCATTCAAGGAGAACATGCTTCAAACTTGGGTGGAATCATAGCGAAAGAAATAGCAGAGTTATGCGGAGTCAAATCATACATTGTAGACTCAGTAGCTGTTGATGAATTTGAAGAAGTTGCAAGAATATCGGGACTTCCTGATATCGTAAGAAAAGCACTTGGGCACTCTTTAAACATTAAAGCAGTCGCACATAGAGCATCAATAAAATTAAACAAAAAATTTGTTGATCTGAATTTCGTAATTGCACATTTAGGTGGGGGTATTACAATAGCACCAGTAAAAAAAGGAAAATTAATAGATTATAACAATGCAAACGAAATGGGTCCATTTTCACCAGAAAGAGCAGGCGGAGTACCTAGCGGGGCTCTCGCAAAAATATGTTTTTCTAAAGAGTATTCCCTTAAGGAAATTAAGACAATGTTAAGAGGTAGAGGTGGACTAACTGGATATTTGGGTACAAACGATGCTAGAGAAGTCGAAAAAATGATAAATGAAGGAAACAATAAGGCACAATTGATATTTGATGCAATGGGATACCAAATTGCTAAAGAAATAGGTGCCATGTCGACTGTCTTAGCAGGGAAAATTGATGCTGTTATCTTGACAGGGGGGCTTGCCCACTCAAAGCGTTTAACAGAACATATAATTGAGAGAATAGGATTTATTGCGCCAGTATTGGTTTGCGCTGGTGAAGACGAAATGAAAGCATTAAATGAAGGCGTATTACGAGTGATTAATAGAGAAGAGAGATCTAAAATATATGAAGAGGAGGTAAAAAGCTGTGATTAAAAATTTTGACCAAATCATGCAAATTGCTAGAGAAAGAGGACCTAAAACTGTGTCCGTTGCATGCGCACAAGACGTAGAAGTTTTGCTAGCTATTGATGCAGCAAAAAAAGAGGGTATTGTCGACGCAATTTTAGTTGGAGATAAGGAGAGAATTGAAACTATCGCTAAAGATAATAATATAGACGTATCTAAGTTTGATATTGTTGACATTAAAGATATGACAGAGGCTTCAAGAAAGGCTGTAGAACTTGTGTCTTCAGGAAAAGCTCATATGGTTATGAAAGGACTAGTAGACACGTCTATTATTCTAAAAGCAGTTTTAGATAACGAAATTGGCTTGAAAACGGGTAAAGTATTGAGTCACGTAGCGGTATTTGATATTCAAGGATATGATAGACTTTTTATAGTTTCAGATGCTGCTATGAACATTGCACCAGATTTAGATACAAAAAAGCAAATTATTGATAATGCAGTGGGTGTAGCGCAAGCGCTAGATAATAAAGTTCCAAAAGTAGCTGTAATATGTGCAAAAGAGAAAGTAAACCCTAAAATGCCTGACACAATTGATGCTAGGGAACTGCAGAGAATGAACGAAGAAGGAATCATCAAGAACTGTATAGTAGCAGGCCCTTTTGCTTTGGATAATGCTGTATCAGTAGAGGCTGCTAAGCTTAAAGGGATAAATCATCCGGTTGCAGGGAAAGCTGATATTTTACTACTGCCAGATATTGAAGCAGGAAATGTATTATATAAGTCGATAGTTTACTTCGCGCCATCGAAAAATGCTGGCTTAATAGTTGGAGCAAAAGCTCCAATAGTTCTTACATCTAGAGCAGACACAGAGGAAACGAAGCTATATTCTATTGCGTTAGGTGTTCTGTGCGCAAGCGTTAGTAAATATTAAAGATAAGTAGGAATAACAGAAGGCTAGAGAACAAAGAATTGTATTAATAGGAGGAAATTATGAGTAAAGTATTTAGAATACTAACAATAAACCCAGGTTCTACATCAACAAAAATTGCAATTTATGATAACGAGAAAGCAGTATTTGAAGAGGTAATTAGACACTCCACTGAAGAAATATCTAAGTTTGAAAAACTCTTTGATGAGTACGAATTTAGAAAAGGCGTTATTCTAGAAACTCTAAGCGAAAAAGGTATCAATCTTACTAAATTAGCAGCTGTTGTAGGAAGAGGTGGGCTATTAAAACCAATTTCTGGTGGTACGTATAGTGTCAATGAAGCAATGATTGATGATTTAAAAGTAGGAGTTTTAGGAGAACACGCTTCAAATTTAGGTGGAGTATTAGCCTATGAGATAGCTTCGCAACTAAATATTCCATCTTTTATTGTTGACCCTGTAGTAGTTGATGAAATGGACGAAGTTGCAAGAATATCAGGGATGCCAGAAATAGAAAGAATAAGTATTTTTCATGCATTAAATCAAAAAGCTGTGGCAAGAAGAGCTGCAAGAGATATGAAGAAAAAATATGATGAGTTAAACTTGATTGTTGTTCACTTAGGCGGCGGAATTTCTGTAGGTGCTCACAAGGCAGGGAAGGTGATTGATGTAAACAATGCGCTTGACGGAGAAGGTCCATTTTCACCGGAGAGAGCTGGAGGACTTCCATCAGGAGATCTTGCTAAATTATGTTTTTCAGGCAAATACACTCATGCGGAGATTAAGAAGAAAATTAAAGGTAGTGGTGGGTTTGTAGCTTATTTAGGGACAAACGATGCTAGAGAAGTTGTTAAAATGATGGACGAAGGAGATGCAAAGGCAGGATTAATTTTTAGAGCAATGGCGTATCAAGTATCAAAAGAAATTGGAGCATGCGCAGCAGTATTAAAAGGTGATATAGATGCCATTATTCTAACTGGTGGTATAGCATATAATGAGCTTTTCACAGGCTGGGTAAAAGATAGCGTATCTTTTATTTCAAATGTAATAATATATCCAGGAGAAGATGAGATGATTGCATTAGCTGAGGGTGGTCTAAGAGTATTACGTGGAGAAGAAAATTCAAAAGTATATGAGTAGGTGATTCTATTGAATAGTGATAAAAGAATTTGTATTGTATCAGGCTATTATGGAAATGGCAAAACAGAATTTGCTTTAAATTATGCTATTTCCATGGCAAGTAAAGATATTAAAATTGCGATTGCCGATTTAGATTTTGTCAATCCATACTTTAGAAGTAGAGAAAAAGAAGAATTGTTGGCTAAACACGGTGTGAGACTGATATCAAGTAATATAAAAGAATCAGGCTCTGACTTGCCAGCTATATCTGGGGAAGTCTCTGCAGTTATTAATGACTTAAGTACAAGAGTAGTGTTAGACGTTGGAGGCGACGCATCTGGTGCGAGAGTCCTAGGTAGTCACAAGAATCACTTGACTCAAGGCCAGTATGATATGTTCTATGTGATTAATGCGAATCGCCCGGAAAACTCGACAGCTGAAGGTGTAATCAATAATATAAAAGAAATTGAAGAGTCTGCAAGGGCGAAATTTACAGGGTTAGTAAATAATACTCATCTTCTACAATATACAACTGTAGAGGATGTAGTTAAGGGGCAGCGCATATGTACTAATGTATCAGAGATAACAAAATTGCCAATAAAATATATTGTAGCGAGTAAAATTATCACTGAACAACTGCCTAAAGATTTAGAAGGCGAAATTTTGCCTATAAATATATCAATAAGAGAAGCATGGATGTAAAAATAGAAGGAGGGTGTAAAATGCCTAAAAGAAGAGGACTTGTTACGTTTAGAGAAAATCGCTGTAAGGGTTGTGGATTATGTGTTAGTGTATGTCCTGTAAAAATAATCGAATTAAATAGAGATAAGACTAACGAAAAAGGATATAATCCAGCAGGAATTGAAGAAATGGATAAATGTATCGCATGTACGAATTGTGCGTTGATATGTCCAGATTTAGTAATAACAGTTAAAACACAAGAATAGCACTTAAAATTAGGAGGGAAAACTATGGCTAAAATTTTAATGAAGGGCAATGAGGCGATTGCAGAGGCAGCAATTAGAGCGGGATGTGATTGCTTTTTTGGATACCCTATTACACCTCAAAATGAAGTGCCTGAATATATGGCGAAGCACATGCCTAAATCAGGAGGGGTTTTCGTACAAGCAGAATCAGAAGTAGCAGCTATTAATATGGTATACGGAGCAGCAGGTGCCGGCTTTAGAGTTATGACATCAACATCTTCGCCTGGAATGGCATTAAAGCAAGAAGGTATTTCATATTTAGTAGGGGCTGAGCTTCCAAGCGTAATTGTAAACATAAGTAGAGGAGGACCAGGATTAGGTAGTATACAGCCATCTCAATCAGATTATTTTCAAGTAACTAGAGGAGGCGGAAACGGTGACTATCGAATTGTTGTGTTTGCACCTTCTAGCATACAAGAAGCAGTTGATTTAACAATAAAAGCATTTGATTTAGCTGATTACTATAGAAATCCTGTAATCTTGCTTGGTGATGGAATGATAGGGCAAATGATGGAGCCAGTTGAGTTTAATTTATCTAAGAAGACAAATCTTCCTAAAAAAGAATGGGCAACTACTGGAACAAATGGTAAAAGAAAGCCTAATATAATTAATTCCCTAGCGCTTGCTTCAGAAGACCTTGAGAGACATAATTACAAATTGAAAAAGAAGTACGACGAGATGGAAGAAAAAGAAGTAATGCATGAAACTTATAAAATGGACGACGCTGAAATAGTACTAGTTGCATATGGAACTACATCTAGAATTACAAAAAATGCTATCGATTCATTACGTGAGAGCGGAATCAAAGCCGGTTTAATAAGACCAATTACGCTATGGCCGTTTCCAAATAAAGCATTTAACGAAATTCCTAAAACAACTAAATCAATTTTGGTTGTGGAAATGAGCATGGGGCAAATGATAGATGATGTAAAAATTGCAAACGAAGGAAGACTACCTATCCACTTCCATGGAAGACCAGGTGGAATGATTCCTAGTCCAGAAGAAATTGCTGAGAAAGCAAAAGAAATAGTAGGAGGTGCTAAATAATGTCATTATTATTTGAGCCAACAAAAGGAATGACCGATAAATCTATGCATTATTGCCCTGGATGTACGCATGGTATTATTCACAGATTAGTAGGAGAAGTTTTAGTGGAGCTAGGCGTTTTAGGAAAGACAATTGGGGTAGCTCCTGTAGGATGTGCTGTGTTAGCGTATGACTACTTTAATTGCGATATGCACGAAGCTGCTCATGGTAGAGCTCCAGCAGTAGCCACAGGAATAAAAAGAATGCTTCCTGATAATGTGGTATTTACTTACCAAGGAGACGGGGATTTAGCTTCTATTGGTGCTGCTGAAATCATTCATGCTGCGCACAGAGGTGAAAATTTCACTACTATTTTTGTTAACAATGCAATATACGGAATGACAGGTGGACAAATGGCTCCAACTACACTTATTGGTCAAAAAGCTACTACGTCGCCATATGGAAGAGATAAAGCTACTACTGGAATGCCACTAAAAGTTAGTGAAATGCTAGCAACAATTGACGGGGCAGCATTTGTAGAACGTGTAACGGTTCACAATGTAGCGGGGATAAGAAAAACTAAGAAAGCTATCAAAAAAGCTTTTCAAGTTCAATTAGATGGAAAAGGATTTGGGATTGTAGAAATACTGTCTACTTGTCCGACAGGCTGGGGGCAAACACCAGTTGAATCCTTAAGCTGGTTAGAAAATAATATGATTCCCTACTACCCATTAGGAAATTTCCGTACACCAGAGGAGGCAAAATAAATGGCAACTGAAAAAGTAATTATGGCAGGCTTTGGTGGACAAGGAATTATGTCTATGGGTCAATTATTAACATATGCTGGAATGATTCAAGACAAACAAGTTTCGTGGCTACCTTCATATGGTCCTGAAATGCGAGGTGGTACTGCTAATTGTTCAGTTATTGTTTCTGACAATTTAGTAGGCTCGCCAATAATCACTGATGATGCGACTGCATCTGTAGTTATGAATTTGCCTTCTTTATTGAAATTTGAGCAGCAAGTAATTGCAGGCGGGAATTTAATTGTAAACTCTTCCCTAATAGAGATAAAGGCAAAAAGAGAAGATATAAATGTATATTATGTGCCAGCTAATCAAATAGCAAAAGAGATAGGTAACGATAAAGTTGCAAATATGGTTATGCTAGGAGCATATATTGAGCTTACAAAAATTGTGTCGCAAGATTCAATAGTGGAAGCTATGAAGAAAGTATTTGGTCCAAGCAAACAGCATTTAGTGGAACTTAACAAAGAGGCACTAAAGCGTGGAGCAAAAAAAGTACAGTAACATTAAGCCCTTTACTTAAAAAAGTGAAGGGCTTTTTTCTTATATAAGAGTAGAATTGACGAGAGACTAAACTAATTCAATTGAGGCATAGTTGATGAAGTTTAAATATTATGATAAAATGAGTGACAAGTGAAAGAAAGGGGCAATTAAAATGGGTAAACTATTTGGTACAGATGGAGTTAGAGGAATTGCAAATATAGATCTAACACCGGAACTAGCGTATAAATTGGGAAAAGCAAGTGCTTGTGTGCTTTTCAAAAATAAAGATAAAACAAAAGTGATTATTGGAAAAGATACGAGGATTTCAGGGGATATGTTGGAAAGCGCAATGGTAGCGGGTTTGCTTTCAGTAGGCGTAGACGTTATCTCTTTAGGTGTTATTCCAACTCCGGCAATTGCACATTTAGTCAGGGAGCTTGGAGCAGACGCAGGAATAATGATTTCAGCTTCTCACAATCCAGCAGAGTATAATGGAATTAAATTTTTTGACAGTAGAGGATGTAAATTATCTGATGACACAGAGGCGGAAATAGAGAAGCTAGTAGCACAAAATGATGATTCCTTGAATAGATCAAATAATGAAAGAATTGGAGTAGTAAATCGAAATGAAAATGCTACAGAACTATATATGGACTATTTATTAAAAACAGTTAAGCATGATTTTGTAGGCATGAAAATAGCAATAGATACTGCTAATGGGGCGGCTTATAAATCAGCGCCTATGCTTCTTAGAAAGTTAGGAGCAGAAGTTTATGTAATTAACGATAAACCGGATGGGATGAATATAAACTTTAACTGCGGTTCTACGCATTTAGATGCAATTAAGAACCTTGTAAAAGAAACTAATGCAGACATAGGAATAAGCTTCGATGGAGATGCTGATAGAGCTTTAGCTGTAGATAATAAGTGTCAAATGATCGATGGTGACTATATAATGGCAATATGCGGGATGAAGCTAAAAAGAAACAAGAAATTAAATGAAAATACTATAGTTGCTACAGTAATGAGCAATATAGGTTTAGATTTAGCAGTAAAAAAAGATGATATAGATGTTATAAAAACAAAAGTAGGCGATAGATATGTACTAGAAGAAATGATGAATAATAATTATATGCTAGGTGGAGAACAATCGGGGCACATAATATTTTTGCAGCATAACACGACAGGTGATGGGCTGCTGACTGCGATTCAGCTAATAGAAGCAATGAAAGAAGAAGGTAAGACATTAGAGGAGTTAGCAAGTGTTATGACATCATATCCTCAAATATTGGTAAATGCAAGAGTGAAAAATGAAAATAAGAATGCATATTTAAATGATGAAGTAATTGCAAAAAAAATAGAAGAAATAGAGAGCTCTGTAAGTGGAAAAGGAAGAGTATTGATTAGACCCTCGGGGACAGAACCACTTGTAAGAGTAATGTTAGAAGGAGAGAATCAAATAGAATTAGAGTATTTAGCTACTAAATTGGCGAAGCTAATAGAGAGTAGGTTAAATTAGTTCTTTTAGAAAGATCTACAGTGACTTGAATGCAATCTAGTTGTAATATGTATTAGTATTGCATACAATAGAGAATTGTGATAAAATGGAAAACAAGAGAGTGGGTGGTGCTTATTATTGCTAATGAGTAGAATGTAGAAGGCATGAAAATAAAATAGTATTTTTAAAGCGCCTGAAGTTAAGTGAAAATGACTGGTGTATAGCACTGTGAAATACAGAATACACACAGAATTAATTTAGCAAAGAAAACACTAAGCTTAACTTGACGAGGAACAAGGTTATCGAATATTCGGCGGATGCCTTGCGGTGTTTCACCACTGATATAAATCCACAAAACTATCGAGTAATTGATAGCACAAAAGGGTTGAGTGAAAGTTTGCACTGTAAGTGAAGTGTAAGCTGATTTTTTGATGTTATTTTTCATGCCTATCGTTAATGAATTATGAAATAATAGATTCCAAGAAAAACATTTTGAAATGTTAAATTTGAGAGGAGAAAAAATTATGTGTGGGATAGTTGGATATATTGGAAAACAGGAAGTTGTACCAATATTACTTGAAGGATTAAGTAAATTAGAATATAGAGGCTACGACTCAGCAGGAGTTGCAATATATAATAACAATAAAGTGACAGTAAGGAAAAACAAAGGCAGATTGAGCGTTTTAGAAAAGGCTCTAAGCACAGAGAAAATTAACGGGACTTTAGGAATAGGTCATACAAGGTGGGCTACTCATGGAGAACCGAGCGATGTTAATGCTCACCCACATGAAAATACTTCAGGAGATATTGCAGTAGTTCATAATGGGATTATTGAAAACTATATGAAGTTAAAAGACTGGTTAATAGAAGAAGGAAAAGAATTTAAATCCGACACAGATACAGAGGTAATTGCACATTTGATTGACTACTATTTTGATGGAGATTTAGTTCTTGCTGTTCAAAAATCAATTGAAAAACTTGAGGGAGCATATGCTATTGGTGTTATTAGTAAAAGCAACCCAGATCAGTTGGTGGCAGTAAGAAAGGATAGTCCTTTGATTGTAGGCGTTGGTGAAGGAGAAAATTTCATTGCGTCAGATATCCCGGCACTTTTAAAACATACAAGAGATGTATATTTCTTAGATGATGGAGATATGGTTATTCTTACCCAAGAAAATATTAGAATACTTAATGAGTTTGGGAAAGAAGTAAAAAAAGAAATCTTTAATGTCACATGGGACGTGAAAGCTGCTGAAAAAGGCGGATATCAACATTTTATGCTAAAAGAAATTCATGAACAACCAAACGCAATAAAGGAAACTCTATCTCCAAGAATAGATGCAGATGGAAATATTGATTTAGCTGAAATAAATATTACAAAAGAAGAGCTGAGTGAGATCAATAAAATTGTCATCGTAGCTTGCGGAACTGCATACCACGCAGGATTAGTTGGGAAGTATGCAATAGAGAAATTTGCAAAAATACCTGTAGAGACTGATGTAGCTTCTGAATTTAGATATAGAGATCCATTCATTGACAAAAACACATTGTTTATTGCTGTTAGTCAATCTGGTGAAACAGCAGATACGCTGGCTGCTTTAAGAGAAGCCAGAAGAAGAGGCGCTAAAATAATTGCTGTTACAAATGTCGTAGGAAGCAGAATTTCAAGAGAGGCAGAAGATGTTTTCTACACTTGGGCAGGTCCAGAAATTGCAGTTGCATCTACTAAGGCATATATAACACAATTAGTTTCAATGTATTTGATAGCATTAGATCTAGGGCTTAAGAAAGGGACATTGACGAAAGAAAAGTATGATGAAGTGTTAAAAGAACTTAGAAGCTTACCTGAAAAAGCGGAGCAAATTCTTGGGGATATATCCCTAATACAAGAACTTGCAGACAAACAGTTTAACAATCAAAGTGTATTTTATATTGGCAGAGGTATCGATGACTATGTTGGAAGAGAAGGATCACTTAAATTAAAAGAAATATCTTATATTCACTCTGAAGCCATAGCTGCAGGAGAATTAAAGCATGGAACAATAGCATTAATTGAGGAAGGTACACTTGTTATAGCAGTAGCTACGCAAGAACACCTTTATGAAAAAATGCTATCAAACATTAAAGAAGTTAAAGCAAGGGGAGCATATGTAATTGCAATTGCAAAAGAAAATCAAGTAGAAATTGAAAAAACTGCGGATAAAGTACTATATATTCCAGAAACAATGGATGAATTAACACCTATATTATCTGTGATTCCATTGCAACTATTAGCATACTACATTGCAGTAGCAAGAGGCTGCGATGTAGATAAGCCGAAAAATCTTGCAAAGAGCGTTACTGTTGAGTAGAAATATTTTGAGAAAACGAGGTTCATATCATTAATGATATGAACCTCGTTTTTTCTTTAAACTAATTTTGATTAATTATACTTCAAACTTATCAATCTGTTCTTTAAGTTCAACTGAGAGGAAGTTTAATTCCTCAGCAGCTCTAGATACTTCTTCAACAGCAGATACAGTTTGCTCCATTGAAGCTGTAACTTCTTCAGATGCAGCAGCTGTTTCTTCAGATACAGCAGAAATGTTTTCCATAACGCCAACTATTGTGCCAGTATCTGTATTCATTTCTGCAACTGCTACATTTATCGTTTCAATTTTGTTAGTTATTGCTTCGATTGATTCAGAGATATCTTTAAAAGAGAGTGAAACATTGGTTACTGCATGAGTTTGCGCATCAGCTTGTGTTTTTACTTCTTGCATTATCCCAACAGTGTTTTTACTCTCATTTTGGATACTTGTAACAATACTGCCTATTTCTGAGGCAGAGTTATTGGATTGTTCAGCAAGTTTTCTTATCTCATCTGCAACAACAGCAAAACCGCGACCAGCTTCACCAGCACGAGCAGCCTCTATTGCAGCGTTTAGAGCTAATAGATTTGTTTGGTCAGAAATTTCACTTATAGATCTTAAAATATTGCTTATTGATTGGACCTGTGTATCTAGGTTATTGATTGCATTTTCTATTTTGGTCATAGACTCAGTATTTTCTACTGTTTTAGTTGTTAAGTCTTGAACAATTTCTAGACCACTTGAACTACTAGTTGCCATCAGATCAGAAAGTTCAAGCATTTCATTTGAGCTAGATGTTAATGCATCAAATTTCTCCGATAAACTGCTGACCATTGATGCACCCTTTTCGGTTTCAGAAGCTTGATCAGAAGCACCGGTTGCTATTTCTTCTACAGTTCTTGCTACTTCATCAGACGAAGCAGAAGTCTGTTCAGACGTGGCAGCGAGCATTTCAGAAGCTTGTCCTACTTTAGTGGTAGCTTCTTTAATATTTAAAATTAAATTCTTAACTTCCCCAGTCATTTTATTTAGGGAGAAAGAAAGTCTGCCGATTTCATCTTTTGATTTTACACTTGAAATTATAGTGAAATCACCTGAACCAATCTTGTTCATATCAGTTTCTAAAACCTTGATTGGTTGTGTAATTTTTTTAGAAACAAAGAGCCCGATAATAATAGCGATAATTATTGCTATTAAAGCAGTAATTGCTGTATCAATTAGTATTTGATTAACAGCAGAATCAAGATCATCTAGTCTTACCATACCTAACAAACGCCATCCAGTTTGCTCAACAGTATCAAAGTATGCAAGGCTCTTTTTGTCATTAAAGGTATATTGGAGTGAAGCGGAAGTCTCATTTCGAACCTTTTCTAGTAGTTCAGGAACTGGAATTTCAGTTCCAAATTCAATTGTACTATGAGCAAATGTTACACCATTGGCACTTACTAGAGCACCTGTTCCAGTGGTACCTATTTGTATAGCGCCTACTAATTCTTGGAGTTTAGCTAGTGAAATATCTAATGAAATAACACCTACAAAGGAACTACCATTGTAAATAGGTTTTGCCACAGAAACTACAAGTGCTCCTGATGCAGCATCTACATATGGTTTTGTCCAAATAAGATCTCCTTTTGCTTTTGCCTCTTCGAACCAAGGTCTAGTTCTTGGGTCGAAATCTGCTGGCAATTCGACTTCAGGATAAATATGCATATCGCCATTTTTTGTTCCCATATATATATACATACATGACATTAGGATGAGCATCAATATAAGACTTGAATCCAGAGAGCATTGTGCTTCTTCCCATTGGGTTTGCTAAAAGCATTTCAACTTCTTGCTCAGATGAGAGCGCAATTATGCCGCTTTCTAGCGCCTCCATAAAAAAACTCATAGCTTTAATAGTGCTAGTGACTGCACTTTGAGCAGATTTTGCTAGTTCTTCCTTTAGGCTATTATACGTTTGTTGGTAATTGCGAAACCCAATAAAGGTTGCTGTAAATATTATTAGGACAACGAGCAATAATGTTATCTTACTTTTAATTGACATGTAAAACCCTCCGATTTAATAGAATTTTGCTTCTAATATTTTGCATAAATATGCAGAGTGTATTAATAAGCATATACCCTATTCTTTCGACATAAAACGTCAAACTTCTGCATATTTCGGATTTAGATTAAGATTTTGAAGATAAGAAAAAGAGTAGAAGAAATATCTACCCTTTTAGATGCACAACTCAAAACATCAAGTTACTTTCTTTGACCTATTTGTTTCAAATTAGATATTACGCAGTACAAAATAATCGAAGATTCTATTATTTTGCTGCAACTGTTTTGTCAGAATTAAATACTTCTTCATTTAATTCGCCTTCGGTCTTAGCAATAATTAATGTACAAACCATATCTCCAGTAATATTAATAGCTGTTCTAGACATATCTAGAATTCTATCAATACCCATAATAAGAGCAATTGCTTCAACAGGAAGACCTACTTGGTCTAGTACCATTGCTAACATTATAAGACCAACACCAGGAACACCAGCTGTTCCGATTGATGCTAATGTAGCTGTAAGGATTATAGTCAAGAATCCACCAACTCCTATGTCAACATTAAAAAGTTGAGCAATAAAGATAGTAGCAACACCTTGCATTATAGCAGTACCATCCATGTTGATAGTGGCACCTAAAGGCAATGTGAAAGATGAAAGTCTTTCAGAAACACCTAGTCTTTCTCTTGCAGTTTTTAATGTTACAGGAAGCGTAGCACTACTACTTGCAGTAGAGAATGCAACTAACATCGCTGGAGAAAAATTCTTAAGGAATTTAATTGGGTTAAGTTTTGTGAATGCAGTCAGTAAAGTTCCATAAGTTAACGTTGCGTGAATTAGCAATGCCCCTAGAACGCAGAGCATATACCATGCAAGAGGCGCCATCATTTCAAAACCTAATGTTGCAAACGTTCTCGCAATAAGCGCAAATACACCGTAAGGTGCAGCATACATAATCAATTCAACAAGCTTTAATACAAGAGTATTTAGTTGTTCAAATAATTCAGTAACTTTTTTAGCTTTGTCTCCTAATACTGTTAAACCAGTACCAGTAAGAATAGCAAAAACAATTATTTGTAGCATTTTACCTTCTGCCATTGCTTTAATAGGGTTTCTAGGAATCATATTTACTAAAACGTTAACGAAAGCTGGGCTTTGTCTAGCTTCAAATGCTGCGTCTCCAAGCTCGATACCAGTACCTATACCTGGTTGTACGATAATTGCAATTAGAATCGCGATTGAAATAGCAATTGCTGTAGTAACAAGGTAGAAAGCAATTGTTTTTGTACCTATTCTACCTAGTCTTGTGATACTACCAATTTGAGCAGCACCCATAGTAAGTGAAACAAAAACTAGTGGAACAATCATCATTCTAATGGAGTTAATAAAAGCTCCACCAACTAATTGGAATAAAAAATTGATGATATAATTTTCAATAAATGGTACTTCTCTCATTGGATACAGTATAAGACCGGTAATAAGACCTGCAATAAGACCGAAAAATATCTTTGTCGTTAAACCATATTGCTTTTTCATAAAATCCTCCTCAATATTTTGTTTTCAAAAAGACAATCCATGATAATAATTTGAGTTGTGCAAAAAAATTAATAAGAAGACTGTTGCTTTCTGTACATATATAATAACACACATTAGTTAGAAAATTCAATGTATTTTTTGTTTGTTTAATATTTAACAACAAGGATAAGAGATAACACAGTTGAAAATCGAAACAATTAGTGTCGCCTGCTTTTTTTAGTGTTGATATTGTTGTATAATATGATAGTAGTGCGAGCTGCGAAGCAGAACGCAAACGCGTGATGTTTCCTCTTGGAAACGGAAGATGTTTCTGTTTTCATTAGTAAGTTGTTGACATATAGTAGGAAAATCCTATCAGGTAGTGCCTAGCCAGTAGCCTGTACCAAGTCCTTGGAGTCGAAGCGGTAACGTTAGATTTAAGCGTAGGACAGGGAACAAACGAGCCGAAACGAAAGTGAAGTTTATTGAGCCACGAAATGATTATCTAAATGAAGAGGTCGATGCTCTTATTATGGTAGCAGACAATACTGTACAAGTCGCAATGGTGAGAATTGTATAGCTCTTCCGGGGTCTGAGTGCTTGGCGAGTTTGATGATAGATGTGTTAATAGAACAGCTGAGGTCCTATAGTGTCTGAGAAATCAGTATGCAAAGTCAAGCAAGGGAACAAGTAAGATGAGCAAAAGCGCTATAGGAAGTCCGACTAACTCATAGTACCGTAGAAACCTGTGAAAGCAGATGGAGGGAAGGGGTTAGCACAACATAGCTTCAAGTAAACATGAATTTTGCAGACAGGAGAGCTGAAGAACATGACTAGTGGACTACTTGGAATACAATTCAACATAGAAAAGGCTAGGCTTGATGGAAAGGTTCAAAACCTTGCTTCCTATATCAATAAAGAAACGCTAATATCTAGCCATAAGAAAATGGATAGAAAGAAAGCTAAAGGAATTGATGGGGTAGCAAAAGGAGATTATGAAATCAACTTAGAAGCAAACGTAGAACATTTAGTAAAACGAATGAAAAACGGGAGCTACAAACCAGAACCTATAAGAAGAGTGTATATTCCGAAAGACAGCAAGGGCAAAATGCGACCATTGGGGATATCGTGCTATGAAGACAAAATAGTAGAAAGGGTCATAGCACAGATATTAACAAAGGTATACGAACCGAAGTTCTACAATGAATCGTATGGATTTAGACCAAATAGAAACTGTCACCAAGCAGTCAGAGAAATCATAGAACATGTGCAATACCACAAAGTGAACTATATTGTGGAAGCAGATATCAAAAGTTTCTTTGACAGCGTAGACCATGACTGGTTGATAAAGTTCTTGGAACACGACATAGCGGATAAGAAATTTCTAGAGATAATAAAGAAATTTCTAAAAGCTGGGATTATGGACGAAGGTGAATATTTTGAAAGTGAGCAAGGAACACCACAGGGAAACGGGGCATCACCAACACTTGCAAACATATATTTACATTATGTGTTGGATATGTGGTTTGATGTCAAAGTTAAACGCAAATGCCAAGGTGAGGCATATCTAGTTAGATACTGTGATGACTTTGTATGTTGCTTTCAAAATAAAAGAGAAGCAGAAGAGTTTTATCAAAATCTGATAGAACGATTTGCGAAGTTTGGGYTMGAACTAGCACTAGACAAAACAAACATACTTGAATTTGGGAGGTTCGCCAAGGAAAACAGAGCCAAGCGAGGACAAGGCAAGCCTGAAACCTTTGACTTTCTAGGGTTTACATTCTACTGTAGTGAAAATGGGAAGAAAGAATTCTTTCGTTGCAAAGTAAAGACTTGTAAGAAGAAATTTCGAAGTAAAGTTAAGGCAATGAAAGAATGGATTAAATATAATCGAGTAATGCCGTTAATGGAACTGTTTAAGAAAATTAATCAGAAACTTAGGGGACACTACCAGTATTATGGGGTTACCGATAATACAAGAAGTGTGAAAAGTTATTTGAATGCAGTCAAATGGTTACTGTTTAAGTGGCTTAATAGAAGAAGCCAAAGAAGGAGTTACACAATTGACACGTTTTACAATGGGCTACTCAAAACTTTTCCGTTRCTAGAACCAACAATGAGGGTAAGTCTATTCTACAGRTGAATTGAAATGTGATGTGAAGAGCCGTATGCCTTAGTAGGGCACGTACGGTTCTGATGAGGAGCTTGGGTGGTGACACCCTTGCTTACTTAAGAAATRMAWTYWWWWKNNTGATTYKMAWSWKKGYKYYMWWWRRYWWTMWNCAAAKRWSRWWWAAKKAMWRARWSAAYAAMTTCTGGCTCTATTAAAATCTGAAGTTAAGCCTGCCATGGGTTGTACTGAGCCTGTAGCAGTGGCATTAGCATGTAGTAAGGCAATGAAATTAGGATGCCATGATGATATAAGTAGCATTAAAATTACTGTGAGCCCCAATATTTACAAAAATGGGTTATCTGTAGGAATACCGCATACTAAAGAAGTTGGGTTGTTAGTCGCGGGGGCCATGGGGGCACTAGGAGGAGATTCTGATTTAGGTCTAAATGTATTAAAATTATCAGACAGCAAAACTGTTAAAGATGCAATTTTACTAGTCGACGATAAAAAAGTGCATTTAGCCATTAAGGATACTGATGAGAAAATCTATATTGATGTTATACTAGAATCTGCTAAAGGAAAATCACAAGTTATTATTCAAGGTTCACACACTAACTATATTTTATTGAAATTAAACGAAACAATTATTTTAGACAAAGCTAAATCAAACGATAGTGCTACACGAGATAATACAGTTTCGTCTATGCGTATAAGAGATATTATCGAAGAAATAGAGAGCATGGAATATGCAGACTTGTCATTCTTGATAGAAGGGTTAAAAATGAATGAGAAGGTAGCTGACTTTGGATTAAATCAGAAACGGGGAATTGGTGTAGGCTATACCATAAAAAAAGGAATAGAAACAGGCAATATAAGTGAAGATCTTACATCTAAAGCCATGTATATGACGGCAGCTGGTGCAGATGCAAGAATGTCTGGAGTAACTTTGCCGGTGATGAGTTCAAGTGGTAGCGGAAATAATGGACTAACTGCTATTTTACCACTCGTCGCATACATGAAGATGTATGATGTTTCAGGTGAAAAAATATCAAAAGCACTTGCAATTAGCCATACTATAAATTGTGTAATAAAGAATCATATTGGAAGTTTATCTGCACTTTGCAGCTGTGGCATTTCTGCAGCAACAGGCGCAAGTGCAGCAATAACATGGTTGAAAAACGGAAGTAAAGAACAAATAGAAGGAGCAATAAACAATATGATTGCAAATGTCAGTGGAATGATATGTGATGGAGCGAAAGATGGTTGTGCGCTAAAGCTTGCAACAGCTGCATCTACATCTGTGTACTCTTCAATCCTTGCTTTGAACGGATCAATAGTACAACCTAGAAATGGAATAATCGGAAATACAGTCGAAGAGAGCATTAAGAATTTAGGACTAATTAGTGAAAAAGGCATGAAGATTACAGACCATGTTATTTTGGATTTAATGAAAGATATGGATGAAAGATGTTGCTAGAAAGAGAGAAGAAAACGTATCGTTCTAGCAACAAGACGCATTTGAACGCACTGAGTTTTACTCAAAGAGGCAACAGAGGTAGAGCAGAAGAATCTGTTTGTGATGGTAGCGAATACGACGTTGCAGTTATTGGAGGCGGTGCATCTGGATTAGTTGCAGCTATTTGCGCAGCAAGAAAAGGTGCTAAAGTAGTACTAATAGAGAGGTTAAATAGAGTTGGTAAGAAGATTTTAGCGACAGGCAACGGACGTTGTAATTTTTCAAATGTGAATTTAGATATTAATCATTTCCATGGGAAAAATGCGAAATTTGCAGAGAGCGCTTTAGAGCAGTTAGATTTGGAAAAAACACTTGATTTTTTTGAAAAATTAGGAATAGCATATAAAATTGAAGACTTAGGTAAATTTTTTCCTAAATCAGAACAAGCAACTAGTATTTTAGATGTTCTTCGTTATGAATTGGAAAGGTTAAAAGTAGAAGAGAGATGCAATGTTGAAGTGACAAGTATTACGCATGACGAGGGGACGTTTCGTTTGGCATGTTTTGCTGCGCCACAAAAGAACATGACAGATCAGTCTTTGCTGCCCTCTTTAACAATTAAAGCAGATAAAATTATTATAGCAACTGGCGGGAAAGCAAGCCCTAATCTAGGTTCAAATGGCAGCGGATATAATTTTGCAAAATCTCTTGGGCATAAAATAGTGAAGCCTTTCCCAGTGATAGTACAGTTAAATTTAAAAGAAAGATTTGTAAAACAAATTAAGGGCGTAAAGTTTAAAGGAAAAGCAAGCATTGGAGTAGGTAGAGAAATTCTTAGAGAAGATAAAGGTGAAATTTTATTTACTGACTACGGCATTTCAGGGCCACCAATACTGCAATTAAGTAGAAAAGCAGGAGAACAGCTACAAAATAGCAAACATCCGTGGCTTGATCTAGATTTATTTCCTGATTTGACTATTGATAAGATGAAAGAATTAATAAAGAAGCGCATAACTCTTCAAGAGGAGAAACCTTTAGATTGCAATTTCATAGGGTTAATCAATAAAAGACTGATACCAATAATTTTGAAAGAGGCAAAAATTAAAGATATTAATATGCCTTCTAGAAAATTAAATGATATACAAATAAACAACATTGCAAGAAAACTTAAAGAGTGGAGATTTGAAGTAATAGGAACACAGCCTTGGAAAAGTGCACAGGTAACAGCGGGAGGCATCGACGTAAAAGACATAAACCCTAATACAATGGAATCAAAACTAATTAAAGGCTTATTTTTTGCAGGTGAAATTATAGATATAGATGGTGATTGTGGTGGATTTAATTTACAATGGGCATGGTCGTCAGGGTTTGTTGCTGGCACGAATGTTTTTTACAAATCTCTTTGAATATTTTCAGCAAAACGCTTTGCCCTATCTTCAATATTCTTAACCCTTAATATAGCACCAAAGTCATTAGCAGTTTCTATTAGCGCAAAATTAGGGGGCAGCTGAAAACCTTTGTTAATATTTAGAGCACTAATTAGTTGTTTAGCGACAGAATCGCCTCCAGAGTTTCCAGATACAATTATTGCGAAAATAGATTTATCGTGAAGACTGATTTTTTTATACAGAGCAGTTAATCTGTTAACGACACTCATTAGGTTAGCAGAAATAGAATCGTTGTAGTTTGGGCATATCCATACCACAATATCTGCTTTTTCAATTGCTGGAAACACTTCAGTAGTAATCGTACCGCCGTAAAAACAACCTTCTTGCCTGCTATAGTGAAGACAGACTTTAAACGGACATCCGTTACAGTCATATATTGTACCATTTTGAACGTGGAGCTCATCTATTTTACAGTCTTCTAGATGTTTTTTTACCATATTCCAGAGTGTAAGAGTATTAGAGGTATCCCGATTACTAGCATGCAAAGCAAGTATTGAAGGCCTCTTTTTTTGTGTTTCATAAGGTGATAAACTAAATTTTCCTTTGTCGCCACACTGGTTTGTTTCGGGAAAAGCATTAAATCTTTCGCCAAGTTTTGACGAGATTTTTAAAGCAATATCATTAAGAGACATATCATATCTCTTCTGCCAAGTACGAAAATTAGTTAAATCACCTGTTGCTTCAACCATAGGATGTCCTATAAATCGGCATCCTAATTGATTTGCTAAAAAAACAATATGTGAACTAAAACTCTTAGTAAACAGCTCATTTTTGCTATGAATCAAAATTCCAGCAATAGAACCCTGTAGAGGTACAGCGGTAGATGGCTCAGAGGCATATAATTTTTTAAAAACCTCAATAATAGAAATATCTATACCAATTTCATCTAATTCAGATGCAAACAATATTTTTTTATGTTTCATGTCAGGCATTTTACTACTTCTATCTATTTTAATGTATTGCCGGCCTTGCATGAAGGACTCAACCATTTTAAGCAGTTGCTTTGATGGATTGGAAGTTGTAATTAAGTGAATCATATCATATCTCCTAACATTTTATAGGTTGCATTAAGTCTTGTCATTAGATTGGAAGGAATATTAAGTGCTTCGATTTCGCTCCCTGTTTTATTTAGTCTATTATTAACTCCCATATAAACTCCTCCTACAAAAGTAGAGCTGTAGTGCCAGTTGCCTTTTAAAGTTTCAATTATTGGAAGTGCTGCTGACGAAATTGCTGGGGCGATATATGGCTTATAGCCTGTTTTTCTTACTTGTAGATTTGCTGTGATTGTTTTATGGGTTAGTTCCAAAGACAGTTGTTCATTGTAGTTTTTAATACTATCAGCAATAATAAGTCCGTTTCCATGCGGACCAAATGCTCTGCCTTCATCTTTGTAATGTTTGCTCTCTATATTTTGTCTTGCAAAAAAATTGGCTCTTGCATTCATCACACCAAGTCCATACCCTCTAATTTGTTCGGGTAACAATCCTTTCAAATCATACATGCCAATTTCATTTGTATTGCTTGAAATTAGCGCAGACTTACACAACAAGTCTACTGGGTCAGAAACTACAGCAAAGATACCTTGAAAATTCTTTCTTCTTGCAAGCTTTGCGTAGACGCTTAGGATTTTGGAGTTGGCATCTAACTGAACCATGCGCACATCCTGTTTTTCGCTACCAATAGGTGGCACCCCGGACGCAACGCAGAAAACAAACATATCACAATCAAATATTGTTTCAGCTGCAACAGCTGAAACTGGAGGAAAATTTTTGCCTTCAATGTATATCTGGTTAGCCTCATATTCATACCGAGCTACTTTGTTGGAATCAGTGTCGTAAATACCAATTTTGGAAATACAGTCGCTTCCTATAAGACGTAATGTAGTTAAGAGGGTTCCTCCAACATCGCCTAAACCACAAATATTAACACTAAATCTATGTTCTAAAAGATCTGCTAATTCACTTGCAGAAGTACAAGATCCATTTTTACTTGGGACTTGGCTGTTAATTGTTGCATGCCAATTAGGGTAATTAGTGTTAATTGAAACTACTTGCTTACTTTTTATCTTAGAAATTATCCAGTTCGGTGTTGACTCTTCAATATTGTTGTTTTTTAGTAGCAGTTGTAAATCTTCGTTACTCAAATAAAGTTGCGATACTTGACTTATGGAATAAGATTTCCTTGAAGTTTTTGGGTCCAATTCGCGAAGAAAATAAACAACTCCGCTTTCTTTCATTGCAGTTTTTTCTGGAATCTTGTTAAAATTAGCATATGGAGTTAAGGAAAAGCACACTTTACTGTTGTAATTATAAAAATACAACTAGATCATCTCCTTCTATCTATTGTAGTAATTCTGTATTCAAGTCTTTTAAGTAGCTCTAAATCATTTTCTAAATAAGTAGAAGCACTTAAATTCATATCGAAGTTCATATTTCTGCCAGGGTCAGGGCAACGAGGAAACAAAAATATTTCGCTTAGTAAAGACATAGTGAGTACACGCTCATTAATTTTTTGATACTTTCTTTCTATGCTTTTTAAAATAGAAATAGAATTCTCAATACACGTCAAAGAAAGATTGTATATACTTTCTGGAGAAGCTCCTTTAATATATTGTGCAGAATCGTATGGCAGAATTAAATTTATTGAAGGAAGTAAGTTCTTATTCGGATAAACTCCTCTCCAAAGAACATCTCCACCAATAAATGGATATAAAAGCTGCTCGCTAAACCAGAACTTAAGCTTAGGAAGAAAGTAGGCACAGTCTACTTCGCGGTCTTGAATTTCCATTAATTCTTTTCCGCGCCCAGACATTATTCCTGCTATAACTTTTTTGACATTAATTTTTTCAGATTTTAATAAAGGGTACAGGGCTTTCATGCGGTAACCTTTGTGCATAAGATCATCCACGAGGATGACGGATCTGTCAAAAGATTTAATCATTCTAACTTGATTTTCTAGACTCAAGTAATATGGATATGCTCCAATCTTAAAGTTCCTAACATCCGGCGAGAACATTTTTTCAGTATGTAATGATTTTGTTACAGTATTAGGTACCATTTTTCTATATAAAATATTACCATATGGTACGCATATTAAATCACCTGTTTCTTTAGGGATTGACGGTATATATGGCACGTCATTTAGACGACATATTTTCTTTACAACGATGTCGTCAACAACAGTTCGGTTAAAAGGCAAAACGAGTCTCCCAGGAAACAAATCTGCTAGAGATTTTTGTAGTTTTTTCCTGCTTGATTTAACAACATTTTGAACATCTAAATCACTAGCAAATGGTTCTTTGATAACTGCATCTAAATCAAGATTAAGAGTACACGGATTACTCATTTCAACTACCATAGTTTTATAACCACTGTCTTGTGATTTGTAGAGGTCTTCGAAGCCGTGAAGAGAAAGCAGTTCTACTAATTCTTGAGAGCTTGTCAAATAGATATCATTATTAAAAACAGCATATCCATAATCATTTTTTAAACAATACGCTAGAGTTTCTGTAATTATAGCTTGCAACGAATCTTCAAATAAATTATTAGCAAGCGAATAAAAGCCACTAATGCAAACTATACGACCGATACTATTCTTTCTAATATTATCGCTTGCTTCAATATCTTTGAAGGTTCTATAAATCATATCAGATGGAACCCAATAGAGAGAAGAATAAGCTAAAATAGTACTACTAGCAATATCCTTTACTACTATAATCGTTGCATGTGATTTCTTGAAAAAACTCTTTAACTTATTATAGGCCTCATGCGATTGGGCATGAAAGGTATCTACTAGAGTACATATTAGCTGCTCGCTATGCTCAGAAATTATTTCAACATCAATGGAAATAACGTGAGGCGTACTTTTATACTGAGGTTCTTTTCTGTATAAATTATGGTTATAAATATATCTCTGAGCTAGAGGATCAATAAGCTGCGATATGTCTCTATCTTCATCAATATATTTTCTAATTTGAGTAGAACTAATTTCTTCAAATTGTGGTGCTAGATTTAACCTGAGTACAGGAGCGTTAATTTTTTTTATAGAATTTGATAATTGCAACTCGTAATTAGGGTTGTAATTCGTCTCATGTCTGTCAAATAAAACATGAGGAAAAGAAAGTATAGAAAATGGACTCTTTYCTTTTTTATATGCCGATGCGTTTAGTAAAACATCACTACCAGCAACGATGTAAACAATAGAATCTTTAAAATTTTCCTTAAGTTTTCTTAGGTCAGAAGGATTTGAAATATTAATAGGAAAGTCTTCTGGGTAATGAAAAATATTCATTTCATTTGCGACAGACATTTTTATAATGTTCTTTCTAATCTGATTTGGTTGAGTACGCTTAGACCAAGAAAACTCGTCTACTGCTAAATAGACCTCAAACCCAAAATCCCTTATTGCGGTAGTAATTTCTTTGTGGCTGAGAGTGAAAGGGTCAAAAGTACCAGGAAATAATGCAACTTTAGAAGGCACTTTTAACTTAATGTCACCATTTTCAAAAGAGTAGTCTGAAATAAAACGATATATTTGATTTAAGCCTGCGGAATTAGTTAAAAACAGAAGTTTGTTAGAGTTATCATCTGTTAGCAGGGTAAGAATCTTTTTAGCTACTAGCTGATAGATATTACACTTTTCAGTAAGTGAAAGTGATTTTGAGCCGAAAATGTCTTTGCCTATAACACTAAAAGCAATTTGCCTTATTTGAGTATTGTCATGCACTAAAGCATTTATCAAAACACCAAGTAGTTTCGTAAGGCGATCTTGGTAAGCCACTCCCTTTTCGGGGAACAGCTTTTTATATTTGGGATAATTAGGTATAAACACTCCAAGTGTTTTTAACAATAAAGAAACGGTTTGTACATTAGAAGATTTACATTTATCAATTAAATCGTCAATTAGTTCATCTAGCTCTACAGGATGTAAATAAACTATAATTTGTCCAATATAATGAGGTATATATTTTGTGAATCGGTAACCTTCTATCTCTAATGCACGTAGCAACTCAATAGCAACATCGTTTCTTTGCTCAACAGGCAGGTTGGGTATTATTTTGACTAAAGCTCTACCAGTTCTATTTCTAACATTTTCCAATGCGCTTACTTTAAGTAGATTGCAAAAATGAATTGCAGTATAGAGTCCATCAGTTTCATGGTATTTAAGATAGTAATCAAGTAGCATATCGACTTGTATTTTTTTGGCAATCCAATCAGTACTACTTTTCAAATTGCTTAAGAAAATAGAAGATTTGGCCATCATATCTTTGTTACATAGTGATTTTAGTTTTTCAGTGATTTGATGGTCTTCTCCAAGCATTTTATTTGAAATTTTGAGTTTTAGATAGTTCTTTACAGGAGAATATGTGGAACTATCAGTTTGTTCTAAAATACTCACAATTCTATTGTAAATATCTGTGTCTTCATTTATATAGTTGATTAAGTGATAGATCTCCTCTAAGGAAGATATTTTTAAGGAGATTTCAAAACTACTAAGACCGCGAAAAATAAAACCGAAAAAAGTATCTATCAAAGCTGGTTCTTTTGCGAAAGGAATGTATTTAATAGTGTCTAAAAGATATAAATTAATATCACTCTTAGAGAAAATGCTTTCACTGTAGTACTTAACTAAAACATCAATATACTCTATTGTTTTGTTTTCACTGCAATGTGAAAATAGTGAAGCAACCATAACTTTCATACCATGCCCTATCCAATTTCTGTGGTTTGGTATAATTTTATGATCAGGGGTTACAAACAGATTGAGGTACTTATTTAGCAGTTCAGTACTGTTTTCTGTGTCGGTGATTACAAGCATATCCTCAGGGATTTCTTTTCGGTACTCTTCATCAAAGGTAGCAATTAGTCTGCCTATTAGTTCAGCACATTGTCTTCTAATATCTTCTTCAGGATGCACTAAATTGTCATATAAAAAATTAATAATGATTGTTTTTTGAACAGAAGTAAAATGTGTTGAATATTCCTGCAAAACATCTAGATACTCTCTAAATATTCTAGAGTTCTTTTCACTTCTTGCAGTTTCTAATATCTCATTTAAAGATGAACGATTTCTAAATTTATTCATTAAATTAACATTGTGGCGAATTGAAAGATATTTTAAGTTTTCAGTAATTATCGATCCATTCATAAGAGAGAAGTATTTTTTTTGCTTAGTGAATGATTGAGGCAATTGCATATTAATATTTGTTTCAACACCAATATCGATCATGAAGTCTTCATAATCTTTTAGTTTGTTGTAGACTTTGATATAGCGAAGTTCTTTATTTTTATCGACATTATCTAACTTATCAAGAATAACTTGAAAAGATTCTTTAAGAGTGAATATCGTCATTTGCAGTTCTTTGTTCTTAGTGAATACATTTTTAACTCTAAAATCGCAATATATTAAAATAAGAGATTCTATTGAAAGATTATCTAACTCTAAATCCCAAGCAGAATGATTTAGTGCAATATGACCTATGTAAGTTATATGGTGTTTTTTAAACCACAAATCAGTATAAAAGTAATGGAGATATGCGACCCTATTACCTTCCCAACTTCTACACCCATATTTTCCAAGGTCATGCCCGGCAGCAGCCCCAGAGACTCTACCTAAATCTACTGGAAGTCCAGCATCAGATAGTTGTTTTGCAATAAAAACTGCCATGTAATGAACAGCACAAATATGGTCAAGCGTATTATGACCTATGACTTCTTGGTTTAATTTCATCATTTCATATAGGAATTCGCTATTAAAAGCATCGACAAATTTGTTGTACTCACTGGTAATTTGGTATTTTTTTTCATTTTCTGCTGAAAGCAAGTTTATTGGATACTTGCTTTGTAGTGTATTGTCATTAGATTTTTTTTGCCATTTGCTGATTATTTTAAGGACATGTAAATAAATCTCACAACCTTCACTCAATCTTGAATCGAGTTCTATTTCAATAGAATTAGGAAAAGATTTATAAAGCGAGTATTGGTATATGTAATAAAGAGGTTTTTGCGGAGCTAGGTTTTCCCAAAGCTCACTTAAAAGATCTTCACATAACTCATAGACTATAGAGCAACTATAATTGTTGTTAGCAAGAATTGAATTAATAATAGCAGAAAATTTTTCGCTTTTAATATGTTTTTTTATTAGTTGAGAATCAATTTGTATAATTTTTTTTGATAGCAGAGTTAATAATTGTAAAAATATTTCTTGTTTTAGAATTACTGATGTAGATGGCATAATAATAACCTCCTGCCGTAAAATTATCTTTGAAGAAATGTACTAAACTAATTATATACTAAAAGAGGTGCAATAATCAAAACAATCTAAAAAACATTACCACAAATTAATCATAAATTTTAGGCAAAGTTTCGTTGACAGCAAACAGCTACTGTGCTAAGATGTAAAAGAAATCTTCCACCTTTAATTTTGTCCAGAGAGGCATGAAAGGATTGATTACGATTACTATGAAGAATTCATTTATGAATAGAGAAAGTAGTATTATATGCAATAAAAATTCGTATGATAAGACAATAAACAATGGTTTTTAAGACCTTGATTTATTGTCTTTTGTTTTTGAAAAATATTTTTGTTTTCTTAGAGGGCTGTCATCCTAGCCGGGCGAAGTGAGTCGAATGGTTCTTGCTATTTACGTAAAGTGAGAGGTCATTCAACTATGCTCAAAACGATAGGGGTAAGAAACGCTGGTCATGTAATAGATTAGGAGAGGGTACATTGAAAATATTAATTAAAACAGGAAGAGTAATTGATCCATTAAACAATATAGATAGACAGATGGATATTTTGATTGAAAATGGTCTAATTACAGAAGTGAAAGCGAGTATAAAAATAGTTGTAGATAAAGAAATCAATGCCAAGAACTTGTGGATAGTCCCAGGCTTGATAGATGTACATGTTCACTTAAGAGAGCCAGGCTTTGAGCATAAGGAGACGATTGAAACGGGATCACTAAGTGCAGTGAAGGGCGGATTTACTACGATTTGTTGTATGCCTAATACGAAACCTGTTATTGATACAGCTAAAATGGTAGAGTATATAAACAATAAAGCGGATGAGAAACAAATTGTTAATCTAAAGGTAATAGGAAGTATTACTAAAAAGCAAGAGGGACAAGAGTTGTCTGACATTGAAGAAATGCACAAAGCAGGAATATGTGCAATAAGTGAAGACGGTAAGACGGTAATGGATATTGAATTGTTTGAAAAAGCGATGATTATAGCAAAAGAGCTAAATCTACCGATAATGTCGCATTGTGAAGATCATGCGATTGTTGGGAAAGGAGCGATGCATGAGGGGATAGTGGCAGAAGAATTGGGAATTGAAAGTATTCCTAGTCTAGTAGAAGATAGAATTATTAGTAGAGACGTAGATTTAGCCAGAAAGGTTGGTGTGAAATTGCATATATGTCATGTTAGCACAAAAGGCGGAGTTGAATTAGCTAGAAAAGCAAAACAAAGGAATCAGTCAGTTACTGCCGAAGTATGCCCACATCATTTTACATTAACAGATGAAGAAGTAAAGGCATGGGGAACTGATGCAAAAATGAATCCACCACTAAGAAGCAAAGAAGATATTGAGGCAATAATAGAAGGGCTTAAAGATGGGACGATTGACATAATTGCTACTGATCATGCACCACATACTGATGAAGAAAAAAATGTTGAATTTAGTGAAGCACCGTTTGGGATTGTAGGCTTGGAAACTGCATGGTCAATATGCATGACTGAATTGCTTGAAAAAGGCGTTCTATCACCGATGCAGTTGATTGAAAAAATGAGTGTAAACCCAGCAAAGCTTATCGGTGCAGATGAACCTAGATTATCAGTAGGGGAGAAAGCGAATATTACTATTATCAATCCAAATGAGTCATACAGAATTAATAAGGATGAATTTGTATCTAAGAGCAAAAATACCCCTTTTCACGGTAAAGAAGTAAAAGGGAGTGTGATTTACACAATTGTAAACGGAGAAATTAAATATTGCTACAAAAAGGCAGTGCCAAAGATTCAATGAAAAGATATTTTATCGTTGTCTCTGAGCAAGCCTGAGAGTCGAAAGGGTCTCGTAGAATAAAGGGAGGTAACAACGTATTAAAACTCTTGATAGTACGAATAAAAAAAGTGAGGTGTTGTATGATAGATTTGCTAATTAGTAAGATAGAAGAAAAACAAAACCCAACAGTTGTTGGACTAGACCCAAGTTTAAATTTTATACCAGAATTCATTAAAACTGAGGAGTTTGAGAAACATGGGAAAACCCCAAAAGCTGTGGCAGAAATCTTTTTAAGATTTAATAAAGAAATAATCGATCAGACATACGATTTAATACCAGCAGTTAAACCGCAAATAGCAATGTATGAACAATTTGGGCATGAAGGAATTAGAGCATATATCGAAACAATAAAATATGCGAAAAGCAAAGGTCTATTTATTATTGGAGATATTAAAAGGGGAGATATCGCGTCAACCGCAACAGCATATTCGAATGGGCATATTGGTGAAGTAAATATTGAAGGGGAGAGTGTAAAGATTTATGAAGAAGATGCAATCACAATCAGTCCGTATTTGGGACATGACTCGGTTGAACCATTTATTGAAGACTGCAAAAGGTACAATAGGGGACTATTCATACTACTTAAAACATCAAATACTGGAAGCGGAGAAATACAGGACTTGGTGGTAGACGGAGAAAAAATATACGATAAAGTGGGAGACCTCATAAGTAAATGGGGTAGAGAGTTAATTGGCGAAAGAGGATATAGTTCTATTGGAGCTGTTGTAGGAGCAACTTATCCTGAACAATTAAAAGAGCTGAGAAAAAAATTGAAGCATGTATTTTTTCTAGTGCCAGGATATGGAGCGCAAGGTGGCAGTGCTAAAGACTTAAAAGGTGCATTTGATAAAAACGGATTAGGTGCTATTATAAACTCATCAAGAGGAATAATTGCGGCTTATAAAAATCAGAAATGTGCCAACAGGTTTACAGAAAAAGAATTTGCTAAGGCAGCAAGACAAGCAGTGATAGACATGAAAGCGGATATACAGAGTGTAATTTAGGAGAAGAGGAATTTGATGAAAGAAAAACATACAGTAGAGATAATTAAGAACAAGAAAATAGCTAAAAATACGTTTAAAATGATTATTTTAGCACCATTAGTTGCAAGTGAAGCTAAGGCTGGGCAGTTTTTAAATGTATTTTGCAAGCGTGGAGATTTATTATTGCCTAGACCGATAAGCATATGCGAAATCGATATAAAGCTAAACACTGTAACTTTGGTATATGCTGTAGTAGGGAAAGGAACTGCTGAATTTGCTAAAATGCTTAGTGGTGAACAAATCGATATAATGGGGCCTTTAGGAAATGGATTCTACATTGATGAAACAAATAATAATCACTTAATTATTGGCGGAGGTATTGGTGTAGCGCCTTTATTAGAACTTGTTAAAAATTTAAAAGGCAACAAAACTGTTTACTTAGGCTTTAATACTGAACCGTATTTAATCGATGAATTTAACAGATATGCTGATGAAATACGCATTACAGTCGAAAACAAAATAGAGACAGGGGACGGTTCTTTAGAGACAGGGGACGGTTCTTTGTCTGAATCAAAAGATGGGACTGAAAAAGAGTCATTAGGGACGGTGTTTTTTGGCTCGGACAATAATTCTGGCATGAGTCAAAAAGTACCGTCCCCAATGACTCTTAAAGGAAACGTTATGGATCTAATTAAAGAAAATACACCAAAGGCAGATATGATATACGCATGCGGTCCTAAACCAATGCTTGAAGCAATAAATGGGTGGGCGGAAGAAAAAGAAATAGAAGCACAGTTTTCAATGGAAGAAAGAATGGCATGTGGAATAGGAGCTTGCTTAGTATGTACTTGTAAAATTAAAAAAGATGAAGATAGGGAATGGCAGAATTATAGAGTATGTAAAGATGGACCTGTTTTCTATAGAGATGAGGTAATGTGGGAATGAGCAAATGCGATACGAGAATTAAAATAGCAGGAGTAGAGTTCAAGAATCCAGTAATGACGGCGTCTGGAACTTTTGGATCTGGCAAAGAGTATGGTGAATATGTCGATATTAACAGGCTAGGTGCAGTTGTAACTAAAGGAGTATCTAGTGCCTTGTGGAAAGGTAATGATGCTCCAAGAATTGCTGAAACATACGGAGGCATATTAAACAGTGTGGGTCTGCAAAATCCTGGCGTAGAGGAATTTATAGAGAAGGATATAAAGTTTTTAAGACAATTCGATACGAAAATAATTGTTAACATTGTTGGTAGAACAGTTGAAGAATATTGTGAAGTTGCAAGAAGATTGTCTAGCGAAGATATTGATTTAGTTGAGCTTAATATTTCCTGTCCCAATGTTAAAGAAGGGGGAGTCGCTTTTGGTACTGATCCCCAAATGATTGAATACGTAACAAAAGAAGTAAAGAAAAATCTTAGGCACCCATTAATCGTGAAACTAAGCCCAAATGTTACAGATATCGTTGAAATGGCAAAAGCAGCTGTAGATGGTGGTGCAGATGCTATTTCTATGATAAATACTTTAATAGGAATGGCTATAGATATCCATAAGAAAAGACCAGTATTGGCGAATACAATAGGTGGTTTATCTGGTCCTGCAATTAAGCCTGTTGCGCTTAGAATGGTTTATCAAGTAGCGAAGGCTATTGATATCCCTATAATTGGAATGGGTGGAATCATGAGCGGAGAAGATGCAATCGGATTTATCCTTGCAGGTGCTACAGCAGTTGCAATTGGAACTGCGAACTTTACAAATCCAAGAGCAACTATAGATGTTATAGGGGGTATTGAAAACTATCTTACAGAGAATAATATTAAAAATATTCAAGAAATTAGAGGATTAGCACAAGTAAAGTAAACACAAACAGATAGTAGAAGCAAAATGCAAAGAAGAGAGGATGATAGTTGTGAATAAAGAACGAATATTAGAAATTCTAAAAGAAACGGAAGTATTACTGGAGGGTCATTTTTTACTGACATCAGGCAAGCATAGTAGGCAGTACATGCAATGTGCTAAACTTTTGCAATATCCAAAATACACAGAAGAAATTGCTAGGGACTTAGCGGATAAGTTTAAAAACGAAAAAGTAGACATAGTAATTGCGCCAGCAGTAGGTGGAATTATTTTCGGTTACGAAGTAGCAAGACAATTAGGAGCGAAGAATCTTTTTGCAGAAAGAGTTAATGGCAAAATGAAATTAAGAAGAGGCTTTGAAATTCCTAAAGGAGCAAGAGTTTTGGTTGCCGAAGATGTAGTAACAACTGGCGGCTCAGTAAAAGAGGTAATTGAAGCAGTAAAAAAGCAAGGCGGTGAAGTTGTAGGCGTAGTAGTTGTTGTAGATAGAAGTAACGGCACAGTTGAGTTTGGCACAAAATTTGAAGCTGCTCTAACAACAGAAGTAATTTCATATAAAGCAGATAATTGCCCATTATGTAAAGAGGGAAAATCCGCACCTGTGAAGCCTGGGAGCAGAAAGTAGAAATACTTATAACCGAAAGAAGACAGGCGAAAAAAGAAGTCAAAACCATATTGAAATTACATAGGATTTATTCCCACTACGACCTCCTTCTTTTTGACAATCAAAAATTTTGCACACGAGGTAGTAAGTGTGATGTTAGGCGCAACCATAGCTTCAAAGCCGATGGTTGTGCCATTTTAGAGGCAAAACTCCCTAACAGGAAACGTTCATGATGTGGGCATAGATCAATAACCACGAAGATATATAGGTCAATTTAAAATAGTAATTGGCACTTGACAATTATAATACCAGTAGTATAATGAAATTAGCATATGCCAAATAAACAATTGTATTAAATGCTTAAAAAAATTAGGAGGTTTGTAAAAATGACAATTGCTGTAAGTAGTACTGAAAAATCCATGTCAGGGACAGCGGATTTACGGTTTGGAAGATGTAAATACTTTGCTGTATATAATACCTTAACTAAAGAGTGCACTTTTGTTGAAAACGAAGCTATTAACTCGAATCAAGGAGCTGGTATTGCTGCGTCTCAGACGGTAGCAGGTCTTAAAGCAGAGGTTGTTTTAACGGGAAATCTTGGACCCAAAGCCTTAAACGTTTTAAATGCAGCTGGCATTAACGGCTATAAAATAGGGCAGACAACTATAGAAAATGCTATTAGTGCATTTCAGGAAAAAAAATTATCTCAAATTACTGAACCTGGAAGACCTCAAAAATGATGGGTGGTAAATTATTATGGAGATTGTGGTATTAAGCGGAAAAGGTGGCACAGGGAAAACGACCGTCGCAACCAACTTAGCTCAAGTCTTGAATATGAACTATATAGATTGTGATGTGGAAGAACCCAATGGGCATATTTTTTTGAAACCAACGATTGAAAAGCAGATAGATGTAGAGATTCTAAATCCAGTAATAGATAAAGACAAATGCACCTTATGTGGCAAATGCGCAGAGGCATGCCAATTTAACGCACTAGCCACAGTACCGACTGGAGTCATGTTATTTAAAGAATTGTGCCATGGGTGTGGAGCGTGTATGATTGCATGCCTACAAGGAGCTATAACAGAAGTGGGCCGATCTATTGGAATTGTTTCAGTAGGAAACACAGATGGCATTTCATTCATGAGTGGTAAATTGAATATTAAAGAACCCATGGGAGGACCAATCATTAGCAAACTCAAGGAAATATCAAAATTTGATGATCACAAGCTGTTAGATTCATCACCGGGCACATCATGTAGTGTTGTAAAAACACTTGACGGTGCTGACTATGCTTTACTAGTTACAGAACCTACTAAATTTGGTCTGCACGATTTGAAATTAGCGGTTGCTTTAGTCAAGGAAATGGGAATTTCTCATGGCATTATCGTCAACAGGAATATTGAAGGCAATAGTATGATTCAAGATTACTGCGAATCTGAGAATATTGACTTAATTGGCGAAATTCCATTTTCGCGGAAGGCGGCTGAACTATATTCACAAGGTTTATTGTTAATTGATAATCCAGAATATAAGATGATTTTTGAAACCATAGGTACTAAGTTAATTAAAGAGGCAAGTAGGAGGTCTAGTGATGCAATTAGTGGTAATTAGCGGCAAGGGCGGCACTGGCAAAACGACTATCGCATCTTCTTTTGCTTATTTGAGCGATTCGGATTTAATTAAAATTGATTGTGATGTTGATGCTTCCAATCTACATCTCATGTTTGATGGTGAGGATATTGAAAAATCTGATTTTTATGGAGCAAAGGCGGCAGAAATACTTAGCGATAAGTGCATAAACTGCAATAAGTGTATAGAAACCTGCAGATTTGGAGCAATTAGATTTATTAATGGCAGAACACTGATTGAACCATTAAAATGCGAAGGTTGCGGGGCTTGTGTTTTGGTATGTGAAGAAAAGGCGATTACTTTAGATCATGAGATTACAGGCACCACTCTCATAACTAAAACGCAAAATGGGCTAATTTCTCGAGCTGAAATGATTCCTGGTGCAGAAGGTTCAGGAAAACTTGTAACAAAAGTTAGACAAAATGCAAACATAATTGGCTCCAACAAGGAATCTGATTACATTATTGATGGATCTCCTGGTGTAGGCTGTGCGGTTATGGCTTCAATAACTGGTTGCGATTATTGTGTAATAGTGACTGAGCCTACCCAATCTGGATTTGAGGATTTTAAAAGGATCTATGAATTGACGACATATTTTGGTGTTAAAGGATTCGCGATTATCAACAAGTACGATATCAACCCTTTGATTTCTGATCAGATAAAAAAGTTTTGTTCAGATGTAAATATGCCAGTGATTGGGAAGATCCCGTTTGATAAGCTTGTTGGAGAATCCATTAATGCAGGCTGTCCAATAGTAAGTTATGAGCAGTCAATTGCAGGTCAATCGATTATTAAAATTTGGAATGAATTTAAAAATAGAACAGGAGAGTGAATATTATGAAAATAGCAATTGCAAAAGATGGGAATATGGTTTCAGGACATTTTGGACATTGTGAAGGGTTTCAAGTTTATCACGTGGAAGCTGGAGAAGTTTTAGGAAATGAGTTCCTTGAAAATCCTGGTCATAGACCTGGTTTTTTACCGAAGTATTTATCTGAGAATGGAGCGAATATTATTATTGCAGGTGGTATGGGTGCTACCGCTCAAGAATTGTTTAAAGATAACGGTATCGAAGTCGTTGTAGGAGTTCAAGGGTCATTAGAGAGTATTATCAATCAGTTTCTTGGAGGTAATCTTGTATCAAGCAAGTCTGTTTGCAGTGAGCACGCTCATAAAGATTCTTGCGGTGGACATTAAATGTAATTAAATTTTGAAAGGCTGGTGTTGTTGTGGATAGCAAAATAGAATTAATAGAGGAGTTTGTAAAAAAAAATGGCTATAGAGTGACGGATTCCCGACGAATAATCCTCAAGTTTTTTGTTGAAAACGACGGTCACTATAAGCCTGAGGATGTTTACCAGTTAATCAAAAATGAGATGTTAGGTATTGCTACAGTCTATAGGAATCTAGATATTTTTAAAAAGATTGGTATAATAAAAGAAATAACTATTGACAACAAACTATATTACGAACTGGATATGTTCAGCAGCAAAAAATTGCATTTACATTTTCATTGTAAATCGTGCAATCAAATTGTTGAATACACAGATCAGGTCTTGATTCAAAGTTTATTGAAACAAAAGGATTTTATTGAAGAAAATTATGATAATATAGTGGATGATATAACAATCGTAATGAAAGGTATCTGTAAAGACTGTAGGAGGGATATAAATGCCGAGACCGATGAAGTGGAGAAGAATAGCGTTTATACCAGAAAATAAGTATTTCGTACCTCAGGGCATAAAAAAGGATAAATTAAAAGAGGTCCAATTGAAAATGGAAGAGCTTGAAGCTATGCGGCTTAAAGACATTGAAGGATTGAGTCAAGCTGAGTGTGCTACACTTATGGCGGTTTCAAGACAGACTTTCCAGCTAATCATTGATGAAGCTAGAAGAAAAGTCGCTATAGCTCTTACTTCTGGGATGGCTATTAACATTACAGGTGGTAATTATACTTATAATATTTGCAAATATAAGTGTGAAAGTTGTGCGCATGAATTTATTTCAGCCTATGAAGCTGAAAATAATCAATGTCCAGTTTGCAAAGAAGAAAATTTAACATGTCAGGAAATAGATAGATTTTGTAAAAAAGCTTGCAGAAAAAAATGGTGCAGGAAAAACGAATAAGCAAGAAAGAGGTAGAAAAACTGTCTTCTAGTGGGGCAGTTTTTCTGTTAAAATATCAGTAGAATCAGTTTCAAAAAATCATGAGTTATGCCTTGGAATAGAACTGGAGATTGTGGTATAATTATTTAGATTATCTAAATAACTATAAAGTGGGGCATTATTCATGATTAAAAAACTTAATATTGACAAAGCTATAATGCTAAGTGTTGTATCACTTGCACTACCAGCAATAGCAGAAATGGCACTTCATACCGCTGTGGGGGTAGCAGATACAATAATGATTAGTAGGTTAATTAATAAAGAAGCTTTAGCAGGCTCAGGGTTTGTTAATCAAATTGTATTTATGTTAGTTTTTATTTTCTCTTCATTTAATACCGGCGCTGTTGCAATGGTTGCAAGAAGTTTTGGAGAGAAAAACTACAAAAAACTAAATGAAATAGCAGGACAGAATTTCAGTGTTAATATTATCATTGGTCTTGTTATAATGTTGTTTGCCTTAATATTTTCGAAAGAGATTTTCAGTATTTATGATATGGAACAGGTAGTAATTGATTACACACATACTTATTTTAATATAATAGTATATGGCTTAGTATTCTTGTTTGTTTCGTTTGCAGGTGCTGCTTTACTAAGAGGCGTTGGAGATACAAAAACTCCGCTTTATATTGCATTACTTGCTAATGTGTTAAATATAATTGGTAACTACATTTTGATTACTGGATTTTGGATTTTCCCAGAGATGGGGATTGCAGGAGCTGCGCTTTCGACTACATTTTCGCGGCTTGTTTCGGCGGCATTATTTGTGTACATTCTCTTCTTTAAAAAATATTTAGTTCATATTAGATCTAAAGATTTATACATTAAAAAAAGTGTTATTAGCCCCTTATGGAAATTTAGCTATCCTGGAGCTATAGAACAAGCCTTAATGCAGATATCATTTGTAATAATTGGGGTGGTAATTTCCTCGTTAGACACAGTGTCAGAAGCTGCATTTAGAATACTAATTAATATTGAGTCTTTATCCTTTATGCCCGCAGTAGGCATTTCGTTAGCAGCAGCAACTTTAGTTGGTAAAGCACTTGGTGAAAAAGACGCAGATCGTGCTCTGAAAACAGGATATACTGCAGCATTTCTAGGTGTATTGTGGGGAATTTTCATGAGCGTTATTCTTGTGCTTTTTCCTAGACAGATGATATTGCCATTTACAGCCGAAGCGTCTTTAATAGCAATATCTCTTGTTCCATTATTGCTTTTAGCAATAAACCAACCGATGCTAAACTACATGATAGTAATGTCAGGTGCATTAAGAGGCGCAGGCGATACGAGATCAGTTATGGTTATAACAGCACTTAGAATTTGGACATTATTTGTTCCAATAACATACGTGCTTGTCCATTTTTATGGTAAGGGTATAATTAGCGTATGGATTGCTGAAATTATTTCGTTTATAGTATTTTGTGTAATAATTCACCTAAGATTTGCTGGGAAGAAATGGGCGAGAATTGAAATTTAGTGTTGTTATTTGATTTGTGATAAGGAGGGTTCGACAGTAGCCATATACATTGATACAAACTGTAAAAGAATATAAAAAATATTGATTTTTCAAATATCCTGATGTATAATTAAGTCAGGAGGTGTTTCGGTTGGAAAAATACTATACAATACACAAATTCTCTAAACTTATAGGAAAATCAGCACAAACCTTACGTAACTGGGACAAAAATGGCAAATTAAAACCCCATCATAAATCAACAAATGGTTATCGGTATTATGTAGAAAGCCAAATTGCTGAAGTAATAGGCCTTCATAACATAAAAGAGAAGAAAGTGATAGGTTATTGTAGAGTGTCAAGTAACAAACAAAAGGATGACTTAGAAAGACAAATAGAAAATGTTAAAACATATCTTTTAGCACAGGGAGAACCCTTTGAAGTGATAACTGACATTGGAAGTGGAATTAACTACAATAAAAAAGGGCTTCAGCAGTTACTTAGAATGATGAATAATAGAGAAGTTTCTAAAGTTGTAGTATTATATAAAGACAGATTGCTTCGGTTTGGATTTGAGCTTGTAGAATACATGGCGGAAATTAATAACTGTAAAATTGAAATTATAGACAATGCTCCTAAAACAGACGAACAAGAATTAGTTGAAGATATGATACAAACAATTACAGTATTTAGTTGTAGGCTTCAAGGGAAAAGAGCGCATAAAGCAAAGAAAATGATTAAGGAGTTGAAGGAAGATGATTCTAGCGAAAAAAGTTAGATTAAAACCGACTCCAGAGCAAGAAAGGCAACTAATAAAATCTGTTGGTACAGCGAGGTGGGCGTATAATTGGGCGTTAGCTAAGCAAAAAGAAAACCATGAAAATGGTGGGAGATTTATAAGCGACAATGACCTAAGAAAAGAACTAACAAAACTAAAACAACAAGATGAATACGCTTGGTTATATGAAGTTTCAAACAATGTATCAAAACAAGCAATAAAAGATGCTCACGTAGCATTAAAAAACTTTTTCACAGGCAAAAGAAGAACAAAACCGTCATTTTACAATGACAACATAAAGCTGAAAGTTAAAGCTAAAAAAGTTTTGTTAGAAAAAATAGGCTGGGTAACTATAAATGAACAAGTAACAAAAGATGTGAAATACACAAACCCAAGAGTATCGTTTGACGGTAAATATTGGTACCTGGCAGTTGGAATAGAAATAGAATTAGAAGAAGTAGAACTAACAGACGAAGTACTAGGGATAGACGTAGGAATCAAAGAACTAGCAGTATGTAGTAATGGCATGAAATTTAAAAATATCAACAAAACAAAAGCAATTAAAAAGGCAGAGAAACGCCTACGTAGTTGCAACGTAAAGTTTCTAGGAAATACACTAAAAATAAGAAGGGAGATACGTTCGCCAAAACTAGCAACATAAAAAAACTAGAAAAGCAAATAAAACTGTTATATAGGAGACTAAACGGAATCCGAAACAATCACATACATCAAACTACTAATGCAATAGTGAAAACCAAGCCAGCAGAAGTAGTGATGGAAACTCTAAACATTAAAGGGATGATGAAAAACAAACACCTATCGAAGGCAATAGCCAAGCAAAAATTGCACGACTTCAAAGTGAAATTGCAATATAAGTGCGAAAAGAATGGAATTAAGTTTAGGCAAGCTAATATGTGGTTCCCTTCATCAAAGACATGCTCAAGTTGTGGAAATATTAAAAAAAACTTAAAGCTGTCTGATAGAGTATTCAAATGTGATTGTGGGTTAGAGATAGATAGAGATTTAAATGCATCTATAAATCTATCAAAATATAAATCAGTAGCATAGCAAATTAAAGCAGCTACCGATATGTAGGATTCGTTGTATCCGAATTTACGCCCTCGAACTATTACATTAGCGAAATGGGATAGGATGAACAGGGAAGCAAACAGTGAGTTATAACTTATTTTGTTTTTTATAGATTTTTATAACTTTTTGGCAACGGCGTTAAAATGGAAATATGCAGAGAAAAAAGTTTTAAGTTGCTGAAACAGTACGTGGAATCAAGCAATTTACTAAAACATGTTTTAGCAGTAGAAGCAGCAATGATTGGATACGCAAAGAAATTTGAGGAGGACATTGAAATATGGGCAACGTGTGGGTTGTTGCATGACATAGATTTTGAAAAATACCCGGAAAATCACCCATTTAAAGGAGTGGAAATTCTGCGTGAAAATGGATATCCAGAGGATTTCATTTTAGCAATTCAAGGTCACGCGGATGAAAGTACAACTAGAGAAACACTTATGGCAAAAACTTTATATGCAGTAGACGAGCTATCGGGTTTCATTATTGCCTGTGCATTAGTAAGACCAAATAAACTTGAGGGTATGAAAGTGAAATCAGTAAAGAAAAAGCTTAAAGATAAGGCCTTTGCAAGGGCGGTAAATAGAGAAAGTATTGTATCGAGTGCAGAAGAACTAGGAGTTGACATGTCAGAACACATTCAGACAGTTATAGATTCACTAGTAAATAGAGAAGTTGAACTCAACAAAACAGGATTAAGCATGTTGAGTTAACTGCGTTAGCAATCAAGAAAATACATATTAACAAGACCCTTGCCTTTTATATGGCGAGGTTCTCTTTTTATAAAATGATGTTTATCTTTTAGTATGCTGTATGAAATTTCTGATAAATTAATCCTCATAGGCTCACTATTACTTTCCATTCGTTGAGACATATTTATGGCATCTCCAAAAACATCATAGATGTATTTTTTGGTGCCAACTATACCAGCAACTGCTTCGCCAGAATGTATACCTACTCTGATTTCCCATTTAGTTCTAGCAGTAAGATTACGATTACGCATGTAGTTCATGATTTCAATAGAAGCGTTAGTAATGTTTTCAGCATGAAACTCATTGCTATTAGGTAGTCCGCATACAGCTAGATAAGCATCACCAATTGTTTTTATTCTCTCGCATTTATACTTAGCCATAATGTTGTCAAAGGCTGTAAACATATCATTAAGTTCATTAATTAAGGACTCTGGGCTAAGTGTTGAAGAAATATTTGTAAATCCTACTATGTCAGAGAAAAAAACAGTTACATTATTAAAACTTTCAGGCTTAGATCTGCCTTTTTTCTTTAACTCCCTTGCTACTTTTTTAGGTAGTATATTATGCAACAAATTATCCGATTTTTTCTTTTCCTTTGAGATGACAATTCCTAATATAAGGACAAGTAGTACTATTAACGCAAGCGAAAGAATGATTATTCTTTGCTGGTTTAATAGCACCAAGGATACTTCGTTATCTTTGGTTAATAGTAAAATTTGCTGTGCTTTTTTCTCTGTTTCATATATTTCTTGCATATCAGCAATGTTTTTGTAATATACTTCGTCTGCAATCATATTTGACAATGTGGAATATAATGATTTAAACGAATATGCTTCCTTAAAATTTCCAAGTCCATAATGCACCTTAGAAAGATTAAACAAAGCAGATTTTATACCTTCGTTGGACGTGATATCTCCCGCTGAAGTTAGCGCGTTATTAAAGAATTCTAAAGCTTTATCTAATTTGTCGATGTTAAAATATACTGTTCCAATATTATTTAAAGAATTAACAATCCCGTGTTTATCGTTTATGTTCTCTCTTATTTCAAGAGCTTTTAGGTGGTTTGCTAACGCATCTTGGTAGCTACTTGCTAAATTCAAAACTATTCCAATATTATTGTAACTGGTTGCAATTTCTGATTCATTGCCTATTTCGGTGCTTAATAGAATAGATTGATGAAAAAAATCTATTGCTTCATTATAGAGTTCTTGTGAAACGAAAACAAGACCAATATTATTAAATAAAATAGCAACTCTTTCTTTGTTGCCAGTCTCGGTAAAGATAGTTATAGCTTTTAAATAGTTATCAATAGATACTTTGTTATTGCCTAGCTTTTCATAAACCACTGCAATATTGTTATACGTAGCACCAATTCCAGCTTGATACTTTAAGTTTTTATGTATTAATAAAGCCTCATAATACTTTTCTAATGCAGTATCAAATTGCAATAAATGGCTGTACACAGTCCCGATATTGTTTAGTGAATTTGCTATGCCTTCTTTATAATTACTTTGAATAAAAAAACTAATTGCTCTTTTATAGTAGGTCATCGCTTTCCCTATTTCACCTTTTGCTTGATAAGTTAGACCAAGGCCGTTCAAAGAGTAGCCCAATTTTGTCTCATATTCTTCGTTTATGTTAGACCCTATTGCTTTCTCAAAATAGTAGATAGCTCYATCATAATCTAGAAGAAAATAATGTGCCATCCCTAAATTGTTGTAAGAATCAATAATACCTCTTGTAAGTTGTAGAGAAGTTGAAAGAGTCAGAGCTTTATTGGCATATACGATACTCTCTTTTGGTGCAATGTCTAGATAGATATTAGATATACTAGTTAGCGAATCTATTTTTTCAGCGCCAGCTAAATTAGCGAGTTGAGACTTAAGTTGACCTAGTTCGACTTGAGGAGTTGCATATGTATAAAGACTGGTGGCAAAAGAACCAAGCAAAACAAATGATGTGCAAAATATGCTCAGACAAAGAATTATACGGTAGTTATTATTTATTTTCATAGATTAATCTCCAATCCCTCGGAAGCAGCTACGGTGTTAGGGAAAACTGTGCAAGTTTGTTTCTGTATATTTAGGATTTCATCATCCGTTTTATTAATTGCATGATGGAATAGAATTAGTTTTCCAACATTGGCTTCATTTGCAAGATTTGCAGCAACTAACCAAGTTGAGTGACCCCACCCATTATATTCTGCTTTAGAGTATTCTTCCTTGGTTAAACTAGCATCGTAAATAACAATATCGGCATTACGCGCAAAAGCAATAAGCTCACTACTATAATCTCTATGTTCGATGTCAGTGATATAACAGCAAGATTTCCCATAGGCATCAATACGAAAAGCTAAGTTTTCACCGGGATGATTAACTCTAATAGCTGAAACACTAACATTTCTGTCTATTGCTACCGTTTCTTTGGGAGCTATGTTTAACACAGTAATATGAGCATCAAAATCATTCCATGAAATCGGGAAGTATGGTTTTTTCATATAGTCTACTAGAATATTTTCAAAGGGGATGTCTAATTTTTGTTCGCCATAAATAGTATACGCATTAAGAGAACTATAGAAAGGGATGAAAAAAGGAAGCCCTTGTATATGATCATAATGAGGATGGGAAATGAAAATATGCCCTTTTTGTGCTTTATTTATTGAACACAAATGCTCGCCAAGAGGATAAATACCAGTGCCTGCATCTAGAATAATTAGGTGATCGCCAACTAATAATTCTACACATGAGGTATTAGTTCCGTATACAGCAGATTTATTCTTTGAAGTGGCACATGATCCGCGAACACCCCAAAAGTTAATACTAAAATTATTTTTTTTCATGCTATCACCATCTGTTTTCAATATTATATGCTTTCTCAGAAATAAAAAGTTCGACTAAATCGTGGTCTAGCCCATTGTTCTTTGCTTCTGTTCGTAGAATAGAAAGAGCTTTTTCAATAGGAACCGCAGTTTTATATGGTCTGTCAGATGCTGTCATTGCATCGTAGACATCAGCGATAGAGATAATTCTGCTTTGAATTAAAATATTTGCTCCAATGAGTCCTTTGGGATACCCAGTTCCGTCAATTCTTTCATGATGATTAGCCGCAATATTGGGAACATTTTTTAGTTCACTTGTCCAAGCTATTTCTCTTAGGACCTGTTCAGTAAAAACAGCATGATCTTCGATAGCTGCTCTTTCTGACTTGGTTAAGTTTCCTTTTCTAATAGACAAACTTTCTAGTATGTTTGGAGGCAAGAGTTCAATTTTAGTGACTCCATTTTCATCTATGTAACTTATTCGATTTATTTCATTAAGCAATTCAATTTCTTGATCGGTTATAAACCCTTTGTAATTGATAGACAGTATAAACTTAAAGTATTGATCAATTGAATCTAGTGTAATCCTTTCGGAGTTTGATAAAGTACAATGCCGCCCTTTTTCTTTGAGAAGAAGTTCTAAGCACATGAATTTGTACTTTAAGACTTCAATTTCAGATTTTGAGAGGCGAGATGATTTGAGCAAAACATGTTCCCTTACCCCTATTTTTCCTATATCGTGCAGGAGGGCAGCAAAGAAAAGCTCTTTTATTTCGTACTCTGAAAAAGCTACTAAACTGAAAGCACGCGAGGTAGAATTATTTACTGCATGCGCTAAATTTATTGACATTTGAGAAACACGCGTAGAGTGGCCGGCAGTAGAGGGATCTCTTTGATCAAGGCTGGTCACTAGTGTTTCAGCAAATGTCTCAAAAAGCAAATTGATATCAGAATATAGCTTGCTGCGTTCCAATAATATAGCCGCTTGCGATGATAAGGAGGCAACAATATTTGCTTCTTCTTTAGTGTAAGGCACAATTGACTCACTATAAAGGGATTTATCGGAAATGACAGAGTTAGCATCAATTTTTTTATTAATTAATTGCATGACACCTATCACTTCATTTTTTATATTTTTCATGGGCAAAGATAACATATTCATAGTTTTGTATTTGCTCTTTTGATCGAACGAATTGTCGTGACTAATACCAAGAGATGTAATAACATCATTCATGTTGTTAAAGGTAAAAACTTCTCCAGATAGAGCTGTGTATCCCGCGATGCTGTCAAAGTTAACAGGAATCAGCTTTTTTTTGAAATTAATAGAAATAGAATCATTTTTAGTGACGGTAAACTGTAAATAATCAATATCGTTCATTGGAACTTTGATATAGATGCTACCAGCATCGCTATTAGTTATCATCATACATTCTTGCAAAATCATGTTTAGTAGATTGCCGGTATTTTGTTCAGCAGATATTTTCTTGCTCACACTTACTAACTTTGACAATAATTCATAATGATTCGAATGTATAGGGTTACCATAGGTAGTTTTGTTCTCGTTCATATGAGCACCTCACAATTTTTAAAAAAATAGATTGAATAAGAGAAATATTGGTATATAATTAATGTGTGTGATTAAATTATAAAGCAGAGAGCAAAAATTTTCAAGTATTTTAGTTCATTTATGGGGGCACCCCATTAAAAAAAGGCTGAACCACGTACTATATGGTAATAAAAAATTATTGCTAATTAAGAAAAATAGATTTGTTAATAGAAAATACTTTGTGAAGGAGGATGATAAAATGAAGAAGGCAGTAGTGTTTTTAGTAGCTTTAATGTTGATAATGACAAGTAGTTGGTCGGGAGTAAGCATGGATGCTTACGGTGAAAATTTAATAGAGGAGTTCGGGTTTGAAGTTTTAGAAATTAGTGAACAAGAGGACGAAGAAGACGAAGAAGATGAGCAAGAAAATGAAGACGAGCAAGAAAATGAAGACGAGCAAGAAAATGAAGACGAGCAAGAAAATGAAGACGAACAAGAAAATGAAGACGAGCAAGAAAATGAAGACGAACAAGAAAATGAAGACGAGCAAGAAAATGAAGACGAGCAAGAAAATGAAGACGAGCAAGAAAATGAAGACGAAAATGATTATGTAAATGAAGAAATACTTGAGTTGCTAGAAAAGCTGGACTCGATAATTGCAAACGATGATGATGAAACACACACTAAGGTTCGCTATGTTGAGAATATAAAATTGGTTATTGATAGACTAATGGCTGAAATAAAAAGAGATGAAGAAAATGATTACTATGAACATTTTCTATTTAACATTCAAGAAGCTTTAGTTAAAACAGATTATCTTTTAAACAAAGCTGAGGTTGTGATTTCTGAGGAAGACTTTATAGATATAATAGAAGATCTAATAGAAATAGAAAATATGATTTATGAAGAAGTTAACGATATCGATGTTATTAGTATTAATATTGTCGCTATTGCTAATAACTATCTAGAAAACGAAAGTGAGATTATTCTTGACGGGATATCTATAAGCGTAGAAGGCGATAGTGTTGCAGCTGTCGTGGATTTTTCAGACATTGAAAAAGATGTTGTCCGAATGGTGGAGAAAAAGAAATTGATAGAGACTAAACTTAAGGACTTATCTAATGAAGCTTATTCTGATTTAACAGCAAAACTAACGATTGCATTGCCAAAACAAGATGGAGAGATTTTAAATAGAAGAATTGAAATTAGAGCGGGTCTTATTGAAAAAATTAAAGAAAAAGGGATGGAAGCTGTGACATTTGATATGGGGCACAATAGTATTTCTATTAACGAGCAGTTTTTTAGCGAGCTTAGAGAAAGTAGTGTAGTAGAAATAGTATCAAATGTAGTTGATGGGGAGAAGCTAAGTACAAGCAATGATTTACAGACATTTGACAAACTAGAAAAAATTGAAATAAAAGTATTGGTTGATGGAGAGCAAGTTACTGAGTTCGACGTACCGCTAGAAATCACCTTTGACGTGTCAAACTTAGACACCGACAATATGAATCTTGAAGAGCTAAAAGCACTTACAGTATTTAGATTTAATGAGGAAGCGCTAGAGTGGGAAAATGTAGGTGGATGGTTTGACCCTATTACTAAAACGGTCAGAGTGTTCAGATTGAATTTGAGCAAATACTCGGTAATGGTATCAAATAAATCTTTTAGCAACATTAATAACTCTAGAGCAGAGAATGAAATTAACGCGCTTCTTGGAAAGGGAATTATTAAAAATGATGAAATAGATCTTGATGAAGAGATTTCAAGAGGGGAATTTACTGCATGGCTTTTAAGAACATATGGCTTAACAGACAATAGTGCAGAAATAGCATTTGATGATGTGACTAGAGATAACAGCTTTTTTACAGAAATTAACACAGCCTTTCAATTAGGGCTAGTTAATGGTAGAGGAGAAGGTAAGTTTGATCCCAGCGCTAAATTAACGCAAAAAGAAATGGGAATACTTATAAAAAGAGCATCTTCTCTATATGGAAAACTGAACAACGCAGTATTGGCGGGAGATATTCTAGATGATGATGTAAATCGAAATAACAACGGTATTTTAGCATTTTTGAATGCTGCTGTATTTAGTGTTGATACGAACCGTTTGGAAGGAACACTGGGTTTAATTTCTAGAGAACGAGCAGCGGCTACGATTTTCGCACTGGGAACAACAAGGTAGACAGTGTTACTATTAATTAGGAAGAGTTTTGTTACTATTGGGTATATGAGGGCTAGAACTAAGAATCTGGCTCATCCACTTATTTAGCAACAAAGAATACAAATGCGGATAAATAAAAACATTAACGGAGCAAAAAATGAGCAAAAAATTATATTTTTGGGAGAAAAGAAAAGCAGTTTTAATAAATAAGCACGATAAAGAACGAGTAATTGTGCCAATAATTGAAGAGAATACTGGATTGCAAATCACTGTGGAAAGAAGCTATGATACTGATTTGTTTGGCACTTTTACAAAAGAAATAAGAAGAAAAGCGAGCCAATTAGACACAGCGTACCTAAAAGCGCGTAAAGGAATGGAGTTGACTGGACTAGACATTGGCATAGCGAGCGAAGGCATTTTTGGTTCGCACCCAGTAGTTCCCTTTATCCCTTGGAATTACGAAATAGTATTATTAATAGATACAAAAAACGATATTGAGATAGTAGGAGAGAGTGGAACGACATCTACTAATTATGATTACATTACAACAGACGATTATAAAGAACTTGAAGTGTTTGCAGAAAAAATACTATTTCCAACTCATTTCATTGTTTTAAGACCTGATGATGAAGAGAGTAATTCAATTACTAAGGGTATTAATTCTTGGGAATCACTAAGAGAAGCTTTTGAATTGGGAATTAAAAAATCTAAACAGGGCAAGGTATTTGTAGAAGCAGATACGCGCGCATTTGCCAATCCAACGAGAATGGAGAATATAGGGAAAGCTACGTACGATTTGATAAAAAAAATGAAGAGCTACTGCCCCAAATGTAGAACTCCCGGGTTTTCGGTTGTAAATAGTAAAATGGGACTACCGTGTGAATGTTGTGGGAATCCTACGAAAGAAATACTATTAAGAGTATCTACGTGTCGTAAATGCGCATATACAGAGGAAAATATGGTTGAAGAAAAACGAGCATCTGCAGGAAGATGTTTGTTTTGCAATCCATAAATTAGGAAAAGACGTGTTTTCACCTAGCAAGTTACAGGGTTTTAGAGCAGAGCAATTTTGAATAATGAAAGCCAGAGCAAATTTTAACTCTGGCTTTAAGTGTTACAACTGATTATCCGCATGTCATATAATACTAATTTATTTATTCGCCGAAGTTAAATTTTTAAATAGATTTCAGGGTCAAAACCAGCCCATTCAATCATTTTG
>NVVX01000069.1 GCA_002733545.1 Alkaliphilus sp.
TTAGATTTAAAAGATACTAATTTAATTCCTCTTCAAGAAGAAATGAATATTTCTAAAAGATATTTAGATATCATGTCCCTTCGTTTTTCTGACCACTTAAACGTTATTTTAAATATTGATACTAGTATTTGCAACACTTTAGTTCCCAGCCTCATTTTATTACCCATATTAGAAAATTCAATAAAACATGGGTATTCATATGAGAAAACAGACTTAGAAATAGAATTATTTATCTTGGCAGTTTTTGGAGTAGTAGTGTATTATGTATATAACTTTTATTCGAGAGTTTTTTATGGAACAACTATATTAAATAATATATATTAGTATTTGTTATGCATTAAAGATTGAAGAAGTTAGATTAAGTCTAATTAATGCAGTATTAGTTTTTTATCTAAGTATAAGTCTATTATAAAAGTCTCTGAAGAATTTAAAAGGGTATAAAAAGCACATAACCCACCCTTTTGTCATAAAATATAGCGAATAAACAATTGACTTTATGACAACGCTATAATATAATAATACTAAAGGAGGAGTTCCTATGGCAAAAATCAATTTAGTAAATAAAAGGTTTAGAGAATTGAGAAAAAATAGCAACTTAACTCAAGCACAGTTAGCGGATTTTTTGCAGGTTGATCAAAGTTACGTTGCAAAATTCGAAAAAGGGGAAAGAAGGATAAGTATTAATATTTTAGAAAAAGTATGCAATTTATTTGGATGTGATTTAAAATATTTTGAAGATGAAGGAGAAAAATTTATTTCTATGTCAATTGCATTTCGTTCAAATAATTTACAAGCAGAAGATTTAGAAGTAATATCAGCCATTAGTAAAGTAGCACGAAATATTAGATTTATAAATTCGATGCTTGGGGAGGCTGCTGAACTTGAAGGGTAAACTTGAACTTAACTCAAATGCAATAAAGATTAGGAGAGAATTATTCAATGAAGATGCATTTTCTCCTATTGACATTTTTGCTTTAATAAGTGGTCTTAGTAATTTCACATTAGTATTTCATCCAATGTCAGAAAGAATAAGTGGGATGTGTATCAGAGAAAAAGATAGTAACATTATTGGAATAAACTCATCGCTATCTTATGGGAGACAGCGATTTACAGCAGCACATGAATTATATCATATATTTTTTGAAAAAGGATTAAGACGTGTTATTTGCGAAAAAGAGATAAATAATAAGAAATCGGATAGTGAAAAAGAAGCCGATACTTTTGCATCATATTTATTAGCACCTCACGATGCTCTTAAGGCATATATTGAAAGGAATAAATTGTGCGATGATCATAATTGGGCTATTGAAAATATTATTAGGATAGGACAATTTTTTCAAGTAAGTCATCAAACTGTTTTATATAGGTTAGTGTCTGATGAATATATTGATGAAACAACGTCTAATCGTCTTAGAAACAATGTAATACGTCAAGCTATAAGACTAGGGTATGACGATAAATTATATAAATCGTCAACAGAAGAAAGAAAATATTTTTCGACTGGACAGTATATAAAAAATGTAGAAGAACTAAATAATAGAGAATTAATATCAAAAGGGAAGTATGAAGAGTTGTTATTAGATGCATTTAGAGCAGATATTGTGTATGATATTGGGGAAGAAGGGAAAGAACTGTATGATTGATAAGATATTTTTTGACACAGATTGTTTGTCCGCCTTCCTATGGGTGAGAAAAGAAAATATTTTAGTAAAATTATACAGTGGTAAAATAATTTTACCAGAACAAGTATATAGGGAGTTATCACACCCAAGAATACCACAATTAAAGTCAAGAACAGATGCTTTAAAACAAAGCAGTGAAATAGGTGTAGAAACTATTGAGGTTGGTAGTGAAGAATATGAGTTATACTGTAGATTAGTTAATAAGCCTGAAGCAGGATTTAAAGTTATTGGCAACGGTGAGGCAGCAGCAATTGCATTAGCAAAAGTAAGAGGTGGGATTCTGGCGAGTAATAATATGAAAGATATTCATGGATATGTAGAAAAATATAGATTAGAGCATATTACAACTGGAGATATATTATTGAGTGCGTTGGAACGAGGATTTATTACTGAAGAAGAAGGAAATACTGTATGGGCTGGTATGCTTGCAAAGCGTAGGATGTTACCGTGCAATTCGTTTTCGAAATTCATATCAAGGAGGCAAGGGGCGGTTCTTTGACTTTTAGAAGTAAAATAGTTAATTGGAAGTGGAATAATGACAACAGTAAAAAAAGCAGCAAAATCAGTGACATTAATAATAATTTTTACAATTGCAAGCAGATTTTTAGGTTTTATTAGAGAAATGCTAATAGCAAATAAGTTTGGAGCAAGCATGGAAACTGATACATATTTTATTGCAACTAAACCTCTGTACTTGTAATTGGGATTATTGGTATGGCATTAGGTATGGCATTAATACCAATATTATCCGAGATAGAAAATAAAAAAGGTATTACTGAGAAGAACAACTATTTGAATAATATTTTAAACATAGTTTCTCTAGGATTAATTGTCTTGGCAGTTTTTGGAGTAGTATTTGCACCATACATATAATTTTTATTCGAGAGTATTTTATGGAACAACTATATTAAATAATATATATTAGTATTTGTTATGCATTAAAGATTTAAGAAGTTAGATTAATTACATCTAAATTTGTTAGAGTGGCTGTGTCTAGATTTAGAATGTATTTTAGAAGAGTAAAATAGCGGATGTTAGTAAGGCTAAGGACGAAGTGGGTAGCTAAAAGAGGTATAGTAGAGATGTGTAGGGATACTTGGAGGTTTGAGGAACTTCTCAATTGCTTAGAAGGAATACATTACCTGGATGAAAGTAAGTTGAGAGTATATCTGGATGCTTATGACACCCAAGCTCTATATCAAAAAACTGGTTTTTTACTTGAACATTATAGAGAAGACGTACTGCTTTCTCAGGAGTTTATTGATTACTGTAAACAGAAAATAGGAAAGAGTAGACGATACATGTTAAGTGAAACAGATGAAAAAAGCCGCTATAATAGTGAATGGGAACTGATGGTGCCAGAGGGACTATTCAAAATCACTGAGCAGGGTGGTGACATGCTTGTCTAATTACGACATCATCTATTTAGGAAAAAGAGCAGAAGAGTTAGGGTTTGTCAGTAGACATTGATATGGATTATTTGATATCGAATAGCCGAGAAGAAATGTTGGAGAATAGAGAAGTAATCAATAATACCGTTGATCGCTATTTGCTATCCCAAGGTTATACAAAAAGTCCGAAGACGAAAAATCCTCATAGCTTGGACTCCTGGGTGTATGATTATATGAGTGCAGGTGGGAGCAAGGACAACATCAAGGTTGAAATCAATTACTCGCTTCGGGCTCATGTACTTCCTGCTGAAGAAAGGTCTATCATCACTGAACATTTTGTCAGTGAGTATAAGGTGAAATCTCTATCACCCATTGAGATTTATGGGAGTAAGATTAATGCTCTACTCAGCAGAGCTGCGGCTAGGGATTTATACGATGTAAGAAATATGATTCGTTTTGGAATATTTGATGAGTCTGAAGAAGAGATGTTAAGAAAATGCGTAATCTTCTATGCTGCTATATCAGCGAAGGACATCAACAAGACCTTTGATACAAAAGCGATTGACTCGATTACACAAAGAAAAATAAAAACAGGACTTATCCCTGTTATTAAAAAACGAGATGATTTTGATTTGGAGTCAGCAAAGAAAATTGTAAAGGAGTACATTTCTGATTTGATGATTCTGTCTAAAGATGAAACAGAATTCCTAAATCGATTTGAAGGCGGTGAATACATTGCAGAATTACTGTTTGAAGATAAGAAGATTTTGGGTCGGATTAAAGAACACCCAATGGCTATATGGAAGACAAGATAAATTAGATTTAACTTTAAAAAATTATCTGCTATTGTAGAAGAAACGCCAGAAGATTTAGATGAATATCTACCAGACTTTAAATATGTACTTTGTGATTTATCAAAATATAGCGATGAAGAGTTGAAAGGCGGAGCAATTTTAAGGATATTTTTGGAGTTGACAAAGCATGTATATACTTATGAAAGTTTCTTAAAAAAACTGCAAGAAATAATGATTATTTTCATGGAACTAAGAGGTAAAGAAGCAGGTATAGAATATTTCAAAGTTGTGGTTAAATATCTTCTCAGTACTCGTGATGATTTAACAATGAGAGATATAGTAGAAGCCGTTAAACAAACTGTACCAGAAAGGAGTGGAGATTTAATGACTATAGCGCAAAGATTACGCGATGAAGGTATTGAAAAAGGAATTGAAAAAGGAATTAAAGTAGGTAAAAAGGGAGAGTTACTTGAGACTGTCAGTGTACTATTGAATAAAAAATTCAAGTTAAAAGGATTGTCCGTTGAATTAAGAGACGGAATAAAATCGTTGGATATTGWGCAGTTGCGAARGATTAGAGATGATATTTTTGAGATGGATTCTATTGAAGATATAAAAAAATACTTAAATTGAAAAGCAAAAAAATACACGAGGGTTGAGAACATAAGAGAACGGTTCCTTTGTGTTGGTCTAACCGCGGGGTTATGATAAAGTTGTTATCAGCAGTATAGCTGATGCAATTTTAAGAAGAGTAGACTTAGATCGTTATGATGACAGGGACGATACTAGAGTTAATTTGATAGAGAGTTTTGAACGGCTAATACAGTTTGTTTCTAAGGATCTTAACGACAATTTTTATCTTGAATGAAGATTATAACGATTATCCGTCGAGCTAGACTTTAGCGTTGGCGGTATTTTTTATAACGACTTAAAAGTAGAGAACCGAAATCTACGATTTCGTTTGAATCACTTTGTTGTTTCATCTAGGCGGAGCCTGACAAAGCTTCAAGAGAATCATCCTTCAAAATACCTCAGGCTTTATACCTGTTGCAGAGAATCGAAGATTCTTTTATGTAATAATCTTTTCTAAATCGTGGCAAAATATGATAAAATAAAGGCAACGTAGTATTGTAATTTCTTAATCTTACATTTCAAGTTCAATAAGAGCAAGAGAGAAAAGTAGTACGGAAGTGACCTTGTGATGTTATGAAAAAAATTAGCCAAGGCGGTGAAACAATGCATTTATTAGAGGAGATAAGCAAGGGCGAGAGTAAATGTCTAGAGTTTAAAGAAATGCTACCCAAAAGTGAAAGCATAGTTAAAACGGTAATAGCTTTTTCGAATACAAATGGTGGCAAATTGATAATAGGGGTAAATGATACAAGACAAATTGTTGGACTTAAGCAAGATTTAGATGTTCCTGAATTGAAAGATAAATTGGTCTCAATAATTTACGACAATTCTTATCCTAATATTATTCCAGAAATATACACATCCAATATTGATGGTAAGATAATAATGATTGTAGAAGTGTTTAGAGGGAATCTTTTGCCATATTATCTTAAGAAAAAAGGCAGAGAAAATGGAGTATACATTCGAATAGGAGCAACAAACAGAAAGGCAAGTCGTGACAACATATCGGAGCTAGAAAGACAAAGAAGAAACATAAGCTTTGATGAAGAAATAAGCTATAATGATGATTTAGACTCTATGGATTTTTCGCCTTTAGAAGCTAAATTTAAAGAGATAGGCAAGAAAATAAACTTAGAAAAACTGATGAATCTGAAATTAGTCAAAGAGGAAAACGGAAAGCTACATCCAACGAATGCTTTGTTAATTTTGTTAGGGGAATACGAGAATTGTGTTATGAAATGCAGTCGCTTCAAAGGAAAAACAATGGATGTTTTTATAGATAAAAAAGAATATAGAGGAGATTTGTTTTTTCAGATTGAGAAGGCGGAGAATTTTATTAAAAACAACATTAAACTAAGAGGGGAAGTAAAAGGATTACAACGAACGGATACATATGAAATACCTATTGAAGCTATAAGGGAAGCTCTTGTAAATGCAGTTGTTCATAGAGACTATGTTAATATGGGAAGAGATGTAAAGGTTGGGATATATGATGACATACTGAATATAGTATCTCCAGGAAGCTTTCCAAGCACGATAACGCAACAAGACATATTAGAAGGAAGATCGGAAATTAGAAACAATGTGATTGCAAGAGTGTTTAAAGAGCTAAATTATATAGAACAATGGGGCACAGGAATAAAGAGAATAAAATCTTCATGTGTAAATAGAGGGTTGAAGGAACCTTTAATTAGAGAAATGGGTGATTTTGTAGATGTGTTGATATACAGAGAAATGCCGGAAAGTGCCGGAAAAGTGCCGGAAAGTGCCGGCAAAGTGCCGAAAGGTCATGTGGACTTAACAGAGCAAGAGAAAACGATATTAAGTTATCTAAAGTCAAACAATAAAATAACATCAAAAAAAGTAGAGAGTTTATTTGGTATTAAAGAGAGGAGAGCGAGGCAAATCATAAAAGATATGGTAGACAAAAAACTAATAAGTCTTAAAGACAGAGGGAAAAATAGATATTACGAGTAGTGACAGTTGGGGACGGAGCGTGCGCCACGAAGGGAGTAACACGGTGACAGTTGTGCAACATATTTGGAGTTGACAAAGCATGTATATACTTATGAAAGCTTCTTAAAAAAACTGCAAGAAATAATGATTATTTTCATGGAACTAAGAGGTAAAGAAGCAGG
>NVVX01000020.1 GCA_002733545.1 Alkaliphilus sp.
AATGTACAACATCAAATATTTTGCAATTCACATCATAATCCTAAAAAATAGCATCATATAACTCTAAGAATCGAACATCAAACTATTTGCAAATCAACAATATAGCTTGAAGAGATGGTTTTTAAATGGTACTAGTTCTTCTAGTTTTAGTTTTACACTTCCATTATCTTTTTCTGTCACCTCATTTGGATCATAGTCTTCTCCAAATATTGATGCGAATGTTGCTGTTTTCTTTTCTCTATTTGCTTTCACTCTAATCAGCTCCTCTTCAAATTTTTCTTAACTATTGCCGTTTCATAAAAAAGCACGCAAAAAAGCTGAATTCCATTACTGCAAATTCAGCGCTTTGTTTACCTATCTATTTATTCAATTCTTACGTAAATCTAACTGATAATCACGTATTCACACGTACCACGTCAAATTGCAATTTCCACTTCTATGCCATTTTTTAGGTGTTTTTCAACGTAGTTTTCGCTGTTTTTAGTGAATGTATAGAAGTCACAAAACACCTTGAAAGCTAGTAGTATCAACGGTTCTGGCGACGTATTTTTATCACCGTTTCGATATGTGAGGAGTGGGAGTGGCAGAAAGTTTCATTCACGATCCATCACTTTCCTTAAATCACTTAGAATCGTGCTAAACTCTATTTCCTCAGCATAAGGATATTTCCCTTTATATAAATTCCAGATTGCAAGCAAATCTTTACTTGCACAAATCTCATTAATAATCTTTTTAATTGTGCCTCTATTAACTGTGATACCTTTTATTGTTTTATCCATATCCACAGTACTTCGCATGTCTATTCCCTACCATAGCTACAATTAGAAATCCGCCTTCGAGAATAATTTTGTGAGCTATAAATAGTAACTTAACAGCACTCATGTTAAAGAATGAGAAACACTCTCTTAGCCGTGCATCAATTTTTGATAATGGTCTTACACGTACTTTGTGTTTTCTATACTCCATAAATATACTTCAAAGAACATCTCTTATGAATTACAATGCTACCTCAAAAAAGATGCTATCAAGCTAATTGCCGAAACAAACAATGCTAAAACTGATATCGCTGTCACGCGAGTATATCTATTCTTTGCTTCTTCCAAATCAGATAGTACTGCAGACAATAATGGAAAATTAACTACATGGTGATCTGCCCCTGCTTTTAAAGCGAATAAATGAACTTTTGACCCGTCAAGCCTTTCATATGCGTATTTTTTATCCAAATGATAGTACAATCTTCCAAAGACAATGTCTGGATCAACATTCAATCTTTTGGCAATTTTCACTACATCAATTGGTACATATATTTTTGTAGCGCGTGGTACTAGTTCTTGATTTTTTTTGAATTCTCCAAAGCTTTTATAGTATTGGTCATATATCTGGCGTAATATTTCTCTATTCGTCGGCAATTTTTTCATAATTGCTTTATTTCTCCTTTCCACAATTAGTCATTGTTTCTTTTAAAAAAACAAGTTCATTGAGTTTTTCAAACAAAATCTGCGAATGGTAAAACGTAAACTTCTCAGCCCCTTATCCATATCGCAGGGGAACATAGCTCCATGCTCTTTTTTTGTCTCCTTAATATCGCGAAATAATTAATCGCATATTTCATCTGCCTCTCAATTCTTCCATATTCCTTGCCAACTAAAAGTTGTTCAAGAATCTTTAGCGAAACATACACAACTACTTGTAATCAAATAGATTCCATTTCTTCTCCATATCTTTACATATTCAAAACAGGGTTTATTCCAATAATACTCTTAATGATAAACCATCTCACATCAAATTGCTCTGCCTTCTGTCTCCCACTCATTTACTATTACAATCCTCGCTATTAAAAGTGTCTCAGCAGGTGATATACAACAAACTAAGGACGGCGCACACAATTTCTATTAAGTCATATACAACCGTGAAAATTCCGGGCTTATTTCCGTACGTTCTTTTACGCGCAAGTTATTGTCCCGCTTCTACTCTATAAAAATCTGTTGACCATATTTGTTCACAAATACGTTGTACTAGCTTCCTTCTTTCAATTATGTCTGCCTTATTAAACTCTGCATGCGGAGTGAATCCCAAGTTTTCTACTGCTATTGATTTAAGAAAGTTCGGATTTTTTTCGTAGTACTTAGAATTTAAAGTTTGGGCATAGACATTTTCTTTTAAATAATGATTAATCTTTTCTTCATATTTATCACTGCCGAAGGATTGATTTGTTCCATTTGGAAGAAGTAATAAAGCCCCAATCGAGTTTCTACATATCTGAAAATCTTGCTCATCTTTAAATTCGTCTCTATGCTCATCGAAAATGTTTCCCCATATATGTTCTATCTCGAATTGTCTACCATTTGGATGATGATAACTTGCATAATTGCTTTCTTTCCCAACAATACTGTCTAAATAGCTAGATATTCTTGACAATAAATGTTTAACAAATTTCCTGTTTTGTCCGTGCAATCCAAAGTTCATAATTCCATCCCAAGCTTCTTTAATATTGTCAGATTCACTTGCTAGATTTTCCCCTAATTCGATCAATTTGTTACTTCTAATTAGTTTCACTAAATTGAACATCGTATACTTTATAGATGTTTGTCCAAATTTTCTATAGTTAACAGCTCTTCTTACTGTAAATGTTTCTATAAACCGTGCAACAAAATCAAGCTTCATCTTAGCAATTTCAACTGTATCCCCATAATTGATAGCAGCTAGCAGCAATGGATCTTGTAGAGATTCAGCAATTCCCCAATAGTTTACGTAATACAAATGCGACGCTTTATTATCAAATTCGCATTGCGCATCCCAACTTTTCACATACCATTTTGCGAAAAAAGGAAACTGTGTTTTAAAAAATTCATAAAAATCGTCTGAAGTATAGAGTTTTAGCAACTCTCTGTGTTTATCTTTGAACCAATTATGAAATTGCGATCCTATAAGCTCAAAGTCTTGATTTTCAGAGCCTACTTTACCTGGTCTAATGCTTGATGCGTATTTACTTCTAAACCAGGTCTGAAAAAATGTTTGGTCCGCTGTTTCATTGTACTTATGCAGTTCTTGAATTTGTTTTTCCCATACTGCATTAACTTCATTTCTTTGCTCTGTTTTCGTAATTTTTGATAAAACGTAACCTTTTAACATTTCTGTAGGGGTTAAATTAAGTCCCCTATCGTTCATAGTTTCAAAAATCATGTAAGCATTTTCATCTGAATACGCGATAATTTCCACAATTACAACTTTTTCTATGAACCAATCAATAAAATAAGGCAATGCTATTTCAGTCAGTTCTTCAGGAAAAGCTTGTGCAATATCATCATATCTAGCAACCATATTTTTTGCTGTTTCTGAATCTTTTTCTTTCACATTGTACTTGCCTTCATTAAACAATGATTTTAAACATGGCTCACGTTGTATATCAGTCATGTTAAATGACTTTTTACCATATTTTTCCGATAAAATCAACTCGCCTATCGACACTTTACTACAAGTTTCCATCTGCAGATGATTTAAGTAAATTAACAATAATGTTATTGACGTAATTCTTTGTTGTCCATCAATTATTGATTTTTCCCCATTCTCGGCATTCACGCTCAATACAACTGGTCCTAAATAATAGCTTTGATAGTTAGCCACAGACGAACGGTTGTCATTTCTATTATATGACTTCAAAAATGCTGTTGTTAGGTCTTCAACTAGCAATTTAATATGTTTCTTTTCCCATCGATATTCTCTTTGGAAATAATCAATGTAGAATTTTTGTTCTTTTAGTAAAGCCTTTATACTTTTATTTGCTGCATCAATTTTGTTTTCAAAACTTCTGTTCATATGTTTCCTCTCCCAAATCACAATTTTTTTCCCTGCTTGTACTAATCTTAATTTTAACTCTTTCGTAGTCATTGTTTGCCGAAACACATTATTAGTCTTAATAAGCTAACATACTCTATTTACTTACGCTCATCCCATACACGCTATATCTTTTTAAAGATGCCCTTCGTCGCTAGAAGTGTTGAGCATTGCACTCGAAATTATTTTGACTATAGTAATAGATTTTTCCTACACATGTTTTTGATTCTTTGTAGCACCCGCTTTCGCCACCATATTTTCTTCTCTGCTTTTTATATAACAAGCTATACTATCAAAATCACGAAACAAAGTTTTTTTGTTAATTCCGATATTATCTAGAGATTTCAACATTCTCTCTTTATTTTTAACCACTATTACTTCATCAAGATACTCAATCCGTTGCGCCATCTGAACTTTGAAATCATAACACTCCTCTATATACATCAAATATGCTTGGTAAAAAAACAAGCTGCTTTGATGCTTCCCTCTATCAAAACTCATAATTGGTCTATAGGCTAAAATGGGAAGAAAGTTAATCCACCAAATTGGCTCAGAAAAATTTTTCGCCATGCAAAAAAACAATTTAGTCAGACAAAGATATACAAAAACCCGAATAGAATACTTATTTAATATTTCCAAAGGAATACTATCATCAATATCTTTTAATTCAGAAACGATAGAGTAAAAATCAATTTTTTCTATCGGTCTTATAATTTTTTTGCATAATTCTTCTTGCTTCTTATCAATAGAATCTTTGAAATAGTAATGAAAATCAGTAAACAATGCTTTGATATGTTGTTCAAATTTTTTTTCGTAGAGATTGGAATACTCCTCTAGTAGGGGGAACATTTCCAAAAAAACACTATAATCATTTATAAAGATTTTTTCAACTACATTTTTATTTGGATATCTCTGCACTAATTTTGTAATATCGATATACGCGCTATCAAACAAATAAACATAGCCATCCTCTTCTTTGCTTCCTAAACAAGAACAAGCAAAATAAAGTGCAACAAGAGGTGAATTTGTAACATCTAGTAACGGAGTTGGGATTCCATGATGCTGCGCGAAGGCAAAAAAATTCTCTAAGTCCGTATTAGATATATTAATCGAAGTTTCACGATAAAACTCACTAATCATTTTTTCAAACGGATAATCTTCATTATCATGAAAACTCCCCTTGTATCGGCGCAGTGCTGCTGACATCCGATTTCTGTAATGTTCTCCTTCTCCGCGATATAAGTAACGTGTTGAAGGATAGTCTTCAATAACTTCAATATACTTTGAAAGCGAATGAACATCTATATGCTTCCCCATTAATATACTCCCTCCCCCATGACATGGAATTAAATGCTAAAATAGTATTTTGCTCCAATAATTGATTCTGCTTTTTCAACTAATTTACAACTTCCACCCTACCATTAATCCCATCAATAACACTAATCAAACCCTTTGCAACATTAATCTTCCCTTCAAACAGTTTAACTACATTCCCATACTTATTAAATGGATGTTCATTAAGAATTTGTTTGTCTATGATTCCGTTCTTTATAACAAAGTTTACAATTGAATTAACAAATTCCATTTGGTAGTAGTTTAATGTTTCGTCTGTTAGAAACTTTGAGAAGGCTTCGTTTGCTGCTTTGGGATCTAGTCCTACTGTTTTAATTACAAGTTTAAGCAGTGGCTCTTCTCCAAATTCTTTTTTGTAGTCCTCTTTGGTTCCAAGGTCTTCCCATAGTATTTTTTCTAAATGCACAACATCTTCTTTTGTGAGTTTTTTATTGTTTCTAAGTTTATAGACAACTAAGTCATCTTTGTGTTCGTTTAAGTATCTGTTAACTTTTTTTCTATAACTTTGCATATCGTTAACTGAGTATTCTCCTGGTCCTTCTATTTTTTCTAGAACTTCGTCTGCAAAGTTAGTGTAGTATATTGCAGATTGTTCAGAATCTAGAAATTTCAATAGTTCTCTTAGAGCTTTTCTTACTTCTTCGTGGTCAAATATATCTGCTTCATTCCAGTATTCGTCAGTTTGAATTATTTGTAGTATTTCTTTTTGTTTTTTAACTTGCTGTATAGTGCCTTTACTTTCTAATGACATTGCAGTTTCAACAACTCTATTTTTGGATTTTGATGCTTTAATTCCTCTTAGTTCTGCTAATTCTATTGTGTACATTAAGTAATCAAATCTTTTGGCAAGTTCGTCATCGTCTGTTGATTGTATTAATGGTGCAATATGTTCTTCTATCTCTCTTATATCACAGTCTTTTAGGTCCGTATAAGTGTTATTTTGACTGTATTTGTGAATGTATTGTATTTTCATGCGTGCATCAAATTTTGTTTCGTCAATTGATTTAACTTCTTTTAGTATATTTTCTATTAATTCTTCTCTGTGTTTTGTGTGTTCTTCTGTTTGATAATCGCTATGTTGCAGTTCTTTTATTATCTGGTTTCTAATGTTAAATAAATTCTCTGTTAGGGGTTTATATGATTTTGCTTCTTTACCATTTTTGTTTGTTCTAAAAAATTCAAAGTTGCTGCAGTAGTCAAATATTATGAATTCTTCTTTGTCTATTCCTATTCCTAGTAAATTTTCGCATAGTCTTGTTCCTCTACCAATCATTTGCCAGAACTTTGATTTTGAGCGTACTTTTTTAAAGAACACTAGGTTTACTAGTTCTGGTATGTCTATTCCTGTGTCTAGCATGTCTACTGATACTGCTATTTGTGGTAATTTTTCTTTGGTTCCAAAGTCGTCCATGGTTGATTCTACGTAATTGATATCTGTATAAATTTCTTTAGCAAAATTCCCTTTATGTTCTGGGTATAATTTATTGAATCTATTTATGATAAAGTCTGCATGTTTTTTGTTTTTTGCAAATATTATTGTTTTACCTAATTTGTCTCCACCTTCTATTTTAATTCCATTTTTCATTAAGTCTTGCAAGACTTTATCTATTGTGTCATTGTTAAATAGAAATGAGTTAAGTGCTTCTCCACCAATTTCTTTTACTCCGTCATCAAAGGTGTCTTCGAATTCTTCTTTTTCTTCTTCTGTTAACTCGTCATAAGAAATTCCTTCCTCTAAGAATTTCATTTTTGTTTCAATTGTATAGTATGGAACGAGATATTTTTCTTTAATTGCTTCACCAAGTTCATATGCATAGGTAGGTACGTTGTTTTCTAGGTCAAATATTTCATATGTATTTATATCTATATCATTTTTAGGGGTTGCTGTTAGTCCAAGTAAGATGGCATCAAAGTAGCTAAATATCGCTTGATATTTTTTATATATACTTCTATGACTTTCGTCTATAATTATTAGGTCAAAGTGACCGCTATTGAAGAGTTTGGTTTTGTTACCCGTTTTAACGTCATCTATTGCATTCATCATTGTTGGGTATGTTGAAAATATCATTCTACTCTCTGGGTTGTCTTTACTGTCTAGTAAATTACATAGTGATAATTCTGGTAAATGCGCTTTGAAATGTTTTTTTGCTTGTTTTACTAAGGCTGTTCTGTCTGCTAGAAATAATATATTTTTAACCCAACCTTTTCTCATTAATACGTCTACTATAGATATTGCTACTCTGGTTTTTCCTGAGCCTGTTGCCATTACAAGTAATGCTTTTCTATTTCCTCTACTAAGAGTTTCACATACGGCGTTAATTGCCATTTTTTGATATGCTCTGTTTGTTATTTCGTCTTTTATGTCTGGTTTTATTAAAAGTTCTTTATTTTCTGTTTTATACATAAGCCATTCTAGTTCTTGTTTTGTATGTATTCCTGATACTATTCTTTCTGGGTAGCTTTTGTCATCCCATAGGTAGTATTGAAATCCATTTGTATAGAATATCACTGGTCTTTGATTATATTGTTTTTCAAGGCAGTCTGCGTATCTTTGTGCTTGAATTTGTCCTATTTTAGGGTCTACACTTGTTTTCTTTGCTTCTACAACTGCAAGTGGTTTCCCATCATCAGCGTATAGTACGTAATCTACAAAGCCAATACCTGCTTTATTTGGCATGCCTTTTACTTCTACTTCTTCTTGACAGTCTTTTCCTATTGTCCATCCTTTTAGTTCTAGCTCTAAGTCTATGTAAAGTTTACGAGTTTTAAATTCAGATATTTCGTCAATTTTATATTCTCGTGTTTGCTTATTTATTTGTCTTTTTGTTGTGTTTTCTTTTCTTATTGCTTTATTTTCTTTAATAATTTCTTCTAGTTTTCTATCTTTTGCCCCTAGTCTTTCGTATAAGTCTTTCATTTCTTGTCTTGTTTTCTTTTCTGTTTCACTGTCACCTAAAATGCTTTCGTCGAAGGGTTTTTCGTGTAGTTCCTCAGAGTAGCAATAATCAATCCATGAGATAAATTCGTAGAGATTTCGAAGTGCAAGTACACCCTGTTCTCTAGTTATTGGTGCAGATGAATGTACTGATTTATTTCCTAATTTATGAATGTATTTTAACATTGGAAGAAGTCTAATGTCGATTATATTTTTAAATACATGCTCATGAATTAATGCACTAAGGTTGTCCCTATAAGGTGCAGATAATTCTTCATCGTAACTATACACCCATTTAACTGCAAGTTCTAATGCACGCCGACTTAAAATTGCTGTTGTTGGATAGGAAACAACTAGACTTTTTTCTGCTTCTATGCAGGCTAAAGCAAAAGATTTGTATTTTTCTTCTTTTTTTAGGAATTCGAAATTGTAGGTCACGGATTGTTTCCCCCTAATCTTTTATTGCGTTATATATTTCAAGTTTAATTTCTTCGTTATTATCATATTCTCCGTCATACATTAATCTAAGTATTTTATGTAATAAATCTTTATCAATTTTCCCAGCTGCTACATGATAACTTATATTTTCCATCTTACTAATARAATCTTTAGCTATAAACATATACCCATTGAGTATCAAAAACTGCGTTGCTAAAACAATTGCAATTCTTTTGTTCCCGTCAACAAAACAATGAAATTGACATGTTGCAAAAAACAGATGCGTTATTTTATCCACAAAGGAAGGGTAGTAAATATCATTTTTTATATGCTCTAATATGCTCTCCAGCTTCCCACTATCAATACATTGAACCATTCCTCCACCACTATTTGCAATAGTTTTTGTATGTATTTTAAGAGCACTTTCAAGAGATATATAAGATAATGAGTTCACGTTATCCACGCTCCTTCAATCTTCTTAACACCTCTGAATTTTCTTTCATAAGTTTTTCTATTTCATCACCATCAGAGCCTAAGAACCTATCATACTCTTTTGCATCTAGTGGTTTTATATATTTTTCAAGTTGTTTATGAAAAGCGTCCCTAAGGGCTAAATCTCTACTAGCCATCTTACTTCTCCCTTTATTAATTAAAGGCTTCCAGTGTGGTAGATTTTCAAATACACGAAATATTTTATCAGTCTCCCAAACGTCTAATTTTCTACCCATTTTTTCATATGCAATTTTGATATTAACAGCAAGACCGTATTCATACGATGAAATAAGATCTAATATTTCTGAATAAAATGTTTCTCGCACCTTATCTTTGCTCTTTAATTTTAAAATTTTTCTATATTCTTTAGCTTTTTCCTTAAAAATACTTTGATAAATCATATCTGTATATCTTGCATATTTAAATTTATCCATGTCCACATAATCTCTTAATGCATCAGTAAATTCTTTTCGGTAATTCTCTTCTTCTAAAAATGATTCAAGAAAGTCTACATCTCTTTGATTTATATATTTTGTCGCTCCACCTGTTTTTTGATTTATTGTATCGATAACTATATCAAGCATCAGCTGTCTCAAAACTCTAGCATTTTCACTTTCTACTAGAACCATTCCTATATTTAGAAATGCTTTAAAATCGTATATCGCCAACTGTGGAGTATTCTTCCCGACATTAATGTCGGGAACCTTTTGTAGTTCAATTTCATAAATATAATGTTTAAGTCTTTTACCTTTTAAAATTTCATAACCATTAATTTTTAGCTCATCCGAAAATTTTGTTGTGTATCTTTCTATTGTTCTAATATCTACATCATAAAACACTGCAATCATACCCTTAGTAAAGGTAATTTTTTCTTCAAAAATTATCCCTTTAATGTTTGCAGATTTTTTTATTTCTTCTAATGCAAATTCATTGTTTAATATGTTTTGTCTGTCTAAATTTGAACTTGTTAAGTCTTTGTCCACTGTTTCACTTCCTCCTCTCTTTAATCCATATTATTTAAAACAGTTCCCCTTTAAATGCTTTTTGAATTATGCTGTTGAAGTTATCCTCCATTTCGGTTAGTGATTGTTTCATTATTTGTTTCTGCAGTTCAATTTTACCTGTTTCTTGAGTGAATTGGTTTTGCAGTTTAATAGGCGGAATCGGTACACAAAATCCCTTTAGCTCCGTCATAACAACCCTAGGCATTTTAGCCCCTGATACTTTAGTTGAAATATACTCAACAAATTCTTTGCTTCTCAACATAGATACAAAATAATCTTTTTGTAAAATAGTTTTCGTTGGCTCTAAAGGTAAAATTTCTGATGTAGCAAATCCAGATCTCTTAGGAATCACAACTTTATTTAAATATGGTCTTAGCTTTGAGTATAAAACGTTGTTTGTATTGAATTCAATTGTTGAATCTCCTATATCTTCGACATCAATTTCTCTATATTCTATTATTTCGCCCGTATTTTTTTCTATTTCATTCAAATTCAAAAGCCAAACTTCCCCCTGAACATTTTTCTTTTTATTTTGCTTAACAGGAGCACATTTTTCTAGTTTACTTACTTCCCACCCCATAGGATTACTAACTGGATCCCCAAACATATCATAAAACACAGATTTAATTAACTCGTCTAACAACTCAATTTGTTTTTTTCTTGCATCGATTATTTCTTGTGCTTTGTCTAGGGCTGCTACGATTTTCTTTTGGGTTTGGAGTGGGGGGAGGATTAGATCTACTTTCTTTATGTGAGTAGGCCCAAAATTCAATTGTGCAGATCCTGTTATTAATTTTTTTATTTGTTTTTTAAAATAGTCTGTTTTCATGTAGTATGCTAGATATTTTATATCAAGTTCCTTTTCATCCAACACTTTAAATCTCATTGTGCTTGTATTCATACATAAAGGCAAATGCTCCTCTCTGACGAACCCCATTTTCTTTTCAAAATACTCAACTTTAATACCAGAACAAGCAATAATAAAGTCTCCCTCATCGACCAAAAAATGATTATACTTACCATACGCTTCTTCTTCTGATATATATCTTTCGGATTTTGATAAATCTAATTTTCCTTTTTGCAAATTCGCAACATTAAGTAATTTCACTCCTCTAGTTCTATATTGATGGGCTCTTACTCCCGGCCCTTCTTGATAAAATGCTACTTCACTTATTTTTTTTATATTCCATTGATTCTTGCTTGGAATAGCAATGTTTTTCATCCCCTACACCATCCCCTCAATATCATCGAGTCCCTTGAGGATTTGTTCTTCTAATTCTTTTATTTTTTTAATAATGACCTTTGGTTCTTCATATTTCACTTCTTCATACTCTATTTCTTTATATCTATTTATAGATAAATCATAGTCATTTTTAACTATTTCTTCTTTTGGCACTAAGAAAGATTTTTCTGTTCTTTTTCTATCTGCTTCGTTGTCTAATTTATGGTATCTTGCTATAATATCTTCTATATCATTTTCTTCTACTTCTTGGCGTTTATCGTCAAGTGAATAACCATCTGCTTTCATATCATAAAACCAAACCTTATCTGTTCCACCTGCACCAGTTTTAGTGAAAATCATAATTGCAGTAGAAACCCCTGCATATGGTTTAAATACACCGCTTGGCATTGATATAATGGCATGCAGATGATGATTTTCGATTATTTCTGTTCTAATGGATTTATGGGCTTTTGAACTTCCAAACAATACACCATCTGGCACTATAGATGTACAACGTCCACCTTTTTTTAATGTTCTAAGGAATAGTGATAAAAATAGTATTTCTGTTTTTTTAGTTTTAGCAACTTTTAGTAAGTCTGCTGCTACACTATCATAGTCGAGTGAACCTTTAAATGGGGGATTGGCTAATACTAATGTAAATTTTTCTTTGTCTTTGTTTAGTTCAGACAATGAATCCCTATATTCGATATTAGGTTTTTCTACTCCATGTAACATCATGTTCATAGCACCTATACGGAGCATTGTTCTATCCATATCGTTGCCAAAGAACATATTGTTGTTGTAATGATCTTTTAGTTCTTTTATTGTAAATAAGTCTTCATTGTTCTTTTTCAGGTATTCTCCTGCTGCAACCAAAAAACCTGCTGATCCTGCTGCAGGGTCGACAATAATATCTGTTGGTGTTGGTTTCATTAGTTCTACCATCATCTTAATTATATGTCTTGGTGTTCTAAATTGCCCGTTTGTCCCTGCTGTTGCTACTTTTGATAGTAGATATTCATATAAGTCACCTTTACTGTCCCCATCATCAAGTGGTAGTGCATCTATATTAGTTACTATTTTTTCTAGCATTTGTGGTGTTGGTATCATAAATATTGCATCGTCCATGTATTTTGTAAATGCAGAGTTTTTATCATTATGCATTGCCTTAATAAATGGAAATGCTTTTTTTGATACTACATCATACATTTCTGTTGCACCTAGTTGTTTAAAGTTTTTCCATCTCAAATTTTCGTTCTCTTCACTAAAAGTTTTCTCAATTTCTATCCCTAATATCCTAGCATTACTCTCTAAATCTGTTTGCCTATCGTCAAGCCCTTTTATAAACAAAAGATATGTAAATTGTTCAATAACTGATAATGGATTTGTAATTCCTCCAGTCCAGAATATCTCCCATATTTTATCTACTTTATTTCTTAGTTCTCCTGTAATCATTGAATGTCCTCCTGTTTTTGTGCTATCTACTAAGTAATCTTACTTCTATATAGTTATTTCTTCATTTATTTCTTTTCCCCTGCAATTTTCACCAAAATATTTTTAATTTGCATATTAAGATTATCTCTGAATGAAATGGTTCTAGCCTGTTCCTATTGTCTTTGTATTTTCTGCTTGAGCGTATTAATCTTTAAAAGATGACTACTCCATAATGAAGTAGTCATCTTTATGCATACTATATTTAATTATTATTCTCTTTATCTTCTTGCAGTCGCTACTTTAGTAAATCTTCCTTTTTCAAACTTATATACACTTAACGAATTTTCTAAATACTTTTTTTCTATCTTACTAAAAACTTCAAATAGTTCTTCATGTTTCTTAGATTTATCTGCAATATATAGATGCCCTCGATTAGAGATTACTACTAGATATTCATTTCCAAACAATTTTTCGATCTCTGCTTTTACTCTCGGTACTAGTATAAGAGAACGACCAATACCAGGATGAATTGGTTCTGTTAGTTTTAACACTCCTGTTTTTTCTACTATTTCTGCAAACTTTATATCTTCTGCGCGAATCAAGCCTTCTAAATTACTAATTGCAATATTAAATAGCTTTTCATGATTAGCTAGTTCTCCTTGATTAATATATCTGCCTTCTGTTCCTAGATGTATATCTCTAAAAATTGCTAGTCTTCCCGTTTCAGATTCTTCTACTCTTGGAATGCAACCCATTTGTTCATATTCGTCTTTAGTAAGCATTTCTGGTACTATTCTAGTTGCGTTTTTATGTGAAAAAAGTCGTAAGCAAATCTTGCATCAATTGATTCAATAACTTCTTTTCTATCTGCACTAATTTTCATTTCTGCAACCAGAGCGTTTATATCAATTTCGTTCATTTCTCCATCTTTTAGGAAGTACAATATTGAGTCATGTATATAATGCTTAAACCCGTTAATTTCTATTTTCTTAAGCAGATATTCTTTCATTCCTTCAAATTCTTCATATTCCGTTTCATTTTTCATTTTTTTTCCTACTTTCTTTAGTTTTTTTGATTTTGTTTAATTTTTATTCAATTATTTTGACTTTTTTCATTTTTTTTCTATTTATTTCTCTTTTTCTATTTCTTTATGTTTTTTCTTTAAATTTTTGGATTTTAATCTCTTTGCTTTGCATTTTTTCTACTCCCTTAGCTATTATTATTACAATCTTTAATAATTTTTCTAATATCGCTTTTAAAATCATCTGTAAAACCTACAGCTAATTTATACGCATGTATTCCAAACGAGTTTTTATAATCATTTCTAATTCTCGTGGCGTCATTTAGTTTATTCGCAACTACAAATAGTGCTTTATAGCGACTCTCAGGATAACGCGCATTTAAATTTGCTAACGATTTGCTTATATCATTTTTTATTTCGACTTCAACGTATATAATTGGTTTGTCTTTGAAAAACACAACTAAATCTGCATATTCGAATATTTCTTTATAACCTGTTGCTTCTAGAATTGAATTGCTGCTATACTCTGCTAGATGTTCGCTATAAATTGTTATATTTTCATCTTGCGGGATAGTACGAACTAGCCGTTCAATAGCCTCGTTATGCGTTATGTTAATATTATTTTTAGAGTTTCTAATTGTTTCTCTATTTTTAAAGTCTGAGAAATAGTTACTAATGGTAGAGTAGGAAATATCCAATTTTTTCGCTGTTTCTGATAATGTCAGCCCATCTGAGTAAAGTTTAAAGATCAGATCATGTGTTGCTAAATCTATTCTACTTCTTGATCGAATTTCTTTTTTAAGAAGATTAACTGAAACCATTTTCTCAGATATGCTAAATATTATTGCTAAATCTTTAATGGCATACTTTTGCGATAGCCTTGCATAATCTCCTATAATAGAATGCAGCGTCTCTCTAATTTCTTCAAAAGTAAGTTTGCTATTATACTCTTTCCAGCTAGGGATTGAGTTAGAAATTGTAAATTCAGTAATTCCTTTTTCTGCTGCGTTTTTAATTTTTTCTTCATAACTACTCAAAATAGATTTTAGAAGTTCAATCTTTGTTTCTAGGTTCTGTTTGTCTTCAAGAAAGCTCGTGTATCCTGTAATCCCTTTTACAAGGTATTCATTTATATTTATGCTATTAAGTTCTAAGACATATTCATCCTTAAGCCCTCCAAAGTTTTCTACGTGTTTGAGTAAGCAATTTAAGTCTGTTAGTGACAACGCTGTATCCATTTAAACTCCTCCTTCAATTAACTAAAATCTTGTATTCTGCTTTTTTCTATATAACCGAAATCGTCAATATAAGCATCTTCACATAGTATTGTAATTCTCTTATCTGCATTTACTGATTCAACAAAATCTTTTGTCTCATTACTCTCACCGATATTATCAACTGATGGTGCTATTTCTTCACTTGTTTCTACGGAATAAACATCGCAATCAATTCGTGAGTAGATTTTTGCAATAGTCTCTTTAGTATTATTATCTTGATTTATCTCTTTCCTAACTTTCTTTACGTCTATTACATGGAAGCACCCGTCTTTTACAAATTCCAATTCATTCTCTAATAAGAGGTAACTGAAATTTTCTGTCTCCATTTTTTGTAGTAATAGCTCTAGCGTTTTTCTTAGAGTAATTCTTTTTTTTCTTTTTAGCATGTTTTTTCCTCTCTTTCTTTTTCTTATTTTTAGTCCCTAATTTCTAAAATCAAAAACTTATGAATCTTCTTTCTCAGTGTACACTTTATTGTGTCGTCTGTCAAGTGTTTTTTTACATCTTCTTTTTTTACTCTGAAAAGTTATTGTAAAGTTTCTTTAGAAAGTATATAATTATATGTAATAGATAGGTGGGAGGCTGCTTATGAAACTGACAACAAGCGAAAAAATCAAAATTTTGTGCAACAGACAAGGAAAGAGCATTTCAGATCTTGCAAGAACCCTTGGCATGTCACGGCAAAATCTTTCTAATAAGTTATCACGTGATAATTTTCCAGAAGCCGAACTAATTGAAATTGCACGAGCTCTAAATTGTTCTTATGAGTCTTATTTCATTCTTGAGAATGGAGAAAAATTCTAAAACAACAGCACCCACAAAGGCGGGCGCTGTTGTTTTTTGTTTGTTCATTTTATTTATTAATTTTCTCGCTACTATTCTAGCTTTTTATCGTATTTATATTCTAGCTTATTATTTTTTCTAATTACGTCCAAACAATTATTTGCGAAATCTTCTTCCGTGACTGATTCAACTGCTGCAAGCATTCTAATATATTTTATATTTTGATCAGATATTTTAATATTAAATGAGTATCCGCCTTTACTGCTTAGATCTTTTTCTCTCTTTAATTTTTCACTATCTTCTAATTCCTTCTCATGATTGCATTTTTTGCATCTAACCGCGTATCCTGAAATTTCTGAGCAAAAATGTATTTGATCTTCATCATGAATATCCGCAAATTTGCCTTCTTTATATAATTCTACTTCAAAATATTTTTCACATTGGATGCATTTTTTCTCTAGTTTCTGCGTTTTATGATTAAATCTATAGTTTTTTCTTGACCTTGCTACATATCCTGGAATTTTCATTGTTTCGTTATTATTATCTAGAAATGTTAGTTTGTCTTTTTTAAAATATGTGTAATCTTTCAATCTCAACACCGCCTTTCTATATGCGTATTCTAAAAAATCTTTCGCTTCGATTTCAAGTCTTTTTTGCAAATTTCTTCAATTTCTTTTGGAAGAATATTTTTTGCAAAATTTTTGTTGGTGTAGCTAAGTATTCTTCTATTTTCTTCGCGCAGGGTGCACACGGTGATATTTCAAAATCACTGTGTGCGTCCTGTGCGCTGTAATTACCTTTTTCTTTTCTTATTTTAAATATACTTCTGTTATGCTTGTTCTGTTGTGCCCTAGGCGTTTTGCTAGAATATATCTAGCCTCTTTATCTGATTTCCCACTCTTCATAAAGGATTTATATACTTCCTGAGCATATCTATGTCTAATTGAGTGAAAAGTGTATTTGTAGCTATCATTTTTGTTATCTCTAAATTCTCTGATAAATTCTTGCAATTCTTTTATTTTCAAATGTGTTTTCTCATTATCTCTTACAAAAATCCTATCTGATTTTGTTTCATTGTGCTGAATGGATTCTTTTAAAAATGCTTTGTCTTTTTCGCTAGCTGGAATTGTTCTAATTAGCCCGCCTTTTCCTTTAACTTCTAGTTCATTATTTTTTATTGCCTTTTTTATTTGTGAACGTCTCAGTGAGAACACCTCGTGTATTCTAAGTCCAAACTTTTCTGCTAGTTTTATTTTAAGAACAAAATCATTTCTTCCTACTATTTTTGCGCTTTCAATAATTTTGTTATATGCTCTATCATCTATTGCTCGATCTACACCTATTCTTTCTGCTTTTGTTTTAGGATTAACCCCTAGTTCTCTATTGCTTTTTATTTTGAATTTTCCACCTGTTAGTTTGCTATAGAAATATCTAATTGCAGAAATATTTGTTGTTACATAGCTTGTTGAGTATCCTTTAGTTTGCATGTAGCTTACGTATTTTTCAATATGCATATTCTTTATTTTCCCTATCTTCTCTTTTCTAAATTCAACAGCAAGAAATTTAGCAAAGGAATGCATTGCATCTTCATACCGTTCTCTTGTTTTAAATGAGCATTCGTTTGAATGTTTGAATACTGTTTTGACTTGACTATTAAGATTATTATAAATATTTCTTTCGCTTTGAGTTAAGTCGTTTTGTTTCATTTGTTTCACCACCTTTTTTTCCCTCAAGAAATAAGCCTGAAGTCTTTTTTGCTGGATTTCAGTTTTGTTTCATTTTTGGTTTCTATATTTGCCTGACAACAGCAGTGGTACCAGGCTTTTCACGTTTGTCTTTCTAATTTTTCCTCCCGTCTCAGTTTCAAGAAGCTGAGACGGAATCTATCTAATAGTTTAGTATTTGGCTTGCATATCTGCTTCGCAGATGTAATTTCTTCTAGAAATTACGGCAAGTGACCCGAACTGCCATCTTCGATGGTGCATCAACTAGATACTATCGGGGGCATGCGGCGACTTATATAATTGCTTTGCTACCTCTTAGCACCGCTTTAATTTGTGTCGTAGTACATGTTGCATGATTAATGTCTATATAAAATACCTTGATAAATTAATTAATGCCTTTTGCACAAAATACAAATGATTATTAGTCATTCGGCGATGTCCTTTTATATAATTAATTCCTTAGTATGTAATTAACATTTTGCAAATTCATTCTTTTCCATGTCAAGTCTTTTTCAAATATTTTTTCTTTTTTACTAAATATTTTTTTTTGCTGGAAAAATAAAAAGAACAATCAAAAAAGAGATGGAATCCCATCTCTTTTTGTCTTTTTACTTTCTAAATTTATAAAAAATCTCAATTCTAGTTTTTCCTTTAATTGTAATTTTTTCAATAAACATATCAATTGTCCTTCTTGTTATTGTATCAAAATCCGTTATCCCTAAAAATGCACTCTTTGTTCTTTCTTGTGCTTTTAATTCCATAATTCCTAAACTCAAATCCTCAAGTTTTTTTAGTTCTTCTATAATTTCTTTAGTTTGTTTATCTGCTGCTTTCGTAAAAAGTTCATATTGTTCTTCAGTAATATCTTCCATTACTTTTAACACATATTGTTCTGCTTTTTTTTCTTCGAATTTTTCAAGTCTTGCATTTAAAATCTCTTTTTTCTTTTTCATTTCATATGTTTTTTTCTTTGCTATATTCTCTACTTCTTTTCCTGTTAAGTTTTTTACATTATTCTCTTTAAGAAGTTTCTTTAAATCTTTTTTTATTATTTCTGTTATCTTCCTTTCTGTGACTGAATTTGCTGCACATACTTTTTTGCCATATTTCGCATACGCTCCACATATATACCTATGATTATTATTTCCGCATTCATCCTTACGAAACCAATATTTTTTGCCACACTTCCCGCAATACAAAATATCAGTAAATAAATGCTTTTTGGGTGTTGGTCTTGGTCCTCTTCTTCTCTTTTCCATCAGTCTTTGTGTCTCTACAAACGTTTCCCTAGATATTATTGCCTCGTGAGTATTCTTCACAATTATAGGGTTATCAATCTTCTTTCTTTTACTCGAACCGATATAAACTGTTTCTTCTCGATTCTGCACTAAATCTCCAACATAAGCAGGGTTTGTCAGTATATATTTGATCGAACTTCCATGCCAACGTATCCCAGCATTGACCTTGCCTTTAAGCAGTCCTGGCGGTATAATTCCTTCACTTTCAATTCTTCTAGCAATAGCATCTACTCCGTGTCCTTGCACTAAATAGAGATGAAATATTCTTTTCACTACCTCGGGCACTCCATCAGCTCTTATAAATAGTTTCTTATCTTTTACAAAATATCCATAAGGAGGCTCCATGCGCGTATATTCGCCTTTAGCCGCCTTATTTCTTAAAGCTAGTTTAATTTTTTTAGACAAGTCAGCGGAAAGTTGCTCATTAACTAACGCGTGCACGCTAAATAGTGCTACGTTATCTTCAATCCTTCCTCCTTCACTCAAAGTAATCAGTTCAATTCCATTTTCTTTTACTATTCTTATTAATCGATGTGCTACTTCTTGATTTCTTGCAATGCGAGATAAATCTTTTGCATATATAGCATCAAACTTACCCCGCTTTGCGTCATTAATCATCCTTTCAAATGCTTCTCTTCCAGTTACTTTAGTTGCTGTTACCCGCTCTTTATAGACTTCGTAGATTGTGTAACCATTTTCTTGAATTTTTCTTTCAATCATCTCAAGTTGCGATTCAAAGGAATCATCTTGTGATTCCTTACCCGTTGAAACACGAATATAGACAGCAACCATTTTTCCATTTTTCTCTTCTACGTTTTGCATTCTCTTTCACTCCTTAGTTTTTTTATTCATCTTTGGTTCTTTAACTATTTCGCTTATTTCTTTCTTAATTAATTCTTGCGTTAGTTTTTTCATCAATTCCTCAAGTGAAATACCTTGATCGTTAAATCTTCTAATAACTTGCATTAGAACTCCTCCATTCATTTTGGATTTGAATTCTTAATGCCTTCTTATTAATTAATAAAACCTATTCAAATTTGAACCATATAGGGATTATACGGATTTTTGATGCAATGTCAAATAGTTAAACTTTAGCCTCAATATATAATAAAAAATCTTGTCAAGCTTTTTCAAGTTTTTTTTTAGAAAAAGTTTTAATTAATTTTGAATCTGTTCTCTTGCAAGGCATGATGTGATTTTTTGCATAAAAAAAGAAACTAATAGTTTATATATTAGCTTCTAAAATGTTTTTTATTTTCTTGATTGTCTGCTATTTCACAGTATTATCTCCTAATGATTATTCGAAATTACTAGTATTCTTTTTCTAGCCTTTTCAATATTCTTAAAAAGAATTTATTCTCAATTGCATCTGCCCAAGCCCCATCACCAAATCTTTCTGCTCGCACAATTGAAGTTAGAATGCAAAAAACAACTTCTGTACTTGATGAATCAATCATTCTATAAACTGCCTCGCTATCTTTCATTCGGATATTCTTTGCTATTTCCATGTAGTTTCTATCTATAACATTTGAATCATACACAGCTTCAATAAACTCTTCGAATTTTTTCTCGTATATTGGATAAGAGAATGTATAGCAACTTTCTCCGCAATCCTCACTTTCGCTCCAAGCAACATTTTTTTCTGTTGCATTTTCAAAGTAAGGGATATAATTGCATAGTTTATTTGTGCTCTTTTTTCTTAGGTAACAGAATAGCGCAACGCAGTTTTCTTTAATGTAATCAATTCTAGGGATTGTCTTTATCCATTCAGATGGTATATTTCCAAGCCCATAATACAATCCTGCTAGCCCACCTGCTACTGCTGCTACTGTGTCTGTATCGTTTCCTAGGTTAACTGCTTTTAAAACGCATGCTTCATATGTTATTGTAGTTTGTAAACACCAAAGAGCTGCTTTTAAAGTATCTACTATATATCCGCTACTTCTTATTTCTTCTATTGGTGTTGCTAATAAATTTTTTGAGGATATATTAGTATAGTGCTTTAGTTCCCGTGCAAATTCAGGGCGTTTTTTGTAATAAGGAGTTATTTGCCTTAACGCATAGTCTATAGCGTCATCTATATTTCTTTCGTTTGCTAACTCGTTTGCTACTAAGCAGTAAATAGCACACCCAATTAGGGTCCTTGGGTGTGCATGGGTAATCTTTGATACATTATGTATTATATTCAGAGCTTCATCATATCTGCCGAAATCTTTTCCTAATTGCTGTCTTAAATAAAAGATTATAGGTAGTATTCTCATAAGAGAACCATTTCCATTGCTTCGCTCGTCAGTTCCACCGCATGCGATAACATCAGTGTTATTTTCAAATCTTTCAATTGCTTTTGCAGTTGCTATCCCTATATCAAAAACCTCTCCGTAGGGAGTGAATTCTCCGTCTCTATACCATTTATGGAAATTAGACATAATGTCTGTATAGTCAAGCCCTGTTTGCAAGCTCTTCAAAAGACACAACGTCATACTTGTATCATCTGACCATGTACCCGCTGGCTGACTGTAAGTTCCATATCCAACCATATCAATTATTGGGTTTTTACTTAATTCTTCTCTACTTTTGAATTCTGCTGGCACTCCAAGTGCATCACCAATGCATAGCCCTATAACCGCAGCTAAAATTTTATTTTGCTCCATAAATCCCCCTTAAAACACTTTGTATGTGTTGTTATTTTTATTGCTTTACCAATTGAATTCTTCAATAGCTTCACTAACTAGTTGTCTCATTTTAGTTATGTCTCCTTTTTCATACAATTTTTTCATTATGTAACCGCTTCACTAATATATAGGCTCAGCTCTTTCATATTTCTACATAATAAGTCTGCTATTCTAATCAAATTCAAAGGCTGCAAAATAACACTTGCCATTTTAAAACTGGTAATTGGGTCATTAATATCTATTTTTTGTGCTGTGGCAATATCATTAATTGATGGGTATAGTATTGTAGCCGTTTTATTTCCAATACCACTGACTGCATAAATTGCCAGTTGATATAGCATCGCACTTGGTAGGCTTTTGTCCCATAGGTCTCTATATTTAGCATCTAGTAGTTTTACTACCTTCCCGTTTTTTATAAGAGCAAAATCTGGTCTAGGAGTAGGAGATTTTCTTCTATTTGGATTAAAGCCAGATGTGTAAATAAACATATCATATAAATTCAACTGATCTTTAACTGAATATTCTTCTACATGGTCTAAAATCAATCGCCCAACCAAAGTCTCAAAAAATACATTCATATCAAAAAAATACCCTCTTAAACTTAGCTTTTTAGCCCCAGTTTCTAACTGTATTCCTTGTGATTCATGCAAAATATTGATGATCTCTAGTACCGCAGCGTACCTAACAGTTAATCTGTTTAGAGTATTTCTAGCAGCATATAAATTGGACCTAGTAAGTTCAATGTCACTAATACTATCCTCTAGTATAGTACTCAGTCTTTGGAGCTTAATTTTTAATCCAGTGTCAATAACCAATTCCAGACCAAGCTTTAATCCTGCAAGTAATATCTGATTTAATATATTGTTTTCTTCTCTCTCTACGTATTTACAAGGAAGAGTCTCTTTGATAATACCACCCTGATTACAAAGCCTATTTATGTCAATCCTACCTCTAGGAGATGGCAAATCTTCTGCTCTTCTAATATAACTTTTTTGAATCCCTCTTCTAAACAAATCCTCAGCTTCAACATATAACTCATATATTAGTAAGTCGAAAAAAGGGAAATCGTCTATATTATGCTCTGCCATATTAAATAATTTTAATTCTCTAAGACCATATGCATATCTTAATAAATGGTATAAAGGCATCCCTTTTATCTTCGGAGATACATTTATCTGTAAATTTCCAATCTGAATTCTACCAACATAAGAATTACTGGTAATAGATAATCCTTTTTTAAGCTCCTCGATTTCTATAATTCTCTTTTCTTTGAGCACTCTAGCAGTTTCACGTGCAGCATCGTCTGACAATTCTATTCCATCTCGAACTATACTTTCCCATTCCTTTAAATCAATCTTAGTAGCATTCATGACTCCTTACCACTATAATTATCCTCGACTTCTTCATTTTCTTCATCCATTGTTATTGTTTCTAAACGTAAAGTTGGGCACGGTGAGAGTAAAGCTGTTACAAGATTAGAAATATCCGATGAATGAAAGAGTTCAAGTCTAATAATCTGATTCTTTACATCCACAATACCTTCACCTAAAATTTTTGTAATCAACTTGTAATCACTATAACAATACTCTTCTATAAGCGGTATAATATCTTCTTTAATAATTCTTTTAAATTTTTCATTGCTAACAATAGATTTTCCTTTCTCCAAGAAATAGGAGTGCCCAATCTGAAGGTTTCGTGCTTCTTTACCAATATGTTCACATATTCTTAAGTTAAGTTCTTTTAACCACCCATCAAGTGGTAACCCCCCAAATTCCACATCATCAAACAAGGTATAATCAGGCATTAATTCTAGAAAGCCAAACCGCCGACGTAATGCTACATCCAAAAGAGCTATAGAACGATCAGCTGTATTCATCGTTCCTACAATATAAACATTCTCTGGCACATTAAATAAGGTGTTTGAAAGAGGTAAAATAATCTCTTTCCCGCGTTTCCCACTTTCTATAAGCATTATAAGTTCGCCAAAAATACGTGAAATGTCTCCACGATTAATTTCATCAATAATTAAGTAAAATTTCTTCTCTGGTTCATTTGCTGCATCTGAGCATATTTTTTTGAATATCCCATCTCTACGTTCAAACACTGTTTGATTATTTATAACTCTTGGTTTAATACCTTCTATAAAATCTTCATATCCATAAGAAGGATGGAAGCAACATATTCTAACTGTACCATTTTTTCTGTCATCACCTAATATCAATCTTTTCTCTTCGTTTGTAAGGGAAAGAAATGATTTGTTTAGCAAATTCCTTGAAGCTAGTTCACAACATACCTTTTCTGCATGGTATGTCTTTCCAGTTCCAGGAGGTCCATATAAAATTACCTGTTTTTTTCGCGATAGAACACTATCAATTTCTGTAGCTATACCTGTCAGCTTTAACAGCTTCTGTGGAGGAATTACTCCGCCATCCATTAAGGCTCTTATTTTAATAATATTTTCTGCATCTTTATACATATAAAAAACAGTATCAACTCCTTCACTAGAGTTTGTCAAACTTGCTTCTTTAATATTTATCCAATCTGTTTTTAGAATATGTGGAAAGTCTAAACCTTCTCTATACTCATAGCTCCCTAATATTTCTCCAACCCCTACCACCTTTTCATCCTCAAATGCCACAATAACATCCCCAATATTTATATCCTTATAAAAAGAACTAATTTTACCTGCTATTTTGTTAATTTCATTAGGATTATTAGGCTCGGCTTTTATTAACCGCTTTTTAATTTCCTCTTTTATAGCACTTTTCTTTTGTTTTTCATAATCTCTTAAGTCTCCAATGTTTGCCCACCCAATGGATGTATATCCACCATTTTTCATTTCATCCCAATGGCTTTTACTATCATCTGAAGTTGAAATTCTATAATAATTAATAGGTGCGCCAAATAATTCATACATTGAGTTCATAAGTTGGCTAGTTGGCAGGTTCAATTGTTTTGCAATCTGGATTAACTGCCCATCCATTATATATAGTTTATTTTCATGCTGTGGTTTAATATTACAACAAATCAAAGCATGTCTCTGCCATCTAATTGCATGATATGCACCAATTTTTTTAGCATACAGCATATGATAATACTTGTGTACCCATCCAAGACTATGCATGTTACTTATAAGCTCTTTGCTTAGCTCTTCTTGTAATTTAATGTAATCTTCAATTGTTGCATTCTCTGATAATTTTCCGACCAATTCTGCACCAACAACCAAAGAATCTCTTAGATTCTTTCCTAATTCAATAGCTTTATCCGTTGATAATAAAACTGGTTTATTTGGGTGTCCCGTAACCCACTTGTTATCAAGTCTCCTTTTATACATAATATACTTGAATGCACTTCCTCCTGCAATACCACCATAACTATACGAATTAGTTTTAAATTCATCGTCATTTTTGTATTCTAACCAATATATCAAACCTTCTTTATTACTAGAGTTGAAAATTGTTTCAATTAGTTGTTCATCATCTAAGCTTTTTAAAATATCTGTCCCGAATTTTTTAGAAAATAAAATATACCCTTGATTTAATTCTTCAGCTGACAATATCTTTTTCTCAAGTAATAATTTTTCGCTCGTGTCTTTTAACTGATTAATAATATCTTGATTTATATCCACGTTGTTTCCCCCTAACAAATATTTTCATATGTTTATTTTTTATAGTTCTATTAACTCGTCTAGTATGGTGGATATTCATTGCTACCACTCTTGTTGATTGCATTTTTATTATTAACTATGATCACTGGCTTCCATTCTGTTCCGTCACAAATATTATTGTAGCGGTATTTATCCTCCATTCTTTATAAGAATATTTCAAAGAATGATTACCATCAAGAAGCATTAACTATCAAATTACGCCTTAATATCTAGCTCTGTCTCAACTGGATAATGATCGCTATATTCTAAAAGCTTTTCATCATTATGTACTTTGCAGCCTATTAACAAATCTTCTAAGTTTTTATTCACGAAAATGTAATCATTTTGCCAAGGAAAATGAGTCTTAGGGTGAACTTGTGTTCTGACGTGTCCTTTGAACATTTTCTTCGTACAGTTAATCATTCCAAAGTCCTCAAACCTGTCAAAAGTAATTTTATGTGATGGGTCTTGACCAGGATATTTTTCATCCCATTGTAGTGAAACGTTGAGATCACCACCAATAACAATACATCGTTTTCGCCTTTCTTGCAATATCGGCGTTAAGTCAGATAGCATATGGTGTATTGTCGTAGTTACATACCCTTTCGAATCAATTTTTCCGTAAATATTTATTGCAGTCAAAGTAATCTCATCGGAAATTTTGAAATCAAAACATGTTAACCCTTCTGAGCCCTTGTAATAACTCTTAAAATGTTGTTCAAAATATGGATACTTCTTTGCTAAAATTGCAGTTCCCCAATCTGTTTTTTGCTCAGAACCACGATAATAAATATCATACACTTCATCAAAAAGTACTAATGGTCTAGTTTCTTGTAGTAGAGCAATGTTAGGATTTAATTCTTTAGTAAGATAGCTCCACCCCGCTTTTCTTTGTGTATTATTACGTTTCCAATAATCCATGTTCCAAGTTATGATCTTCATTCCGTTGTTAAGCCCCATTCAAAGTATAAAAGAAGCTTTCATTCTAATTTTCAATGATACCCCAAAGCCTTTTAGTTTTCACTTATGTTCCAACTCGGTTAGATTCTAACTTCTTGAATCCCACCATTCTTTAAAAACTCATGATAAATAACATCATTCCTAACCATAATCGCACTCCAATATACACTTTCCAGCTTAATAGTGTGTGATTTAGTGCAATTATATCATTAAATTCCCTGTTATCTGGTATTCATTTCAAAACACCTTACCTTCTCTTAATTATCTGCGAGACCGTCTCAATATGTGACGTATGAGGAAACATGTCAACTGGTTGCACTTCCAAAACCTCGTATTCTCTCTTGCACAAATATTCTAAATCTCTGGCTAGTGTTGCCGGATTACATGACACGTAAATTATTTTTTGTGGCTTCATTTTTATTATTGTGCTAAGTAGTCTTTCATCACATCCTCGCCTAGGTGGGTCAACTACAACTATGTCTGCCGTTATACCTTTGTCATATAGTTTTTCAACTGTTTCTCCAGCATCTCCTGCAAAGAACTCTGCGTTTGTTATTTGATTTAATAATGCATTTTCTCTTGCATCGTTTATAGCTTTTTCTACAATTTCAATCCCATAAACCTTTTTAGCTTTTTTAGCTAGAAACAATGAAATGCTACCTGTACCGCAATATAAATCAAATACATTTTCAGATCCATCTAAATTTGCAAACTCAAGTACCTTCTTATAGAGTACTTCTGTTTGAAGCGAATTCACTTGAAAAAATGATTGTGCAGAAATCTTAAATTTCAAATCTGCAACTTGTTCCATAATTTTCTCGGAACCAAAAATAACTTGCGTTTTTTCTCCAAAAATTATGTTCGTTGCTTTATTATTTAAATTATGTACAATGCTTTTTAACCCTACTATATTTTTTCTTAGAATTTCGATAAGCTCGTTTTGGTATGGTAACTCTTTTGTGTTAGTGACTAACACAACCATAACCTCACCTGTATTAAACCCAACTCTAGTAATGACATGTCTTAGTGCACCTTTCTTTGTTTTTTCATTATATACACTTACATTATATAGACTAACATACTCTCTGATAGTTTTAACAATGCTTTCATTTATTGTATGCTGTATATGACAATAACTTGTATCTACAATACTATGGGTCCCCTTTTCAAAGAAACCTATCTCCACTTTTCCATTAGTTGTTCCTATTGGAAACTGAGCTTTATTACGATACAAGTACGGATTTTCCATTCCAATTGTATTATGAACCACTGCATCAATTTTACCTATACGCTTTAGAGTTTCCTTCACTTTTTTTCTTTTTTGATTTAGTTGCTCCGCATATTCCATATTCATAATTTGACATCCTCCGCATTTATTAGCAATATTGCAAATAGGAACTATTCTATGCGGAGACGGCTTTAATATTTCTACTATTTCTCCGACTCCGTATTTTTTTTTAAGTGTTGTTATCTTTATTCTTAAATCATCTTTTGGAATTCCGCTCTCTACAAACACGGTTAGTCCGTCAATTCTACCTACTCCTTCTCCACTGTTTCCTATATTTTCAATTTGTACATTATATATCTTTCCTTTTTCTATCATTTTCTTATCCTCGCTTTTCCACTTGATTCTATTTTTACGCCAACAATCTTATTTTTGTCGAATTATAGTCTCAAAATTCACAATTTCTGTGTTAATCTTTGTTTTTGTCCGATTTTGTATGAAATTTGTTGTTTACCTTAATCGTTCTATGCTCTATAATATATGTATATTGTATTTAATGCAAGGATTGGAGTTGATCGAATGCTAAGAACAATAAAAAATGTTTTGTTAATCATCATCGTTTGTCTAACTGCTACTGGTATGCCAATTTTTGCGGATATTGCATCTGCTCCTGAGTCTAAAGGGACTGTACTTCCAGTCGAAATTGCAATGAATGTTACAATAGACGAGTTAAAAAACACGCAGTATCAATTTACACTAAAAATCTTTGATAAGAACGCTGCATCTGACTTTTCTTCACTACCAAAGAATCCTGTAATTTTAGAATTATATCACAATGAAGTATTTGTTAAAGCTATTGATTTAGATGCTGTTTGGAATAGTCGAAATGATTCCGAGCTTACTCAAAACGATAACGCAATAGTAGATTTTACAATAATTATTGACCAAGAACAAATTAATCTCCCTGATGGTAAATACAAGTTGAAAGTTATTCCTAATATTAAAGACATAGATTCTTCACTAGCTACACAATCTTTTTCACTAGCTTTCTATTCAGATTTTAGTTATATACCATCTCTAAAATCTGTACCTAGAAATAATATGGGATTGATATTGTATTTTCCTGATACTGAGTTTATTAATTTAATACCTATCACTCGTGTTATCCCTTTTACTACAAAGCCTTTAAGAGCAACTTTGAATAATTTACTTGCAGGAGTTGATGAATCCCTCGGTTTACCTTTAGGCGCATTTACTCCAGATAGGATTCGTTTAGGCTTAGAGAATAGAACTGCGCAGTTATTTTTACCATCAGATATTGGTAGATTCGAAACTAATTCTACAGATGCAAGAATTGCTTTATATAGTTTGGCTAATTCTCTAAACACGATAACCGCCGTAAATAGAGTTCAGTTTTATTTTAATAATCAAATCGTTAGGGATGGATTTCATGGTCACGCAATGGATAAGCCTTATTACTCCACTAACTCAAATATCTATGTGGGAATAAGAACTAAAACTAATAGAGTTTTGCTTGCTCCAATACCTATGGTCAACTTTGATTCAATTGAAAATATATTTAATCAGTTAAAATTTAATTACAACAGAGAACAATTTAGTTTTAACACTCTCTCTACCATACCAACGGAGGTTGTCCTAAACAATTACTCTATTGAGGGCAAAGTATTAAAATTAAATCTATCTCCTTCGTTTTTAACATTTCATAGAGAGAATGAGGCACTACAAAATTTGATGGTTGAATCCATTTTGTACACTTTCACTTCCCTAACAAATGTAGCGCATGTTCAATTTGATGTAAATGATACCGAAACTACTACTATAGGCAGATATCCTATAGGTAAACCTATACGTCCTTCAAGATATATAAATCCTGAAAAGTAGCATACTTAGCAAATGGGGACGGTCCTTGCTTTACCTTTTGATTGATAATCATTCTAAAAAGGCAAAGCAAGAACCGTCTCCGTTTACTATTTTTCTTATCTATTAACCTTCCAAAACACTCGCTACGTCTTCTAACATTTCAATTATTGGTAAATCATATGGGCAACGCTTCTCACAGACTCCGCATTTTATACACTCAGATGCTGTATGTGGCAGTGTAGAATATCTATCTTTTGCCCAATCTTTCAAATCATACCTCGTGTAATATGCTTCAAAGAGAAGATTTGTCGGTATGTCAATATTTTGCGGACAGGGTAGGCAGTATCCACATCTTCTGCAAAATTTCTGTCCCAAAACTTTTGCTAATTCTTCGAGTTTTTCTCTTTCTTCTTGTCTAAGTGGAATCGTATACTTTCCAACGCCTGCATTTTCATAAACTTGTTCCATTTTATCCATACCTGGAATAATCACAGATATATGCGGGTTCTCTAAAATGAATTTCAATGCCAAATCTCCTTCATTTAGTGCTCCGCCTGCTAAAGGTTTCATAATTATGACTCCAATATTTTTTTCATATGCTCTTTTAAAAAGTTCTTCTGCCTGTCTTTCAATCACGTTGTATGGAAATTGCACTGTCGCGAATTTACCTGATTCTATTGCTATTTCTAAAATGTCTAAACTGTGAGTAGTTAGTCCTATTTCTTTTATTAATCCTTGTTCTTTAGCTTCTTCCAATGCTCTATATGCTCCATCTTCAGACATTATTCTGTCATACTGCTCTTTTGTCTTTACTAGGTGGGTTTGATACAAGTCAATTGTATCTACATCAAGCTTTTTCAAGCTCAATATAATCTCATTCTTCATAGATTCATATTCTTTTGCCATAGATTTTGTTGCTATAAATAAATTATACCTATACCCTTGAATTGCTTTACCGATTAGTTCTTCGCTATTTTCATATGCTCTCGCTGTATCAATAAAATCCATTCCTTCTTCAATTGCAAGGCGTATCAAATCTATTGCTTCTCTTTCTTCTAATCTTTGAATTGGTATTCCTCCAAAACCTACCACACCAACTTGCCAGTTTGTACTTCCTAGCTTTCTTTTGTTCATTAAGATACCTCCCTCTCACTGTTATAATTTTTGAGGTAGTGGGTAATGCCTATGATTTAGCATGATTCTAATCTTTATAGCGCACTACGAAGCTTCCTCTATTAATCATGTCTTTCATTTTGTTTCTAATATATAGCTTTAATAGCATTCTTGTATGTGGAATTACAAGAATGAAACCTGCAAAATCTGTAATAAGACCTGGGGTAATTAAAAATGCCCCACCTACTATTACACATAACCCATTAATCAATTCGTCGCCAGGCATTTCTCCTTGGCTCATCGCAAATTTAATATTGTTCAATATTCCTCTGCCTTGACTTCTTGCAAGATAACTTCCTACTACACCTGTCACTATCACAATTAAAATAGTATAATTAAACCCAATATGTTTATTGACTTCTAGCAGCAAAGCTAATTCAACTACTGGGATAACAGTAAATAGTAAAATTAGTTTTAGTAACATTCGCCATCACTCCTTTTATCTATTTTAACACATTCAAAGAGAGATTAGTATTAACTTGTCATTAAATGAAATAGATTTAATAGATACAATAGTATATGATACAATTATGAGAGGTGATTTTTTATGCTACTTAAAAATGATTGGAACCAACTGTTAACAAGTGAATTTCAAAAGGACTATTATAGAAAACTTAAAAAATTCTTAGATTACGAATACAAAAACAATACCGTGCATCCTGATAAAAGTGATATTTTCAATGCATTCAATTTAACTGCATATAATGATGTAAAAGTTGTAATTCTAGGACAAGATCCGTACCACGGCGTAAATCAAGCTCATGGTTTGAGTTTTTCAGTCAAAGAGGGCATTAAGTCTCCACCATCTTTAATAAATATTTTCAAGGAGCTAAAAGAAGATTTAGGATACTCCTTACCTACTACAGGATGTCTAGACAAATGGGCTAGTGAAGGTGTTCTATTGCTAAACACAGTTTTAACTGTAAGGGAAGCTCAAGCCAATTCACATAAGAACAAAGGGTGGGAGATTTTCACTGATAAAGTCATTTCTCTTCTTAATGAACGCAAAAAACCAATTGTGTTTATTCTATGGGGTAATAATGCGAAGTGCAAGCATAAACTAATAACTAACTCTAGGCACTTAGTAATTAAATCTGCACACCCTAGCCCACTATCTGCATATAGAGGTTTTTGGGGGAGCAAGCCTTTTTCTAAAACAAATATGTTTTTGCAATCATTAAATGAAGCACCAATAAATTGGCAGCTAAAATAGATAAAAAAAGAAGAACTCACACTATGTAAGTTCAAAAAAATATATATTATATTTGGGAGGGGATATATATTTAAATCTACTTCGTATTTACAATACAATAATATTAACTCTGATATGTTGTCCCCACGTTAAGTTAAAGTTAAGGGTTTATTAAATCTATTTTCGYATACTATTAATAGGGGTGCAACGCCGAAATTGGAGTGCTCGCAAAAAATAATTCAGATTGATGAGAGTGCTCCAAGTTCAAGGCGCACAGAAAGCGACCGCTTGAGCGTACGTTCCTTGTACTCGATAAGTGGTCGCTTGACAGTGCAACGCCGAAATTGGAGTGCTCTCATTAATCTGTTATACTCGAGTTCGTCCTTTAAATATAGACCCCGTCGAAGCATCCACAGTGACTATTTCTCCATCTTCTAGTATCTTTGTTGCATCTTCTACACCTATTATTGTTGGCAATGCAAAGTTTAACCCTACTATCGCCGCATGGCTTGTTAATCCACCTTCTTCTGTTATAATTGCACCTGCTATCTCCATTAGTGGTATTAAGTCTTTAGCTGTAGAGTGCGCGACTAAAATATCTCCCTTATTAAAGTCTTTTAAATTGCTGTTTGAATTTTTAACTACAACAACTTTTCCTGTTGCTGATTTTTTTCCTACTCCTGTTCCACGTACTATCAGTTTTCTTACAATATGAACTTTTATTAAATTTGTAGTTCCTGCTTGTCCTACCGGTACTCCTGCTGTAACAACTACTAAATCACCGTTTTTAATTATATTGCTTTCTATTGCTTTTTGTACTGACGATTCTATTATATGGTCAGTAGATTTATGTTCTTCAGTTATTATAGAGTAAACTCCCCAAATAAGACTCAGTTTTCTTCTTACTCTTTCTGTAGTTGTCGTTGCAATAATTGGTGTTTTAGGTCTAAATTTCGAAACGTTTTTCGCTGTATTGCCCGAAGAGGTAGCAGTAAGAATCGCTGTCGCTGATAAGTCTTTTGCTGTACTACAAGTTGCGTGACTAATTGCATCTGTTATTGTGCACCTCTCGCCTTGCATCATTATTTTTACAAATCCGTTATACTCAAGTGCTTCTTCAGTTCTTTTTGCTATATTTGACATTGTTCTTACTGATTCAATCGGGTATTTCCCAGCTGCTGTTTCTCCCGAGAGCATAATTGCATCTGTTCCATCAAAAATTGCATTGGCCACGTCTGTTACTTCTGCCCTTGTTGGTCTAGGGTTTCTCATCATAGAGTCAAGCATTTGAGTTGCTGTAATTACAGGTTTTCCTACTAGGTTACATTTACGAATCATCTCTTTTTGTGCTAGAGGTATTTCCTCTGTAGGTATTTCGACACCTAAATCACCTCTTGCAACCATTATTCCATCAGAAACTTCAATTATCGCATCTAGGTTATCCATACCTTCTTGGTTTTCGATTTTAGAAATAATTTGTATGTGTTGCGCGTTGTTCTTCTCTAATATTTCTCTAATTGCTAGTACATCAACTGCTTTTCTCACAAATGATGCAGCAATATAATCAATATCATTTTCTATGCCGAAAATAATATCACTAATATCTTTTTCAGTTAATGCCGGTAAATTGATTTTTACTCCTGGCAAATTTACACCTTTGTGGTTTTTTACTATTCCAGAATTCTGTACTGTGCATAAAATATCAGTTCTATTAAGAACTTCGTCTACTCTAAGCCCTACTAACCCATCGTCAATCAAAATCGTGTCTCCTACTTGAAGATCCTTTGCTATGTCAGCATAAGTAACCGAACAAATTGTTTCGTCCCCCATAACATCTCTAGACGTTATGGTAAATTTATTGCCTTCTTCTAAATATACTTCTGGATCTTTAAACTTACCTGTTCTAATTTCTGGACCCTTCGTATCTAGCAGAATTGCAATAGGATTATCCAGTTCTTTTCTTACCTCTTTAATCATTTTTATTCTCTTACCATGCTCGTCATGATCTCCATGCGAAAAGTTTAGGCGTGCAACATTAAGCCCCTCTAATACAAGTTTTGTAAAGATTTCTTTTTGCTCACTTGCTGGTCCAATTGTACATACAATTTTCGTTTTTTTCAAAATATTTCCTCCTTGTTTAAATTGATAGAATATCCGCTAAATCATACATTTCTTCATTAAAGCTTGAATCGGCGTTTATTGCTTCTTCCAATGATACATCAATTACATTTAGTCCTTTAATTCCAACAGCTCTAGCTTTTTTACCCTCTAATAGTAATTGCACTGATCTTGCGCCCAACTTGCTAGCTAAAATTCGGTCATAAGCAGTTGGACTTCCGCCACGTTGTATATGGCCTAAAATCGTCACACGTGTTTCTATCCCCGTAATTTTTTCAATTTGCTTACCCATTTCAAACCTATCTCCTACTCCTTCTGCAAGAATGATAATGCTATGTAGTTTCCCTCTGTTTTTACCTTGCACTAGCTTGCCACATACTTTATTTATATCAAAATACATCTCTGGTACAATAATAGTTTCTGCTCCACCAGCAAGTCCTGCATACAGCGCGATATCTCCACAATGCCTTCCCATTACTTCTATTATATTAGCACGACCATGGGATGAAGATGTATCTCTAATTTTACTAATAGCATCAATTACGGTATTGACTGCAGTATCAAAACCTATTGTGCTCTCAGTATATCTTAAGTCATTGTCAATAGTTCCCGGAATTCCTATTGTAGGCACTCCTAGTTCGTCTAGCTTTTGCGCCCCCTTAAATGAACCGTCTCCTCCTATAACTACAATTCCATCTATTCCAAACATTTCCACTGCATACATCGCTCGTTTTCTTCCAGCCTCAGTCTTAAATTCTTCACTTCTTGCGGTTTGTAATTTTGTACCCCCTCTGTGAATTATATCTGCAACTGATGATCGGTCCATTTTTTCAATTTGCCCTCTAATTAATCCATGAAAACCTTGTTTAACACCGTAAACTTCGGCTCCGTAATAAATAGCACTACGTACTACAGCTCTTACGGCTGCGTTCATTCCCGGTGCATCTCCTCCACTAGTTAACACTGCTATTTTTTTCATGCTACAGCACTCCTTCCATATTATAAATGTCCATTTGTGCTTGCCTGCTCTTGTGTGGTCTCTATTAGTCCCACCTCTTAAAATATGTCCCGCATAAGTTACAAAAAACAAGCGGATTGTCTCCCTTTGTTTTTTCAATCATTCGCTAATAGCCATGTTGTATTAATATATTATGCGCTGCATCAACTTCTGAACTTAAAATCATAATCTCACGTATGCCTTCTTCTTTTGTCAGGGTAACTTCTTTTACCTTCACTAGTAATCCTTCACTCTCTAACAATTCTTGAATTCTATTTGCTACTTCATCATTATTTGCCATATATACAACTGCCCACATAACAACAGCCTCCTCAGAAAAATATCTGCCAATCCCGACATATAACTGATCCTTAAACTCTTCACATTATACCACAAGATAGTGTTCTTTAACTAACTAAATTAATCAATCTAATAATTTAACATTTCCAACACCTACTATATCACTTAACTCTTCTATTAAGCTAGCATCTTTCTTTACCCACAATTCACGATTAGCCCTGAGCACTTTATTGTTTTCTAAATATCTTAAAGATAAAAATACAGGAGTATCACCCGAATACTTTTTAAGAACAGATTTAATCTCCTCCATCTTTTCCATATCATTTTTATCGTTGAACAAAATGTTCAGCTTGGCTTTTTTCATCTTTAGTAGTGGTTTTAGTGTGCTTATTAAAATCTTTGGAGTCTCCTCTTCCTTGAAATTCAGTCTCCCCTCTACCACAATCATTTTATCTATCTCAATTAAATGCGTGTACTGATTCAACATTGTTGGAAATAATATGCATTCCATATGTCCATACAAATCCTCTATTTTGACAAAAGCCATCGCTTTATTGTTTTTAGTTGTCTTTCTTATAATTTCAGTGATAATTCCTGCAACAATCACCCTTGAACCATCTCTTAGGATATTATCTACTTGCTCATTTTGTAATTCTTCTAATTCACTACTTGTAACTGACGAATAGATTTTAAGCTCATCTTCAAATTCTTTTAAAGGATGACCACTAATATACAACCCTAACACTTCTTTTTCCATCGTTAATCTGATTTTTTCCGAAAACTCTTTTACGTTAGGGAATTGTTCTTCTACTTTAGTAGTTGTATCTTTGTCTACAATATCAAACAGACCGATCTGTCCTTCAATATTATTTCTTTTATCTTTACTAACACTATCAAGTACGTTTTCGTAAACTGCCAGAAGTTGTGCACGGTGAGCACCTAGTTGATCAAATGCGCCAGCTTTTATCAAACTCTCTGCTGCTTTTTTACCAATGTCTTTTGAAGGCACTTTACTACAAAAATCAGAAAACGAAAGAAAATCTCCTTTTTCTTCTCTAATCTTTATTATAGCTTTGATAGCACCCACCCCTACATTTTTAAGTGCAGCTAACCCAAATCTAATCTTTCCCTCTTCTACTGTGAATTTTGCATAGCTTTTGTTAATATCAGGACTCAAAATGTCAATTTTGAACTTTCTGCAATCTTGTATATATTGTGCTATTTTTGACGTGTTTCCCATAATGCTCGTCATTATCGCCGCCATAAATTCTACTCTATAGTAAGTTTTTAAAAAAGCTGTTTGATATCCTAAAACTGCATAGGCTGCAGCGTGTGATTTATTAAATGCATATTTAGCAAAGTCTATCATTTCATCATATATCTGATTTGCTGCATTCTTGGGCACACCATTTCTAACGCTTCCCATTATTTCTATATTTCCTTTTTCATCTAGCTTTCCATTTACAAAATATTCTCTCTCTTCTTCCATTACGTCCATTTTCTTTTTACCCATTGCACGCCTAACTAGATCACTTCTTGCAAAACTATATCCCGCTAATTCTCTTACAACTTGCATTACTTGTTCCTGATAAACCATGCACCCGTATGTCACATCTAGTATTGGTCTCAATTTTTCGTGAGAGTATTTAATCATATCAGGTTTGTTTTTATTTTCAATATACTTAGGAATTGAATCCATCGGTCCTGGTCTATAGAGTGATATCCCTGCGACAATATCTTCAAAGCAGCTAGGCTTTAATTCTTTCATAAAGCGTACCATTCCTTTACTCTCTAACTGAAAAAGACCTAATGTATCTCCTCTACTTATTGTTTCATATACTTTCTTATCTTCGTAAGTGGAAAAATCAATTTTTATCCCTCTACTGAGTTTAATAATATCTAGTGCATTTTTAATTACTGTTAATGTCCTTAGTCCTAAAAAATCCATTTTAAGAAGACCTAAATCCTCTAAAGTTCCCATAGCAAACTGGGTCACCACATTTTCATCATGCATATATAAAGGAACGTAGCTATCTAATGTTTTCTTTGCTATCACTACACCTGCGGCGTGAGTAGATGCATGCCTTGGCATACCTTCAAGTTCTTTAGCCATTTTTATTAAGTCTGCAATATCTCTATCTTCTTTAGCCAATTTCTTTAACTGAGGATTTATCTTTAATGCTTTGTCTATTGTTATTCCAAGCTCAAAAGGAATCATTTTCGCTATTTTATCTACATCGTTGTAAGGAATATTAAGAACTCTTCCTACATCTCTTATTGCTCCTCTTGCTCCCATAGTTCCAAATGTGATAATTTGTGCAACTTTGTCTGATCCATATTTATTCTTAACATAATTTATTACTTCTTCTCGTCTTTCATAACAAAAGTCTATATCTATATCCGGCATAGATATTCTCTCAGGATTTAGGAATCTTTCAAATATTAAATTGTATTTAATAGGATCTACGTCTGTTACGTCAAGCGTATAAGCAACGATGCTCCCAGCTGCACTTCCGCGCCCAGGACCAACAGCGATATCATTTTGTTTTGCGTATCTAATAAAATCCCATACAATTAGAAAATACTCAGTGTAATCCATTTGTTTTATTATACCTAGTTCATATTCAAGTCTATCTTCCATATCCTTAGAACGTTCACCATATCTGTTTTTAAGACCCTCAAAGCACAGCTTTCTCAAATAATCATCTTTTGAATATTCTATTGGTGTATCATATTCTGGCAGATGCATTACTCCAAACTCAAAATCAACATTGCATTTTTCTGCTATTTTAGCTGTATTCTCTATCGCTTCTGGTACATAAGAAAAAAGCTCCTTCATTGCTTTTGGCGACTTAAAATAAAACTCATCTCCTGTGAATTTCATTCTATCTCTATCTTCTAATACTTTTCCTGTTTGTATACATAATAATACATCATGTGCTTTTGCATCATCTTTTTCAGTGTAATGGCAGTCATTAGTAGCCACTAGTGGTATCCCTGTTTCCTTGCTTATTTTAATCAGGTCCTTGTTTACCTGCTCTTGTTCCTTTATTCCGTGATCTTGCAGCTCTAAATAGAAATTATCCTGTCCCATAACTTTATTCATGTAAAGAGCTAACTCTTTTGCTTTTTTGTATTGTCCTTGTAGTATAAATTTCTGAATATCTCCAGCTAAACATGCGCTAAGGGCTATTAACCCTTCAGAATGTTTTTCTAGTAATTTGTAGTCTATCCTTGGTTTATAATAAAACCCTTCAATATAGCTTTTTGACACCATTTTTATTAGATTTTGGTAACCTCCATTATTTTTTGCAAGCAAAACTAAGTGTCCTAGTTGATTATCAACATTTGCTGTTTTATCATAAATTGAGCGTGGTGCAGTGTATACTTCACAACCAATTATTGGTTTTAATCCTTTTTTCTTGGCAGCTTTATAAAAATCTACAACCCCAAACATAGAGCCATGGTCTGTTATTGCAACTGCTTCCATTCCTAGCTCTATTGTTTTGTCCATAACTTTGTTTATTCTTGTAAACCCATCTAGTAGGCTGTATTCTGTATGTAAATGTAGATGTACAAAAGAACTCATCGCAGCACCTCTTTTTCATTTTCCCGTCTTATACTAACTTGTTCAATTTTAGCTGATTTCTTGTTTTTACCAAAATACCCGAAAAATATTGAAGCTATTGGAAGCAGAAAACACAAAAATGCATATGGGAAATATTGCAACGCCCCTACTCCAAGCATTGAAGTAATTGCAACAGCGTTAATATTCCATGGTATCAGTGGAGAAACAGCAATCCCAGAATCAGCGATTGTCCTCGCTAATTCGTCGGAACTCAAACCCTCATCTATATACCTTTTTCTAAGTGCTCTTCCCGGTATGATAATTGCTAGACTTTGGCTACAAGTTGTTACCGAAATCCCAGCACTTAATCCAACTGTTTTAAGAATCAAATCACCCGTTCGTTTTGTTCCATTGAAAAACTTCTCTAACAAAGGCTCAAGTAATCCCATAGATTCAAGCAGACCATTTAATGCAGTAGAAGCAGTTATTGTCAAAATAACGTTTGTCATTGATAGCAAACCTCCGCCTGATAATAGCTTGGCAACTTCAGCTTCACCAGGATAATACCCATGTATTAGAACATTTGTTAACATCATAAAGCTAACCTCTTGCGTTAAGACTGAAATAAAAATACTCGAAATAAGTGCAACAGACATGCAATACACTATATGCACTTTAGATATTGCCAGTACAATAAGTATAAAAGCAGGTGCTAATGAATACCAACCTAACTGAAAATGGGAATGTAGCATTTCTTTAATAATATTTATTTGATTTAAACTATCACCTTGAATTACGTATGGTCTTCCTATTAAGAAATAAGCAACGAGACAAATTAAAAACACAGGAAAAAGTGTTTTAACAAAATGCTTTAACATTGGCATTAGTTTTGTTTCAGTTATAATAGCTATTAAATTTGCCACACTAGAAAGAGGAGACGTTCTATCGCCAATGTAAGCGCCTGATATGATTGCACCTGCAATAACAGCTGGCGGCATTCCTATCACCGAACCAATTTCAAATAAAGGTATCCCAATAGTACTAATTGTACCTATCGCTGTACCTAATAACATAGATATAAGACCCATAATTAAAAATGATGCAAGCAAAAAATTCATGCCTAATAAATACTCAAATCCAAATAACATCAACGAAGGAATAGTTCCAGATTTCATCCATATCGCAGATAACATACCTACTAATGACATAATAATTAATACGATATATGCCTTTTTAACGCCTTTTTTTATCATAGTTAACAGCGTGCCCCAATTGTATCCATTTGCTCGTCCTACTACTACAAGCGCAATAATTCCTAAAATCAGACCTAAAATAGCTGTATTAAAGAAAAATAAACTCCCCAAAATTCCAAGCAAAGTAATGGCGATAACCATCAAAGTTATATTCAAAGCGATTCTTTTTTCCATAGTGTATCCTCTCTTACATACAAATAAGTATACACTCATATTACATCATTCTAGCCTAGAACTCAACATACTTCATGGTATTTTTTTATCTCTTTTGCTCACTATAGTTTCACTCATATATGAAACTATTTTATGTGAATTCAATCATTACTTGATTCCTTTTCTTCAGCTTCGCTCTTCGCTTCTATTGACGCATGTTTTGTTCCTTCTATCCAAATAGAATAAAGAGGTGGATAAAGGTCTTTGCTTATTAATTTTCTTTTGATCTCTTCATCATTTTCCATATAAATTTTATATGTATTAACTCTAAACCCTGTTCTGCCTTTTCTTTTTATTTCTGTTTCTCCTAAATACACGCTAGGATCTTTTATTATTTTATTATCTAGCTTAATTTCACTTACAATCTCAGAGTGAATCTTAATATATATGTTGTTATCTCTTTTACCATGAAATCTAACAACTAGCTTGTTGCCATCTACATAGCTTTCTAAAAAAACAGGATATTCTCCGCTATTTGCAAATTCAAAATCAATAAAACCATAACTAACAGTTGCATCTTGACCAATATGCATATAGCTTACAGGCATAGAATGATTTTGTCTTTGTATTACGTCTAAGTCAGCTCTTAAAACAGCTGCGTATAAAGTAGATGAAACTTGACATATCCCTCCGCCAATAGCAGGCACTAATTCCCCATTTAAAATTACTGGCGCAACTTGATAACCTGCTTGTGCTGTTCTTCTGCCTGTTTGCTTGTTAAATGAAAGTGCTTCGCCAAGCATTAATAGAGTCCCATCAATGCTACTTGATGCTAGTAGTATGTTTTTGCTTCGTCCAATTACGCTACTATCAAATTCTGTAGCATATTCTCCGATTACATCCTGAATCGCTAACAACTTTTCTCTCGTTAAACGTGGACTTATGTACTTAACCGGTATCTCTATATCTTGGAGCTTATAATTTTTAATCGCTTCTTCGACTCTCACTCTTAACAAGTTACGATCTAATCTGGTCCCTAGTATTTCATTAGTAATAACAAAAATCCCATTTTCACGGATAATCGAAGCATCTACTTCCTCACTCTTAACTGCTTCTTCAATTTCTAAAATAATTTCATTTATTGAGCCATGGTTGAAATATCCTTCTAAAGCTATCCTAGCAGGTTTATTTCTCAAACTATTTATCTTTTTTACCCTAGAAAACAAATCACCTTGTCTTCCTATTTTATACGCATTTTCTATGGCATTTTCGTACAAGTACGAGTAACCTAATTTCTCATAAGTGAATTTCCATTCATGTTTGTTGTAAAAAAATCGTATTCTTCTCTCTTTTAATTCATTTTCAAAGATATTTTCTATTTTCTGCATTGCTTCCTCTCTTGATAAACTTCCGACATTCACATGTTCAACGTAGACATTATGGTAAATCTCTCGCTGCGTCAGTACCAATGCAGAAAACACAGCACAAATTACTAACCCCAAAATAGTAATAGCTATAATAAACCACAAGAACCATTTCCATTTTCTCATACCCATCAAACCCCCTAGAAAAACTAAACAATTTACTCTCTCTCTACATATTATTTGACTTTGTCAATTTTATTCTTCTATCCTTTTCAAGCAAAAAAAGAACCTTAAATAAGTTCTTATTTTGTGTATTCTTTATAACGACTTGGGCAAATGCTATAATACTACTTTGTCCATTCAATAACAATAATATCCTTTTCATTTAATGGGTTAGTGTAGTTTGCAGGCTGCCCATTATGGGTTAGCACAAGTTTTCCATTAACTTTACTTCTATCAAAATCAATGCTATCAAAAATATCTACGAAGATCAATTGCTCTCTATTCTTCACTATTTTTAAGGGTGATCCATTATATATAACATATATACAGTCTTCATCTTCTTCGGTTTTTGCATTTTTTTCATCATATTTGCTCTTGTCAGTTAAAACTTCTCTTTCTATCGAGATATAAATATTGTCTGTAATCTTAGTGGTTTTACTTGCTTTTTTATCTCCCATTAAAATACTATGCTTATCATAGTCAATTTTCATGAAATTGCATAGGTCAGCCACTGTACTAATTTCGTCAAATTCTACCTTGTCATTATTATCTAAATCTCTTCCTGTGCTTTCGCGTCTTCCATTAACAGTAACGTTTTGCGCTCGATTAAGCCATCTTCCGTCCAAATAAAAACCCTTAGCGAAATCTATGATATCATTTAAGCAGCGTGTCGCATCTTGCCCTGCTTTTGCTGGGTCAATTTTAATGACATCTCCATCTGTTATTGTAGTATCTAAATGTGCTTCTTTGTTTCCTACATATATCTCTGCTGCTTCACCGTACTCACCGAAGTACATTGTATTTTTTCCATTTATAATAAGGTTCAAGCTTGCACCTTTCTTTTGAATTAAATCTCTCGGATTAAATTCTGCTAGCACTAAAGCATCACTTACCTTAAGCTGTTTTGATTGAAACAATTTAATTCCTCTACCATTAACTGTTGTTTCAATAAAGTCAATATCATGATACTCTAACGTCTTAGCTAAAATACCAACTGGTGTAATCCCCTCAGGTCCAGCTACTACAAGTTCTTCATGCTCCAAATTCTTTATAGTTTCTATTCCTCTAACAGCTACTCTTTCTTTTGGCAGACCTAGCTTGTTTGCTAAGAGTTCAGGCAGCCTTGGTATTTGGCTTCCTCCTCCAATAAGAAAAATAGCACTGGGCGCTTTGCCATTTTGCACGATAATTCTCTTAGCTATATCTTTTACAACTAATTCTATTGCGGGTTGAATTTTATCTAATATTTCTTCGCTTTCATACTTATGTTGCATTCCTAAAATATCTTGAAAAGACTGCATTTGAGCCTTATGTAAATTGCATTTCACTATTTCAGCGCTATCAAAGTCTAGCAAAAAAATTTGTACTAATGCTTCTGTAATCTCATCCCCTGCAGTCGACGACATATCGTATGCTGTAACAGAGCCATCTCTTGTAATGGCAATATCAGAAGTTCCTGCACCAATATCCACTAATGCAATATTTAGTAGCCTTACATTTTGAGGAACCGCAACACTAATCGCAGCAATCGGCTCTAAGGTCATAAAACTTACTTCTAAGCCTACTTTTTTCATCACTGCATAAAGACTATCTACAACTGCATAAGGTAAGAAGGTAGCTAGAATATCTACCCCAATTTTTTTGGATTTATGTCCAGTCGGGTTTTTTATTAGTATATCATTTAAATAATAATTAACTACAGTATGACCAACGCAAAAGTACTGAGATGCATCTAGAGAATTCTCTTCTAGTTTCATCTGCGCTTCTTGAAGTCCCTCAATTTCAATGCTTCTTACAAAATGCTTATCAATTGCTTCACTCTCATCTAGTTCTCTTTCTATTGTTAATCTGCTTGTTTTTAATGCTCTTCCTGCTGCTGCAATTGCTACTTTTTTAAGTTTTATGCCAGCTTTGCCTTCTAGTGATTTTTTTACTTCTTTTACAACTTCAACCACACCATCAATATCGTGAATCTGCCCATCATACATTGCTCTTTTAGTTTGAAACTGCATATCACTATAGTGTATTTTAATAACATCTTTCTCTAATGAACCTAATATCCCTACTACAGATCTTGTACCAATATCTAGTGCAAAAGTTAATAGTTCATTGTTTGCTTTTTCTCTGTCCATACAGTACATCCTTTCATTTATGCCAAGTTCTTTTTTCACATAATCCTTTTCTTAATTACTTCTCTTAAAAAGCGTTTTATCCTGCTGATTCTCTAAACTAAATAATAATTCTTCAAGCAAAGGGCAAAAGGAAGGCTGTTCTAATTTAGTTTTCAATTCAAGAATCGCCTCTTCTTTTATGATACATACATAGCTCGCTTAAAGTACAAATATTGCATTTTGGTTTTCTTGCATCACAAACCCTACGTCCGTGGAATATAAGCAAATGGTGAGATTTTGACCACATATTCTTCACAATATTTTTCATTAATTGTTTTTCTGTATCTAATACATTTTTAGAATTTGCTAAGCCTATTCTATTTGATACTCTAAATACATGCGTGTCTACTGCAATTGCTTCTTGTCCATAAATATTGCTTAAAATGACATTAGCAGTTTTTCTCCCTACACCCGGGAGATTTATGAGTTCTTCCATTGTGTTAGGTACTTTATCATCATGTTGATTAAATATAATATCACAGGTCTTAAGAATGTTCTGGCTTTTCACTCTATAGAAACCGCAACTTCTAATAAGCACACCTAATTCTTGTACGCTTAACTTTAACATTTTTTCTGCTGTATTGTAATTTTCAAACAACTCTCTAGTAATTATATTTACTCTTTTATCTGTACATTGAGCTGATAGTATTACCGCTATTAGAAGTTCGAAAGGAGAAGTGAAATCTAGTTCGCAATCTGCATCAGGGTACAGCCTTTCTAGTTCTTCTATCGCTTTCAATATTTTTTTCTTTGTTAAAACACTTTTTTTATCCACTGTTTTTTTTAGTGATTTTTCCATTGTTGTCCTCCATAAAACCTCATCAAATTTCTTATTTTACTCTATTATATCTTTTTCTATTGAAAAAGGTAAGTACTATATGATAATCTATAAAATATCTTATACATAAATACTTGGGACGTGAAAAAAATGAAAAATCAAAAAAACAAGATAATGAAAATCAGAGGTCATCACTTGCTATGCATGCAAAGTTTTAAGGGGTTTGGATATAACCAAACCTTTGTAGACAATATGTACAAAGTAATAGGCGCAATAAAAAACAATGACAACTTATTTCTTCATATTGTTGCTGAATGTGATGCCCTTTGTTTACATTGCCCACATTCTATAAACAATAGAACCAACAATAGAAATATTCTTGTGTGCGCTAAAGATGCGGATTCTGAAATCGAACTAAGAGAAATGGATTTAAACGTTTTAGATAAGTTTAACCTGACTGCAGGAACTATAATTAAAGCGAGCGAGATATTTAAGTTCATTCGTAAAGAGATAAATAAAGACAATAATGTCTTCACAATATGTGGTTCTTGTAAGTGGATAGAGATATGTATAAATGAGCACAAGCGAATATGACAAGGAGACTGGGTCGCGGCCAACTTTTTTTACTCCGTCCAAAAGGTGACATCAACCCGTCTTCTTATCGAACTTTTCATCTTCCATACAACATGCCTTCTTTAAGTTGATTTGAAATTTCTTTGTTTTTTAGCACCTCAACAATCTTAAAAGCAAAATCCGAGGCAGTTCCTGGGCCTCTTGATGTAATTATATTCTTATCTTTAATAACTTTACGCTCAACTATCTTAGCTCCAATTAAGTGTTTCTCGAAACCAGGATAACAAATCGCCTTTTTGCCTTCAAGAAGTTTTAGTTTTCCTAGTATCATCGGTGCGGCACATATAGCTGCTATGAGGGTATTGCTCTGATTAGATCTTTCAATTAACTCTATCAACTCTATAGAATTTTCAAGATTTGTAGTCCCCGGCATTCCACCTGGAAGTACTAACATTTCCATGTTGTCTTCATCGATTACTCCTATGTGGATATCTGCCAAAACTCTTACTCCGTGCGCACCCACCACTTCGTATCCATCTACAGACACTAATTTAGTATCAATATCCGCTCTTCTTAAAATATCGACTATCGTCATCACTTCAATTTCTTCAAATCCATCTGCTATAAAAATATAAACCACTGTAATCACCTCCAATCGTAGGTTCTTGTTATATGAATTTTACCCTATATTGTTAGCCTGTAATCATAATATATTTTCAACATCTGACTATTGTATGTCCTAGCGGCTTTGTAGCCCTTCTCTCTTATCAACCTGAGCAAACAAAGTGTAGTCGAATGGTCTTAGTGTTTTATAACGACTTGGGCGAAGCCTGACAAAGTTTCAAGAGAATCATCCTTTAAAATACCTCGGGGTTTATCCCCGTGGTCTAGACTCGAAGATTCTTTTATAAATTCTAGCGCAAAGGGTTCGTTATGCTTGCGAGTTTCAAGACTTATCTTGTTGTCTTTTATATCTATTACTTCTAATGTTCTCTCTAGAGACTTCTTAATTCTTAACATGGTTTTTTTTGAATAGATGTTGAATTTTTCCCCATCAGGCAATGCATCCACTACAGGAATAATTTCGTATGCCCGCTGTCCTTCTTGTACATATCTATGTACCCAAGTAGGCACTATTCCTATTTTAGATAAAATAATCTTATTAGTAGCGCTGTTCTTTTTGAAAGTAAGATTGACTATAACCCCGTCTTCGGTATATTTGTTCCCTAACGTTTCATATCTTTGATTCGACAAGATATTTCCCATTGAATATGCTACCACCGTTTTACTTCCATCAATTTGAGAATATAAAAACTCAATAGGTTGTATTACATGTGGATGACTTCCCAAAATAACATCTGCCCCATAGTTTGTTAAAGCCTGCGCTATTTTCACTTGGTATTTACAAGCCTGCCTCCAATACTCATTTCCCCAATGCATATAAAATACTATTATTTCTGCACCTCTTTGCTTCATTATTTGAATTCGCTCTTTCATCTTGATTAAATCTTCTTCTAAATTTTCAAATCCAAAGGTATCAATAATTGCTTCAACTTCTTTAGGCATCCTAATTGAATTTATTGCTCTAACCTCTCCTTGCCTTGGAGTTTCAGCCGCATATGCAGTTATTCCAATTTTAATACCATTTACTTCGGTTATTATAAAGCTTTCATCTTCCTCATTTCTTCTAGTTCCAATAACTTCTAAATTGTTCTCTTCTAGAATCTGAATAGTTCTTAATATTCCTTCTTTTCCTCTATCAAAAATATGATTATTTGCAGTTGAAATAACGTCAAAACCAGCATATTTTAGAGCATATGCAAGTTCGTCCGGAGTGTTGAAAAATGGAAAGCCTGAAAATCCTTTTTCCATACCTGCAAAAGTTGTTTCTAAATTAGCAAGTGCTAAGTCAGCGCTAGAAATATGTGGTTTAATAAAGCTAAAGTTATTGGTGAAATCATAAGTGTTAGTAGTTTTGTTAAATTGCGCTCTAAATTGTGGACTATGTACCATAACATCGCCTACTGCAGAGATTTTTACATAGACATACTCAGGCTCAACGCTCACCAATTCATCTTCTGCTACGTTATTGCCCTTAGTAGTCCTATCGCTCCCTTGCTCTAAAAAAGTATTATTATCAACTTCAATTTCGTCGTTGCTAGTTTCAATCTTCTCTGCACTACTGCACCCAACATTTACTATCAGAAATAATATAGTAATGAAAATGTATATGTTTTTGTTCATAGTTCTTCCGCCTCCGCGTACTATATTTAAGGGTATATTTTTCAACCCCACCATAGCTTATTTCTTTTTTGCTAGAAGTATAAAATAGTATTTAAAATCAACAAATTTAACAACATCAAATCTTCTCTCGACATTTTTCAGTACTTCTTTACTAGTTTTATAATATACTTTCCCAAGCAACAAATGCTCTAAAAAGCTAAATATCTTAGCTTTGTAGTGAGCTTTGTTAAAATCAAGAATGAGTAACTTTCCATTTTTATCTAATTTATAGAGTTGGGCGTAAAACCAGTAACCTTTAGGTTAGTGGATGTAAGCCTACCCTTGACTTTTAATGTATTTCTGAATTGCCGTTTGGCTAACA
>NVVX01000070.1 GCA_002733545.1 Alkaliphilus sp.
AGAACTAAGGAAACTCTAGAAATGTTGCAATAATATTTTTTGTTTCAAAGTGGGTCATTTTCGAGTAATAGGGTGGATACTTTTCGCTTGACAAATACAAATAATTCCTTGGGGTCTTATTAGGGATATATTATTGAGTGGTTTTGTAAAATAAAAAGATGATTGAAGAGTCAATCATCCTATCCAAACTAATTTAAGATTAATGTTCACCTATCATAAATTTAAAGATGTTTTACAAATTCATCTATAGTAATGTCAGCTTGTTGAAGTATACTTTTTAAGGTTCCTTTTCTTACTTCGCTATGCATTGGTATAATAACAGTTTTAATAGGAGTTACGCTATTTTTGAATTTTGCATGACTACCTTTTTGGGATATTTTTTCAAAGCCAAATCTTGTTAATACTTTTATTATTATAGCCTTTCGGAATAAGCAAAGAAATTATTGTTAAAATGGAAGAAATCAACTGGGAACTATGAGTTTGAGAAGAGAGTAATCAGATGTAGGGACGATTTTTTAAAAAAGATCATTGCAAACAAGCCAATCAGCAGGTCTTTAATGATTACCTATTAGACAAGAGTTTAAGCAAGAATACTGTTTTGCAGATCCTCAAACTGCGAGCTATTTGCAGCCAAGAGAGAATCATGCAAGTGAAAATACCAAGCATCAATATGTTGGCACATCATAACAGAATAAGTACGTATAGTCCACATTTTAGTAGAGCGATGACGACCATCTTCTAAATGGTAATCAATTTTTTCGCGCTTGTTAGAGCGCTCTACGGAAGAACGTCTTTTATAAATGTCTTTCCATTTCTTAGAAGAACGAGGTATTTCAGAAAACAGACGCAAATTATCCTCATTAAAAGTGTGGAAAGTGCGACCATACGTAGCATTAGAACAAGGATTGGTACAAGTATTTTTAGCGCCAGAAGCAAGAGGACAACGCCATTTTACCCGATTTTGAGATTTATCAAACCCATTTGATTTCATCTCTAAATTGGAAGAACAAATAGGCACTCCCTTAGGCGAAATTTGAATATCGCAAGCAGTGCTTAAATTATGTTTTGTGCGAGGATTAAGATCTATAAAAGGTTCAATGTTTAGATGATTTAACAATTCATATATAGCCATAGCATCATGAGCAGCATCAAGAAGAATTCTATCAATAGCGGATAAAGAAGAACGCTGTAAAAACTCATTTAAGCTAGCAAGCAAGCTGATAGAATCATGCCTAGAGGCAGGATTCAAACGAGGATATAGAGGCAAATCATAATGTGAATCGCTAGCAGATAACATGTAAAGATGGTAGCCATTAAAGAATTTTTCTCTAGAGCTATCCCAGCCTGAGTTACAATCGGGTTGTGAATAAATTCTTGGATGATCACATTTAGTTATTCCAAGAGAGTAGCATTCACAAGTAGGTTTGCTTCTTGGGTACCTGGCAGTTTCAATTGGTGTAGCATCACCAGCGACAGTGAAATTGCTAGGATTCCCAAGCAAACCCAACTCAGAAGAAACAGCAAGGAATTGAGACTGGAAGAAATCAAACAATTTATCAGAAGGAAGAACCTTTTGCTTGGAACCATACTTAAAAAAGCGGTCAACTAGTTTTCTTATAATACCAGTTTTAGCAGGTACTTTTTCACCCTTTTTAGTTTTTTTCTTCTTCTGATTTTTCTTCTTGCGCTTTTGTTTAATTTTGGGTCTAGTATTAGGCATCTGAGAACCCCAGATGCGACTAAAGAAGTCATAAAACGTACCTACGCCTGGGGTATCTCCTGGCGCGAAACCACTAAGAATAGCGTAAAGTGGAACGCGGTGAAGCATGTCTACCCACTTAGTAATACCAATGGTGGGATTGGTTAAAAGAAACAGTAAGTAAGAACGCATCATGGAAGATGGATCACGCGGAGCAGGACCTTTCGTAGAATAAGAGTCAATGAGCCAAGTTGAGACGTAAGAGAGATCGGTAATCCAAAGCTTATAGATTACAAGCCAATCTGCTTTTACAATAACAAGTAAAGAACCAGAAAAATATTTCTGTAAATTCAACAAAATAAAATTCTGGTATGATTCATGAGAAACTGGTGCTGGTTTCATCTAAAACACTCCAATCGCTGTTAGTAAAGGGGAAAATATCCTTTCACTTTGATTGTTGTGCTGATTTCGAAAAGTCAAGTGTTTTAGAGAGATTTAATACAAATGTAATAATTGAACTGGAAATTCTGTTTTGCCAAAAAAAGAAACACCTCCGAAAAAAACAGGAGGGAAAACTAAACGTGTTCAGTGTAAGCCTTGAAAGAACATGCTCGGGTATTCCGAGAGGCTATTATTTTATCAGGAGGAAGAATAGGATATTTTGAACCCATTATACGGTTACCTCCATTGTAGTAATGAAAGTTTGTGAAAAAATCGGAGCAGGCGTTTCGTCTTCATAATACAACTCAAGAGCTTCCTTAAGATTTGATAGAGCAGCTTCGATACTCTTTCCCTGTGAAGCAACATTATTTTCTAAGCATTTAGTGATATACCAATCATCTTCTTTTTGTACTATAACAGTTACGTTTATACTCATATTAAGTTCACTCCAATCTAATAATGTAGTATAATTAATCATAACATATTTTAAAAGAGAAATAATATTTTTTGTTGGAGTCAATTATTGAAACATCATATAACACAGCACTCCCATTCGCTCCGCGCATTTCTTCATCGGGTGCGAGCACCGCCTAGGAGTAGGGCTTTGAGGGTCCGATTCAGAGACGTCGGGAGCGCAACAACGTTAGACGACACTGTCTGCTAGGTAGTGATTTAAAAATAATTGAACTCATATCTTAATTATGATACAATATGTATATATTATAAGGAGGTGCAAGATATGCCAACAATTAGACCGAGTTCAGATTTGAGAAATAAATATAGTGAAATATCTGATTTTTGCAACGAGTATTTAGAGCCAATTTATATTACAAGAAATGGTAAAGGTGATTTAGCTGTTATGAGTATAGAAACCTATGAAAGAATGGCTGGTAAATTTGAGTTAAGAAAACTATTATTAGAGGCTGAAAACGACTTTAAAGAAGGAAGAGTAATAGAGTTTGAAGATGCCTTTAAAAAGATAAGAGAGAGCTTACAATATGAGTAGTTATAAAATAATATTATCAGATAATGCATATAAAGACATAAAGAATATTAGCACTTATATTTCAAAAGAATTACATGACAAGGATGCAGCCGAAAGATCAATAAGTATTTTTTATCGAACTATTGAAAGTCTATCAGAATTTCCTAAAAGACAGAGTATTATAGAAAAAGAAGTAGGTATAATTCCTGGGGCAATAAGACGAGTGAATGTTAAAAACTATAGTATTTTTTATACATGCTCAGATGAAGAAATACTAGTAAGGATATGGAGAATTGTCTACAACAAAAGAGAATGGCAAAATTTAATATAAAATTACACAATTTACATTACTAGGTAATTCCTGCTGACACCACCGCCTACCAAAATATTTCCGTGCCTTATCATAATAAAGATTTAAAGACGGGAACATTAAATAATATATTAAAGCAAGCAGAGCTGAAATAGTTAGAAAGGAGTATGTTATAAATAGATATATATTTCCAGCTGTATTTTTAGTGGATGAAGAGAACGGTGGATATACTGTGATATTTCCAGATTTGCCAGGATGTATTACAGAAGGGGATAGTCTTTCAGAAGCAATGGTAATGGCTAAAGAGGCATTGGAATTACATATGTATTGCCTTGAAGGGGATAAAGAAGGAATTCCTGTGCCAACCGCACCTGAAAGAATAACACTAAACAAGGGTGAGTTTATCACCTTGATTGAAGCATATATGCCATTAATCAGAGCAGAAATGGCAAATAAATCTGTAAAGAAAACATTGACGATTCCAAGATGGCTAAATGAACTAGCAGAAAATAATCATGTGAACTTTTCATTAATGCTACAAGAAGGTTTAAAAGAACGACTAGGAGTTAAAGAATATCATTAGGTGTAGAGGAAGAGGCTATTCCTCAGGGATCAAGCGACAACAGCGTCTAACAATACATTTCCGTTCGCTACGCACATCTCTTCACTGGGTGCAAGCACCGCCTGCGAAGAAGGGCTTTGAGGGTCCAGTTCAGAGATGTCGAAAATACGGAACGTTAAAGAGAATTTGGAGGCAAAAATATGGAAAACTTATTCCCAGAACCAATATTGAAATTACCAAAAGCTGATATAGCAATAGAAGGTTTAGAAGCTTACTTGTCCCAAGGTGAGAATCACCAAATTTTATACATGAAATTTAGTGAAGACGTTGATTTAGCTGAACACTCTCAGGATGAACAGTGGGGTGGCGTACTAGAAGGAAAAATTGAGTTAAGTATTCAGAGCTTTGAAGGATACGTTTTAAATAACTACGGAATACTAGATTTTGTTTCACTACTTTTAAAGTCATTAAAAAAAAGGAGCATTTAGAATGAAATATTTCGAACTAGGATTTAGTGTGTTTTATTTCTCTTTAGTGTTTTATATGTCATTTAAAATGATTTTTAGGGACAAAGAAAATAAACTGCTAAAATTATTTGGTTTTATGGGATTTGTATTAGGGCTTGGAGATTTGTTTCATTTAGTACCGAGAGTGTATGCACATTTCACCACTGGTATGGAGGCAAATGCAGCAATACTAGGAATTGGAAAACTTATAACATCTATTTCGATGACGATATTTTACATAATATTAATTAGAATTTGGGAAATGCGATTTGAAATAAAAGAAACCGCTAAAGTTAGAATTTTTGCAGGAATTTTAGTTGTTTTGAGAATTGCATTAGTTCTTATGCCTCAAAATAAGTGGACTCTACACGACGCTCCGCTTAGTTGGGGAATATACAGGAATATACCTTTTACAATTCTAGGGGTTTTAATAGTCTATTTGATTCTAAAAGAAGCAAACAAACATATGGATGTTGCATTCAAAAAAATAGGGATAGCAATAATAATATCATTTGCATGCTATTTACCAGTTGTACTATTTGCATCAACCTATGGATTTGTAGGAGCGTTGATGATTCCGAAAACACTTGCTTATTTATGGATAGTGTATATTGGATACAAAGGGCTAAGAGAATAATCTTGATTTCTTGTTAAGAATAAAGAGTATTTTGCTGTCGTTAATACAGTTAGTGAGTTATAGTTTCTTTATCAATAGACATTATTGAGTTCATGCTTGAAAGAGAGGTTTATGATGAGTTCAAGAAACTTGAAGATTGGTGCATTTCAGTTCGCCCCAATAGAAGATACTTATAAAAACGTTGAAACGATAAAACGCGGAATTGAATTAGCTGCAAATGATAATGTCAGGTTGTTGTTTACTCAAGAATGTGCTAATTCGCTGAAAGGAGAGCAATTGTGCTTAAAAAAGTAGTTTTTATAGCAACAGTTACAGTATTTTTTGTTATGATAGCATCTTTTGTACTTATACAAGCTTTAATTTACAAGGGAGCAACACCAGTTAGGATTGAAGAGCTGATAGATGAAGACATAGACTATGTAATTATATTAGGTGCTGCCCTTTGGGATGATAGACCTTCGCCTACACTATATAATAGATTAGTTATTGCCAATGAGTTTCTAGAAGAAAACAATGTGAAAGTGATTGCGACAGGTGGTCTAGGAGAGGGAGATACAATTACTGAAGCAGAGGGGATAAAACGTTTTTTAGTAGATAAAGGAATTGAAGAGGAAAGAATATACAAAGAAGAGTTTTCCACATCTACATTTGAGAATTTAAGAAACTCAAAAAACATTATAGCAAGTATTGATGACAGAGAGCATATTAATATTCTAATTGTAACCTCTGACTTTCATGTATTTAGGTCGAAACTAATTGCAAGAAGACTTGGCTTTGCTGTCTTTGGACTGCCAGCAAAAACACCCGCAAGCACGAGAAACAGAATGATTTTCAGAGAATATTTTGCAGTAATAAATACAGTATCATTTGAAAAATAATACTGTGAAAGAAACAAATTACTCCATAGAATAAGTAAGGAAAATAATAATTATTAGCTTTAAACCTGTTGTTGCCTTATCACAATCACGACATGATATTGTAATTGAAAATATGAAGCATCAATCTTTTTCAATACAGGTTTTGATTAATGCTTCATATATTATCAAATATTTGTCCATTTGAAATCTTCAGCAATGATAGCGAAAAAAGTACATTGTTTAAGTAGTAAACTTTGTTATACTATGTTTTCTTGAGCGCAATATATGATGCACCGCAAGCAAGTGTAATTAACATTAAAAAAGAGACATAAGTGATTTTATTTATT
>NVVX01000021.1 GCA_002733545.1 Alkaliphilus sp.
GACAAGTAGATGCTTATCACACAGAAAATGCTAGGAAGCACTAAACTAATCCAAGCACCCTTTTTTGCAAAAGCAATTTGTAAAAAAACTAATAAAGTAGATAGTATTAAAACTAGTAGCAACGTTAAGTATATCATCTTCTGCCTTCCTCCTAATTTCTAAGCTTGAAATAACATAATTAAATTTATCTATCTGGTAAATGAATTTGAATTACGCCAGTGCGATGTTTTCTAGCTATAGTATTATTATAAGTGACTGACGCAGTGTGGCTTAATTCAACTATGAAACTGCCACTAGTATTGGTAGCTCTTATACCAGGATCAGTTACAAATTGCGGCTCGCTTCCAAAATGATCAACAAATTTCCATCTTCCATATTTCCTTGATAAACTACTTAAATTTACTACGCTAAATCCATCAATATTGAAACTGTAAGATGCTGATGGAACTCCGCCTCCACTTAAACTGAAACTAACAGTTCCGCCAGATGTAGATTGAGCAGGTCCAAAAGATAATAATTCTTGATTAGTTAAATCTACACTTAATCTTGTATATTTATTATTAAGTCTAGTACCATTTACTTTTTCTAATTGAGAAAAGCTAGTGACATCCCATACAGAACCTGGTACACCATTAATTATAGCATTATCTGCCATTCGTTGTGATGTAACATTTGTTCTTAGTGTAGCTCCTAAAGTACTACCTTCAAAGAAAGACCAGCTATATGTTTCTATAATTGAGCTACTAGCTGATTGAACTTGTATCCGGTGGGGATTTCCGGTTTGTGCGCGTGATAGTTTCACTTCTCTATGAATCACTGCATCTAATTCTCTTTGCGTTAAACTATTTTTATTTGCAAAATGTACTGTTTTATTTATAGTATTTCCTTGGCTAATGTATGTTACTGCAATCAAATAATTACCTTCGTTTTTTCCTTCAGTAAAAAAATCTGATTTTATTGCTTTCCCATTATTATGAATTACATGTACATTTTCCTCTAAATCTATTTTGGAAATTTCTTGAAGCATTAGCTTTTGAGAAATTTCTGTTTTTAGTATTTCTTTGAAATTTTCGGTTTTGAAGCTTGGCATATTTGTAGCTAATACTTGTGAACTTATAACAACCATTATAAGGATTGCCATAAAAATTCCATTGATTATTCTATTCAAAAGTTTTCCTCCAAATTTTATTTTTATTTGCAATTAATCCTTCTTAATTTCACTACTGAACTATATTGCTTATTACTACTTGCGACTCCACATCATGTCCACCGTAGGCATAAAAGAATGTCATCGCACGGTATGAGTAACCTTGTTCGACAGTGTGTGTTTCAAACATTGTCCCGCTGTGACTGTTAAATGTTTCTGTGAAATGCTTGATAGTTGTCCATCTTCCACCGATATTTTGTTGAAGATAGGAAGATATTCTCACTTTGTCTGTTAAATGACGGTATCCCCTCAGCGAGCATATTATAATCACTGCGCCTTGTTCCATGTGAAGACTACTACTTACACTACTTATATACAACATTTGTGGAGATATAACTAGCATTTCATCTTCTAATCCTTTCGGATTTCCATTGACTGTTGCCAACGAACTGGTTAATGCAACTATACAGATTATAACTACAATCCACCTTTTCTTTATCATTATATTCACCTCCTCCTTTTTGCCCTTCATATATACAACCATTTAAAAAGAGAAAGTGTGACACTTTTTCTGAAAATATTCTAAATATATTTTTTGTGCTGCCAAGAATCGTTAGAATTTCAACCTTATTCTCAAAAAATAAATGGGAAAGTTATTAGATTTTCTATTGTCTATTCGATTTTTCTAATTCCTAATACTCTCTGTCATTTAAATTAGTATCTTTTTTTCTGCTTCCGAGGAAATCACAAATTCATCGCATATAGTATGCGCTTGACTTTAAATTAAGCAATTATACCTTTCTTGGAGTCAATAATTTCATAATTTAGTAGGTTAGATTACAGTAGGATTATTATATAATAAAGAATCAAAAACATTTGATTTTTATTGACTTAAAAACAAGGTGTATAGTATAATAGATTTGAGGTGTTAGTATGAAAAGAAAAATTATGAACAGGCTATTAGAGTGGAAGAACAAGAAAGATAGAATGCCACTTATAATTAATGGGGCAAGGCAGGTTGGTAAAACTTATATTGTAAACGAATTTGGTAGAGAAAACTATGAAAATATGATATATATAAATTTTGAGACAAATGAGGACATTGTAAAAGATTTTGAGGTTAAAATCACGCCAGAGTTTTTAATCGGTAGGATGGAATTATTTTTTGGTGAAAGGATCGAAAAAGGAAAAACTTTGATTTTCTTTGATGAAATTCAAGTTTGTGAAAGGGCATTGACATCTCTAAAATATTTTTGTGAAGATGCTCCAGAATATCATGTGGTTGCTGCAGGAAGTTTGTTAGGGATTGCTATTGATAGAGAAAAAGCTTCTTTCCCAGTAGGCAAAGTAGATATGATGACATTGTATCCAATGGATTTTGAAGAATTTCTATGTTCTGTGGAAAGAGATAGCTTAGTAAGCGAAATAAGAAAATGCTATGGCAAAAATGAAGAAATATCCCCATCAATTCACAGCCTTTGCTTGGAACTATTTAGAACTTATTTGATAGTGGGCGGAATGCCAAATGTTATTAAAAAGTATGCTGAAAACAAAAGAATAATTGATGTAGCAAACATAAAAAATGGGATTTTAGATAGTTATATTGCAGACATGTTTAAATACACATCTCGGAGCGAAGCGACGAAAGTTATTGGGGCATACGATTCTATCCCTTCGCAATTGGCAAAAGAAAATAAGAAGTTTCAATATAAAATAGTGCAAAAAGGTGGAACGGCAACAATTTTTGGCACTTCATTAGCATGGCTCGAATCGGCGGGGATAATACTTAAGTGCCACAAAATAGAGCATGGATACATGCCACCAAGAGCATATAGAGATTTATCTAGCTTTAAAATATATATGAGCGATATAGGTCTGCTTACATTAAAATCAAAAGTATCTCTGCATAGTATAATGTCTAGCGAAACCAATAGCTTTACATTTATTGGGGCTTTAGTTGAAAACTACGTCGCACAAGCTCTGAAAACAAACGGTTTCGACCTGCACTACTGGACATCGAAAGACACAGCAGAAATAGATTTCATAATACAAACTGAGGACTTGATAATCCCAATAGAAGTAAAGGCAGGAATCAACACTAGGTCAAGGAGTCTAAATGTATATAAGAAAAAATACAATCCAAAATACTCAATAAGGATATCAGCAAAAAACTTTGGTTTTGAAAACGAAATAAAATCAGTTCCATTATACGCAGCATTTTGTATAGAGAGTAAGTAATAGGTCTTTTGTTTTATTGCCGAATGATAATACAAGGAGTTGATTATTTTGAAATACCGAAAAATACCGAAAAACGGCGACGAGTTATCAATACTTGGATATGGCACAATGAGGTTCCATACTAAGAATGGGCGTATTATTGAACAAAAAGCTATAGCTCAACTAAGAGGGGCGATAGATAGAGGATTAAATTACATAGATACAGCCTACCCATACCATGCAGGGGCAAGCGAAGCTTTAATAGGAAAAGCACTAAAAGACGGCTACCGTGATAAAGTGAAAATAGCTACAAAGCTCCCGCCTTGGTCTGTGAAAAAAACAGAAGATATGGAAATGATATTAAATGATCAATTAAGAAAGCTGCAAGTAGAATATATAGATTATTACTTATTGCATGCGTTAAACGATGTGAATTGGGAGATGTTGCTTAAACTTGGAGTGCTAGAATTTTTAGATGAGCAAAAGAGTAAGGGCAAAATTGTTAATGTAGGATTTTCATTTCATGGAGATAAAGATACGTTTAAAAAAATTATCGATGCATATGATTGGGTATTTTGCATGATACAGTATAATTTTTTAGACGAAAAGAATCAAGCTGGCAAAGAAGGTTTAGAGTATGCCTATAAAAGGGATATTGCAGTAATGGTGATGGAACCTTTAAGAGGAGGCACATTAGCAAGTAATATTCCTAAGGAAATTCAAGAAAAATATGATGAAAACAAAATTGAACGAAGTCCTGCTGAGTGGGCGCTGAGGTGGATATGGAATCACAAAGAAGTAACATTACTGCTCTCAGGCATGACCGAGGATGTACATATTGATGAAAACTTAAAAATCGCAACAGAAGTAGAGATGAATTCAATGAGCAAAGAGGAGTTAGAAACAATTAATGCAGTCAAAGAAATATATGAAGATATGWAMWYKKTWCYKTNGYAMNAGWWGWARAYACTGTATGCCTTGCCCTTTCGGAGTGGATATACCAAGATGTTTTGAACTGTATAACGCAAAAAACACTATGGGAATAAGCAAAGCAAAAAGATTGTATTGGTTTCAACTTGGAGGAATTGCTAGTAAAAAAGCCTACGCATCACTTTGTAAAGATTGCGGGAAATGTGTACCTAAATGCCCGCAAAACATAGATATACCAAAAGAATTGTCGACTATAGCAACAGAAATGGAAGGATTGACAATGAAAGTTGCTGTTGCACTTGCAAAGGGATTTTTTAGTGTACAAAGAAGATTTGTGGTGAGAAGAAAAAGACAAGGCTGAAATTGGTGACGAGGGTGGCAAGTAAAGCGACAAGAAAGTTGTTAATAACACGTATTATTATTCTAATTAAATAAAATGCATGTAGATTGATAAACCAATTCAGTATATACTTTAGGAAGTAGAAGCGTTATAATACTAAGCGAAATTTCAAGCTAAATAGGGAGAACTAATATAATGAACAACAATCGAGAAGTGACATATGCTAAATATTGAAAAAGTTATTAGAACAATTGAAGAAAATAGTCTTTTGACAAAAGGAGATAAGGTCGTCATAGCGGTTTCAGGAGGGCCTGATTCTGTATGTTTACTACATATACTATTAGCACTTAAAAAGAGATACGAATTACAGCTATATGTTGCACATCTCAATCACAATTTTAGAGGGCTAGAAGCACAAAAAGATGCTCAGTACGTTGCTAACTTATGTGAAGAATTAGAAGTTATGTGCTTTGTAAAAAGCGAGAATGTGGCTGTGTACGCAAAAGAAAATGATTTGTCTGACGAAGAAGCAGGAAGAATTAAGCGTTATGAGTTCTTTAATGAGGTTAAGAAGAAAACGAATGCTAATAAGATTGCAGTCGGACATAATTTTAATGACCAAGCAGAAACGGTTTTAATGAGATTACTTCGAGGTGCAGGGATGCAAGGGTTATCCGCTATTCACTACAAAAGAGGAGATGTGATACGTCCGCTATTGGATGTGAAAAGAGAAGATATTGAAACTTATTGTGACGAGAACAGTTTAATGCCTAAAACCGATATCACTAATTTAAAGCCAGTTTATCATAGAAATAAGATACGCTTAGAATTGATACCTTATCTAAAAGAAAACTATAACCCTAACTTACTAGAATCGCTAGTAAGAACTTCGAAAATACTTAAAGCGGACAGTGACTATTTAGATTCTCAAGCATATGATATTTTTAAACTGATTAGTACCTTAGATTCTAATGAAAAAATTTCGATACCCATTTCGTCAATTGAAATACTACATATGGCTATGAAAACCAGACTTTTTAGACTAGCTACTGAAAAATTGGTTGGCAAGAGAGAGGTTTTCTCATATACGCAGATGCAAAGCATTTTAGCTCTTGTTAGTAAGAAGATTACTGGGAAAAGACTTCAACTTCCAATGGGTATAACTGCACTAATTAATTACGATAAGCTAATATTTACTACATCAAGCGAAATAGATTATGATTACTCGTATAAGCTCGAAGTTGATGAATTTGTGAAAGTTAATGAATTAGGTGCTACTTTTACAGCAAAAATATTGAATATGGCAGAGATGAAAAAAATTAACGTAGCTAATAACAAGAAAATGTTTGATTTTGATAAAGTCAAAAAGGATCTAATTATTAGAAACAGAAATGTAGGAGATGTCTTTAGACCGCTAGGGATGAAAGGTAAAAAGAAATTGAAGGATTTTTTTATTGACAATAAGGTTGAGCGATCTGAGCGTTCAAAGACTGCATTAATATGTGATGGTGGAAAAATCATGTGGGTTGTAGGTCACAGAATAAGTGATTATTATAAGGTTACAAAACAAACAACTACATTTTTGCTAATTGAATATCATGAAGACAACAAAAATGTGTTATAGAAATAAATAGGATAATTATTGTGTTTACAGCCGTAATATGATAGAATGATTTAGTTAGTATTTTTGTTTGAAAGGATGATATATTTGAAGAAATTTTTTCGTGGAGCGAGTTTCTATATTTTAATATTTTTAGTAGTGATATTATTAGTTCAAGAATTTGGGAAACCAGATGTTCAAACGCTAGATGTAGAATTCTCTATTCTACATGAAGCGATATTAAATGGAGATGTGCAAAAAATTCATATAGTTGAACGATCTTTAGAAGGAACAATGTTAAAAGAGGGTGTGTCAGTAGAGTTTAAGTCATTTGTGCCAGTTATGTATAGCGAAGAGGCCTTTACAAAGCTTTTGGTATCTCAAATGGGCGAAGGTGCAGTTGTAACAGGGGCGCCACCACCAGTAACACCGTGGTACATTCAGATGCTTCCTTATATTATTATGATGTTAATATTTGTGGTCTTTTGGTTTGTATTTATGAATCAATCACAAGGCGGCGGAAACAAAGTAATGTCTTTTGGTAAAAGCAGAGCAAAGCAACATAAAGAAGAAGACAAGCAAGTCGCGTTTAAAGATGTTGCTGGATTGGATGAGGAAAAAGAAGAGATGGAAGAAATTGTAGATTTCCTCAAAAATCCAAAGAAATATATTGCTTTAGGAGCTAGAATACCTAAAGGGATATTGATGGTAGGACCGCCAGGGACAGGAAAAACGTATTTAACAAAAGCTGTAGCTGGTGAGGCCAAAGTACCTTTTTTTAGTATTAGTGGTTCTGATTTTGTAGAGATGTTTGTTGGGGTTGGAGCTTCGCGTGTACGCGATTTATTTGACAACGCGAAGAAGAATGCTCCTTGTATCGTATTCATTGATGAAATAGACGCTGTAGGTAGAAAAAGAGGAGCAGGACTCGGCGGAGGTCACGACGAAAGAGAGCAAACTCTTAATCAATTGCTAGTGGAAATGGATGGGTTCGGTATTAACGAAGGCGTTATTGTTGTTGCTGCAACAAACAGACCAGACATACTAGACCCTGCATTACTAAGAGCAGGCAGGTTTGATAGGCAGGTTATGGTAGGGTTGCCTGATGTTAAAGCGAGAGAAGCTATAATTGCCGTTCATACAAAAGGAAAGCCTTTAGCGAAAGATGTAGACTTGAAGATTATTGCAAGAAGGACTCCAGGGTTTACTCCAGCAGATATAGAGAATCTAATGAATGAAGCAGCTCTATTGACGGCTCGTAAAAACGGTAAAAAAATAGATATGCATACTATTGAAGAGGCAGTTACTAAAGTGATTGCTGGTATTCCGAAGAAAAGTAAAGTTATAAGCGAAGAAGAAAGAAAACTAACAGCATACCATGAAGCGGGGCATGCAGTTTTAGCAGAATTGCTGCCTAAAATAGATACGGTACATCAAGTAACTATAATACCTAGAGGGCGATCTGGTGGGTTTACCATGGTATTGCCTAAAGAAGATAGGTACTACATGACTAAAAAAGAAATGGAAGAACAAATTGTCCACTTGCTTGGGGGCAGGGTTGCTGAAAAATTAATTTTAGGAGATATTAGTACTGGAGCATCAAATGACTTGCAGCGTGTAGCTGCAATAGCGAGATCTATGGTAACGAAGTATGGAATGAGCGAAAAATTAGGTGCGTTAGCGTTAGGTAGCAGTAGCGATGAAGTTTTCTTAGGGAAAGATTTTACTTCAAGAAGAGATTATTCAGAAGAAATTGCCGCAGAAATTGATAGAGAGATTAGAAGTATTGTTGATACTGCCTATAAGAAAACGATAAAATTATTAGAAGATAATATTGACAAACTACACACTATTGCTAAAGCGTTATTAGTCATTGAAACTTTGGATGCTGCTCAATTTAGATTTGTATATAATGGGGAATTAGAAATTACTGACGATGACACTGTCGAATCTGTAGAAAAAAAATATAAAGAATTAATGAAAAAAGAAAAAGAACTAGAAGCTGGCAAAGTAGAGAAGGAAAATAAAGAAAAGTCAGCATCTACCGATAAGGAAAAAGCATTAGATGAAAAGAAAGTAGCAGACAAGAAAGAAAAAGCTTTGAGTAAGAAGGAAAAAGAAGAGACACTTCAAAGAGCAAAAATACTACTTGAAAAAAGCAAAATAGAGTTACCCAAGAGCGAAAAAAAGATCTAAAAGCATATNAAAAGTCGTCTGTACTTAGGCGATTTTTTATTTATTTAAAACTTTGTTTAAAAATACTTGCATTGAAGAGTAAAAAAATGTAGAATGACTGTATTAGTTATATTGTATATTGCAGTATTTGCAAGGTGCAGAGAGAAAACCTGCAAATAAGAATATGCAAATCACTTATTGTAAGAGCACTGCAAATTACAGAACATTTACTAGTCAAACAAAACGACCGAGTTTTACTGATAGAGCTTTGATTTAATTGAGAGACGTAAAGAAAGATGAGATTCAAGAAGTCTCAAATAGGAGTTGTACAAAACAAACTAGGAGGAAAGAAAATGTTCGATAAGAACGAAATCACCGAATTAAAGAAAAAAATGATTGAGTGGGACGAGGAAAAAGTTCAAAAAACTCTAAACAGATTTCCAGAAAGAAAAGAGCAGTTTACTACGGTTTCAAACAAGATAGTAGACAGACTATATACTCCGGTAGACATAGAAGACATTAATTACCAAGAAGACCTAGGCTATCCAGGCGAATTTCCGTTTACACGTGGGGTTCAACCTACGATGTATAGAGGAAGATTATGGACAATGAGACAATATGCTGGATTTGCAACTGCGGAAGAATCCAACAATAGATATAAATTCTTGCTTGATCAAGGGCAAACAGGATTATCAGTGGCTTTTGATTTGCCGACGCAAATTGGATATGATTCTGACCATTCTTTATCGCAAGGCGAGGTAGGTAAAGTTGGCGTAGCAATAGACTCTTTAAAAGACATGGAAATATTGTTTAAAGGTATTCCACTAGATAAAGTTAGTACTTCAATGACTATAAATGCACCTGCATCAGTACTTTTAGCAATGTACATAGCAGTTGCCGAAAAACAAGGCGTTTCGGCTGACAAATTAAAAGGAACAATCCAAAATGATATATTAAAAGAATACATAGCAAGAGGAACTTATATTTTTCCAGTTGAACCATCTATGCGCTTAATTACAGATATTTTTGCATATTGTGCTGATGAAGTTCCTAAGTGGAACACAATAAGTATTTCTGGTTACCATATAAGAGAAGCAGGTTCAACAGCAACACAAGAAGTTGCATTTACTCTAGCTGATGGAATTGCTTATGTCGAAGCAGCACTAAAAGCAGGACTAGAGGTTGATACATTTGCACCGCGACTATCTTTTTTCTTTAACGCGCACAACGATTTATTAGAAGAAGTATCTAAATATAGAGCGGCGAGAAGGTTATGGGCTAAAATTATGAAAGAAAGATTTGGCGCTAAAAACCCTAAATCTATGCAATTAAAATTCCATACACAAACAGGGGGTTCAACACTGACGGCACAACAACCTGAAAATAACATAGTAAGAGTTGCAATACAAACTTTAGCAGCTGTACTTGGTGGAACACAATCATTACATACAAACTCTAAAGACGAAGCGTTAGCTCTTCCTACAGAAGATTCTGTAAGAGTTGCACTTAGAACTCAACAAATAGTGGCTCATGAGAGCGGCGTAGCAGAAACAATAGACCCTCTAGGTGGATCTTATTATGTTGAAAGCCTAACTACTGAAATTGAAAATGGGGCAATGAGGTATATTAGTAAAATTGATGACTTGGGCGGTGCGGCAAAAGCTATTGAAAAGGGATATATCCAAAAAGAGATTATGGATAGTTCGTATGAATACCAAATGCAAGTAGAAAAAAATGAGAGAATTGTAGTTGGAATGAACAAGTTTAAAATTGAAGAAGAAGCGCCAAAAGGCCTATTAAAAGTAGATCCAGCTGTAGGCGAAATGCAAAAAAATAAGATTGACCAATTGAAGAAAGAAAGAAACAGTGAAGAAGTAATAAATAAGCTAAATGCGCTAAATAAGGCTGCGAAAGGCGAAGACAATTTAATGCCATATATATTAGAAGCTGTTAAGTCATACGCTACACTTGGCGAAATTTGTGATGAACTAAGAGAAGTTTTTGGAGAATATGAGCAGAGCGTAATTATATAAGCGCTATATATCTATAAACAAGGAGGAAGAGAGCATGGAGAAAACGATTCGAGTTTTAGTTGCAAAACCAGGTCTAGATGGTCATGACCGTGGAGCTAAAGTAATAGCACGAGCACTAAGAGATGCTGGAATGGAGGTAATATATACAGGGCTTAGATTAACGCCAGAGCAAATAGTACAAGCGGCAATACAAGAAGATGTAGATGCTGTTGCACTAAGTATTTTGTCTGGAGCACACAATTACTTACTACCAAGGGTAGTAGACTTATTAAAAGAAGAAAATGCTTACGATGACATACTAGTATTAGGTGGAGGCGTAATACCAGAAGAAGATATTCCAGGGTTAAAAGAAAAAGGTATTGCAGAAATATTTACACCTGGAACACCTACACAAGTAACTATAGATTTCATAAAGAATAATCTTAAGAAGTAGGCTGGGTGGTGATATTTGTTTTTGAAAAAGTATTCGGTAAAATCTGATATCACTATTATCTGCTACAACTAGGGATTATTGAGTAATTATAAATAGTTTAATATTAGACAGGAGTAGCGAGATGGATTTATATACTGGACTTTTAAATAAAGAAAAAAGAGCTATAGCTCGTATGATTTCTTTAGTTGAGAGTAATGATTCAGAGGCTTTAGAAATTTTGGGAAGATTATATAAACTTTCTGGCAATGCCCATGTTATTGGCATTACAGGGCCGCCAGGTGCAGGGAAGAGTACTTTAACTGATAAACTAGTTAAAAATTTGCGAGGAGAAGGCAAAAAAGTTGCTATCATTGCAGTTGACCCAACAAGCCCTTTTACAGGAGGAGCAATTTTAGGAGATAGAATTAGAATGAATAAACTATCTACTGATCCCGGAGTATTTATTAGAAGTATGGGGGCAAGGGGACATCTAGGTGGAATATCGAAAGCAACTCATGCTGCTGTGAAAATCTTAGATATTGCAGGTTATGATTATATTTTTATTGAAACAGTAGGAGTAGGGCAATCCGAAATTGATATTGTAAGAATTACAGATACAGTTATARTGGTAATGGTGCCTGGCCTCGGAGACGATATTCAAGCACTAAAAGCTGGAATTATGGAAATAGCTGATATTTTCGTAGTTAATAAATCGGACAGAGACGGTGCGGACAGAACTAAAGTGGAAATTGAAATGATGCTAGATTTTAGTTGCTCGCAGTGGAGACCTCCTGTAACTAAGCTTATTGCTACTATCGATAAAGGGACTGATGAATTACTAGAAAACATAAGTGCACATAAAGAGTATCTAATGAGCTCGGGTGTTTTTACAAGTAAAAGAATTTTAAATAGTGAAGCTGAAATAATAGGGTTGATTAAAGATAAAATAATTGATAGAATAGTGAATGCTCCATCCAATGAAAACGATGTAAAAATGTATGCTGAGCAGGTAGCTAAAAGAGAAATAGATCCTTATACTGCTTGTACAAAGTTGCTTTACAAATCTATGAAAGAGGTGAACAACGGTGAAGGTAAAAAAAATTGATCATATTGGGATTGCTGTAAAAAACATAGAAGAATCGTTAAAATTCTATAAAGATGTATTGGGTATTGAGTGTACAGAAATTGAAGAAGTAGCTGAACAAAAAGTGAAAGTTGCTTTTTTGCCCATAGGAGATACAGAATTAGAACTGTTGGAATCTACTGATAAAGAAGGACCAATTGCTAGATTTATTGAGAAGAAGGGCGAGGGAATGCAACATATAGCTTTTCAAGTAGACAATATTGAAGAAGCGATTAAGAACATGATTGATAAAGGAGTAAGAATGATCGATGAAAAACCACGATACGGTGCAGGAGGAGCAAAAATAGCTTTTTGCCATCCAAAAAGTACAGGTGGAGTTTTAGTAGAACTAAGTGAAAGATAATGATTGTTCAAGATCATCACTTGAGATGCAGATTGATTTGCTCCTGAGTGTATGTTTAAAAATAAGGTTTAATAAGCAACATTATTTTAGGAGGGTATATGATGTCGTCAAGCAAGGTAGAACAACTACGCCAACTTAAGGGAAGTATAAAATTAGGTGGCGGAGAAAAGAGAATTGAAAGTCAACGTAAAAAAGGTAAAATGATTGCTAGAGAAAGAATCAATTTGCTATTTGATGAAGGGTCCTTTGTCGAAGTTGATGCATTTGTAAAACACAGATGCAAGAATTTTGGTATGGACAAAATGAAATCGCCAGGTGAAGGTGTGGTAACAGGGTATGGGCAAGTTGATGGAAGACTTGTATATGCTTATGCACAAGACTTCACAGTATTAGGTGGCTCGCTTGGAGAAATGCATGCGAAAAAAATATGCAAAATTCAAGACTTAGCACTTAAAATGGGAGCACCTATAGTTGGTATTAACGACTCTGGTGGAGCAAGAATACAAGAGGGTGTTGATGCACTATCTGGATACGCAAATATTTTCTTTAGAAATACAATTTCTTCAGGTGTGATTCCGCAAATAACAGCTATAATGGGGCCGTGTGCAGGTGGAGCAGTATACTCGCCGGCAATTACTGACTTTATTTTTATGGTTGACAAGACTAGTCAAATGTTTATTACAGGACCACAAGTAATAAAAACAGTTACTGGAGAAGAAGTTACGTCAGAAGATCTTGGTGGGGCGATGACACATAATAGTGTCAGTGGAGTAGCACATTTTGTTTCTAAAAGCGAAGCTGAGTGTATAGAGGACATTAAGAGATTACTAAGCTTTTTGCCATCTAACAACATGGAAATAGCACCAGTTTATGAAGTGCACGACGACTTAAATATGTTGATTCCTGAACTTGACGAAATAATACCAGAAAACCCGAATAAACCGTATGATATGAAAAAAATAATTACAGCTATAGCTGACGATAGTGATTTTTTTGAAACGCAAGCTAGTTATGCTCAAAATATAATTACAGGATTTATAAGATTAAACGGACAATCTGTTGGAGTTATTGCTAATCAACCGAAAGTTTTAGCTGGGTGTTTAGATATTAATGCTTCAGACAAAGCAGGACGATTTGTAAGAACATGTGATTGTTACAATATCCCTGTACTAACGATAGTTGATGTTCCAGGATTTTTACCGGGGACAGCGCAAGAATATGGTGGAATTATAAGACATGGTGCAAAAATGCTTTATGCATATAGCGAAGCAACAGTACCAAAAATTACTTTGATTGTAAGAAAAGCGTATGGTGGCGCATACATAGCAATGTGCTGTAAAGAGCTGGGGGCAGACGTATCACTTGCATGGCCGAGCGCGCAAATAGCAGTTATGGGACCAGACGGAGCTGCGAATATAATTTTTAAGAAAGAAATTGCAGATTCGTCCGACCCACAGGCAACACGAGTAGAGCTAGTTGACAATTATAAAATTGAATTTGCAACGCCGTATAAAGCTGCAGAAAGAGGTTATGTAGATGATGTAATTGAACCATCAGCAACTAGAAAAAGACTGATTGATGCAATAAATATGACGGCTAGTAAAAGAGAAACAAGACCATCAAAAAAACATGGTAACTTACCTGTATAATTGATTTGAAAAGAGAGGTGWCGTCTAGCAATGTTATTAGAAAGAATGAAGTATTCTATAGATTCATTAACTACCGGTGAAAAAATAATGGGAAGTTTACAAGTGACAATGTTAGGAATTGCAATAGTATTTATTGCCTTATTAGTACTCTACATTGTCATTAGGGTTATGGAAAAAACTATTGGAAAACCTGTTGTGAGCCATCAAGTAAAATGCGAAGAACGATCAGTAGAGTTAGAACATAGTGAAGAAAGCAATGAAGAAATTGACAATACTGAATTGGTAGCAGTTATTACAGCTGCTCTTAGTGCGACTTTAAACACAACAACATGCAATATTGTTGTTAAAAACATAAGAAGAATCAATGACGAGAGTCCAGCATGGGCTAAGGCTGGTAGAACTGAACAGATTGGAAGTATGCTACAATAACAAATCATTGTAAAAAAACGGTTTTGTAAAAAAGAATAGAGTTGCAATTTGGAGCACTAAAATTAGGAGGAATAATCGATGAAGAAATATAATATTACTGTAAATGGTGTTAGCTATGAAGTAGAAGTTGAAGAATTAAACGGGGTAGAGCAGTCAATACCTACAAATAGATCAGTAGCGCCAACGCCAAAATCTTCCCCAAAAGCTATGGTGAAACCTGCTAAGGCGACACAAAAGCCAGCGGCGGTTTCAGCAGGAGCTACCACTGTTACAGCACCCATGCCAGGTAATATATGGAAAGTGCAAGTGAAAGAAGGGCAACAAGTAAAAGAAGGCGACGTGTTAATCATATTAGAAGCAATGAAAATGGAAAATGAAATAATGGCAGAGCAGGACGCAACAGTAGCAAAAATACATGTTGTAGAAGGTGCTGCAGTTAATGGTGGAGATTTGTTGGTCTCACTAAACTAGGATGTTCGGATAATATTAAAAAAGGCTGATAAGTTCAGTGAACCATTTAGCCTGATTTGAAAGGAGACTCAACAATGTTAGATGTAATCTATAAATTTTGGAATACGACAGGATACGCGAATATGGATGTTCCAAGTGCTGTAATGATAGTGCTGGCATGTGTTCTGCTTTATTTAGCAATTGTCAAGAAATTCGAACCGTTACTACTGCTACCTATAGCTTTCGGTATGTTACTAGTTAACTTGCCGCTATCAGGATTAGTTGAAGCGGGAGGAGTAGTAATTAGATCAATAAATCCAGAAACTGCGTCTGATACAGCTAAGATGCTGGCGAATCCAACCGCAGAAATGGTGGCTACAGGAATTCCAGTACAAATTTACACTGAGAGCCCTGGAGGTCTACTTGGTTACTTTTATAAAGGGATTCACTTGGGTGTGTTCCCACCTTTAATCTTTTTAGGTGTAGGAGCAATGACAGATTTTGGACCTCTAATTGCAAATCCGAAGAGTTTATTCTTAGGAGCAGCAGCACAATTTGGTATTTTCTTTACATTTATGGGCGCAGTATTAATGGGATTTACAGCTCAAGAAGCTGCTTCTATTGGAATTATAGGCGGAGCAGATGGACCTACAGCAATATTCTTAACTTCAAGAATGGCTCCGCATTTACTTGGACCAATTGCAGTTGCGGCATATTCATATATGGCACTTGTTCCAATAATTCAACCACCTATAATGAAGGCTTTAACAACAAAAAGAGAAAGACAAATTAAAATGCAGCAACTAAGAGTAGTAAAAAAATCAGAGAAAATTTTATTTCCAATAGTTGTTACGCTATTAGTATCATTGCTTTTACCTACTGCTACGGTTCTAGTAGGAATGTTGATGTTAGGTAACTTACTTAGAGAATCAATGGTAACAGATAGATTGTCAAAAACAGCGCAGAACGAGTTAATAAATATTGTAACAATATTCCTAGGGCTAGGTGTAGGGGGAATGACTAAAGCAGAGCATTTCCTGAAGTTCGAAACGCTACAAATTATAGTATTAGGTGTAACTGCATTTGCAGTTGGAACAGCTGCTGGAGTATTACTTGCTAAAGTTATGAACAAAATGTTGGGCGGTAACGCAATAAATCCTCTAATTGGGTCAGCAGGAGTATCTGCAGTACCTATGGCAGCTAGGGTATCACAAGTAGTAGGGCAAAAAGAAAATCCAAGCAACTTTCTTCTCATGCATGCCATGGGGCCAAATGTTTCTGGAGTTATTGGTTCAGCAGTGGCAGCGGGGATATTATTATCTTTATTTAATTAAACGTACTCAGTGTACTTAACTATAATGCGGTACGGATAAAAGCTCGTATTATCTGGAATGATTATTCTATTAAGTATGTTTGCTTTAGTAATGAATGTAATTAATTAGAGTTATAGAATTGAACATATAATTTGCTTTAAAAGGGTGCATATATGCATCCTTTTAGTGCATACAGAGAGTTGTGAATATTCTAACGAAATTTTCGGAGGATTAGTATGAAAAATCAGATTTTAAAAGAATTATACAAAGCTAAAGACGAATATATTTCTGGCGGAAGGTTAAGCCTTAAACTAGGAGTATCAAGGAATGCGATTTGGAAAAATATAGCAAGCTTAAAAAAAGAGGGGCATATTATTGAAAGTGCAAGAAATAGAGGTTATCGTTTGTTATCGAGTGAGCTAGAGTTTTCGCAAACAGATTTGCAAGTAAGTATTAGTACAAAAAAAATCGGGAAAAAAATAATTTGCTTTGACGAAATTGATTCGACAAATAATTATGCCAAAAAAATTGCTTGTAGAGAAGAACATGGGACAGTAATAATTGCCGAGAGACAAACAGCAGGCAGAGGAAGGCGAGGTAGAGAGTGGGTGTCGCCAAGAAATGAAGGCTTATGGATGTCAATAATACTAAAACCAGCAATACCATCCTCAGAAGCTAGTAAGATAACGCAAATAGCGGCTCTATCTATTTGCAATGCAATTAGAGAACTATGCAAATGTGAAGCATTAATTAAATGGCCTAACGACATTGTTATCAATGGAAAAAAAGTATGCGGAATATTGACTGAAATGACAGGTGAACTAGGAGAAATAAGCTTTATTATTGTGGGAATAGGAATAAATATAAAAACACGTGAGTTCACAGAAGACTTAAGTGCTATTGCGACCTCGCTTTTAATAGAATCTAAAACTGAGGTTAGTAGGAAAGAACTTTTTTTGAGAATAATGGAGAAGTTTGAGAAATACTACGAATCGTTTATTGAGAATGTCTCRCTAGAGAGCATTGTACCAGAGCTTAGAAAATATTCGGCTTTAGTAGGAAAAGAAATTATAGTAGTTAGAGGGAATAAAGAAATCTATGCTATTGCCAAAGATATAACTAGCGAAGGAGAATTATCTATTGAAACTAGTGAAGGAGAGAAAATAATACTTAATTCTGGAGAAGTTTCGATAAGAAGAAAAAATGGATATGTTTAGCATAAAAATAAGAGTGTGGCACGCTAATTGCAATAAATAAAAGTGAGTGCAAGTGGACCTGAGGATCATTTAGTATTAAAGTAGAAACAGAAATAAGTAAAACTATAAACTAATCTAGCTTTGAAGGAGGATTTTTGATGAGAGAAGTAATAATAGCAAGTGCGGTAAGAACGCCAATAGGGAGTTTTGGAGGCGTATTATCTAAAGTATCAGCAGCAGATTTGGGAGCGATAGTAGTAAAAGAAGCGATAGAAAGAGCAGGAATTAGCTCTAAACAAGTGGATGAAGTTTTTATGGGTTGCATTCTTCAAGCAGGATTAGGTCAAGGAATTGCTAGGCAATCGTCTATAAAAGCGGGAATCCCAGTAGAAACACCTGCAACAACAATTAATATGCTATGTGGGTCAGGCCTTAGTTCTGTTATAATGGCTGCTCAGACAATATTAACTGGCGACAACGAAATTGTAATTGCTGGAGGAACGGAAAACATGAGCCAAGCTGCGTATGTAATGCCTAAGGCAAGATGGGGCGCTAAAATGGGAGATGCAAAAATGGTCGATACCATGGTTCACGACGCTCTTACAGATGTTTTCAATAATTATCATATGGGTATAACAGCAGAAAATTTAGCGGAGAAATATAGTATTTCAAGAGAAGAGCAAGACAAGTTTGCAACTGAAAGTCAAAATAGAGCTGAAAAGGCAATTAGTGAAAATAAGTTTGTAGATGAAATTGTTTCAGTTACAATTCCACAAAGAAGAGGTGAGCCTATAGTCGTTGATAAGGACGAATATCCGAAACAAGGAGTAACAGTAGAAAAACTTTCAAAACTACGAGCAGCGTTTAAAAAAGAAGGAACAGTTACTGCAGCAAATGCATCTGGAATTAATGATGGGGCATCAGCATTAGTAATTATGTCAAAAGAAAAAGCAGATGAACTAGGGATAAAACCATTAGCTACTATTGTATCTTATGCAAATGTAGGGGTAGAGCCTTCCATTATGGGAATAGGACCAGTGCCGGCAACAAAAAAAGTATTGGCGAAAGCTAACTTAAAGCTTGAAGATATAGACTTAATAGAAGCAAATGAAGCTTTTGCTGCACAAGCTTTAGCGGTAACAAGAGAACTTAAATGGGATTTAGGAAAAGTTAACGTAAATGGTGGAGCAATTGCATTAGGGCACCCTGTAGGTGCTAGTGGAGCAAGAATACTGACAACATTGTTACATGAAATGAAAAAGCGTGACAGCAAGCATGGGCTGGCAACTTTATGTGTTGGTGGAGGTATGGGAGTAGCAATGGTTGTGAAAAGAAATGATTAGCAAAGGTACATCAATGTGCAATACGTGCGAAAATCACGATAAGGTTAGTTCACTATTCCTTTACGAGAAAATTTTCGAAGAGTTGTATAACTGGATTGTTGTTGTTGATAAAGAAGGATATATAGTAGTTATGAATAAACCATATGCTAATTTTTTAGAGGTAGATCATAAAGAAGTAATAGGGAAACATGTTACAGACGTAATTGAGAATACAAGAATGCACATAGTTGTTAAAACAGGGAAAAAAGAAATCGGGCAAGTGCAAAAGATTAAAAACAATCAAATGATCGCGGATAGAATACCTTTTTTTCAGGATGGAGAATTAGTCGGAGCAGTAGGTACAGTTGTGTTTAAGAATTTATTGGAATTTGGCATGTATGTGAAAAACATTAACAAGATAGAAGGCGAGAAAGAGTTTTATAAGGAAGAACTGAGGAAAGTACAAAGAAGTAAGTTTGATTTTGGGAAAATTATTGGGAACTCTAATAGAATCAAAGACGTGATTGTACTATCCAAAAAAGTGGCTGTTTACAACTCGAATATTTTGATTACTGGTGAAAGCGGAACGGGTAAAGAGGTGTTTGCTCGTGCGATACATAATGAAAGTCTAAGAGCAAGTAAGCCACTTATTAAAGTGAATTGTGCTGCTATCCCTTCTGGTTTATTAGAATCTGAACTTTTCGGTTATGAATACGGTGCATTTACTGGGTCGAAAAAAGGCGGGAAAATAGGCAAATTCGAATTAGCCGATAAAAGCACTATTTTTCTAGACGAAATAGGTGATTTACCTATGGATATGCAAGCAAAGATTCTAAGGGTGATTCAAGAAAAGGAAATAGAAAAAGTAGGAGGCACTAAAAGTCAGAAGATTGATGTTAGAATAATTGCTGCTACAAATAGAGACTTAGAAGAAAGAGTTAAAGAAAAAGCATTTAGAGAAGATCTATATTATCGTTTGAATGTAATTAATATTGAACTTCCTACGTTAAGAGAGAGAAAAGAGGATATTCCGGTCTTGCTGCGCTACTTCATAAAAAAATTCTCTAAAGAAATGGGCTGTTATGTTACTGATATTTCTCCTGCTGCACTTGATATTTTAGTAAAATATGATTGGCCAGGCAATATAAGAGAGCTTTCAAATGTTGTTGAGAGGGCAATGAATTTAGTCGATAAAGAGGCTACGATAATGCTTAGACACTTGCCATTTTACATAACTAAAAACGCGAAATATATTAATCAACTTGAGTTAGGTGAAAATACCTTTTTAAATAAAACACTAAAACAACTGTATGAAGGTATAGAGAAAGAAGCTATAAAGCAGAGTTTGCTACATAATGATGGGAATAAATATAAAACTGCTAAACAACTTGATATAAGTCGTACAAGTTTGTACAAAAAAATGTCAAAATACATTATGGAGTGAGTTGTATAGCAACAAGATAAATACCGTTTAAAAAAGACGAATGTGCACAAAGTGAACAGTGTAAATAAAGTGGACACAATTCTTAGAGTTGTTTTATGAAATGTAATACAGCAGTTCGAACAGATTTGCAAAAAATTAAATAGAAAAACATACTTACTGTGCATTTCGCGAACAAAAAATATGGATAAAAACAGAAAAATGAGGGAAACACCCTCGTTTTTTTGTTTGCAAAAAAGCTAAAGCCTTTAATTGAACGTATTGAGGGAATGATTATGTTCAAAAGCAAACTGGCACAAAAATTGCGACTTAGACAGAGTAATGACTAATGAATTTGAAGTTTTGCACTAAATAATATAGATTAGGAGGCTCAAGTATGGCAGTAAAGTTTTTGTCAGCAGAAGAAGCAGTAAAAGTAATTACATCAGATTCAACAATAGCAACAGCAGGATTTGTTGGAAATGCAGTCCCTGAAGAATTAGAAATTGCATTAGAAAACAGATTTTTAGAAACAAATGAACCCAGAGGGCTAACTTTGGTTTACGCAGCAGGACAAGGAGATGGAAAAGAGAGAGGGTTGAACCATTTAGGATATGAAGGTTTATTAAAACGTGTAATTGGGGGACATTGGGGGCTAGTTCCTAAAATTCAAAGACTTGCACTTGAAAACAAAATAGAAGCATACAATTTCCCGCAAGGATCCATTTCACACTTATTTAGAGATATTGCTGCTGCAAAACCTGGCACAGTAAGTAAAGTTGGGTTAAACACATTTGTCGACCCAAGAATTGATGGTGGGAAACTAAACGATATTACCAAAGAAAATTTGGTGGAGTTAATAGAAATTTTTGGAGAAGAATATTTGATTTATAAAGCATTTCCAATCGATTATGCTTTAATTAGAGGAACTTATGCTGATGAAAATGGAAACGTTACCATGGAGAAAGAAGCAGGTTCTCTGGAGGTTTTATCAATAGCACAAGCTTGTAAAAACTCTGGTGGAAAAGTAATTGTTCAAGTTGAGAAAATAGTTAAAACGGGAACACTTGACCCGAGATTAGTAAAAATTCCAGGGATATATGTAAATAGTATAGTGGAAGTAAAAGATATGAAAAACCATATGCAAACCTTTGCAGAACAATATAACTCGAGTTACACTGGGATTACAAGAGTTCCTGTTACAGCACTTAAACCCATGAAATTAGATGTAAGGAAAGTAATCGCAAGACGAGCAGCTATGGAATTAGTTCCAAATGCCATAGTCAATCTTGGTATTGGTATGCCAGAAGGGGTCGCATTGGTTGCGAATGAAGAAGGTATAAATGAACAATTAGTTTTGACTGTAGAGCCAGGTCCAATAGGAGGAATTCCGGCTGGAGGCTTAAGTTTTGGAGCAGCTACGAATCCTGAAGCAATAATTGACCAACCAAACCAGTTCGATTTCTATGATGGAGGGGGGTTAGATGTGGCATTTTTAGGTTTAGCGCAATGTGATGTTAAAGGAAATATTAATGTAAGCAAATTTGGTCCTAAAATCGCGGGAGCTGGAGGGTTCATTAACATTACACAAAATGCAAAAAAAGTAATTTTCTGCGGAACTTTTACCGCCAATGGGTTGAAAACTGAAATTAAGAACGATGAACTAAAAATTATTATAGAAGGTAAAACTAAAAAGTTTATTCCAGAAGTAGAACAAATAACATTCAGCGGGAGATACGCAACGGAGTTAGGGCAACCAGTATTGTATATAACAGAAAGAGCAGTTTTTGAACTTGGTGAGGGAGGTGTTGTTTTAATTGAGATAGCTCCAGGAGTTAATCTTGAAAAAGATATTCTTGATCAAATGGAGTTTGAACCAACTATTTCTAAAGAACTGAAACTTATGGACAAAAGAATTTTTGGAGAACAGAAAATGGAATTAGAAATCAAATAAAATTAATGGAGGTTAGGCAATGTTAGGAATTATTATTGGTTTAGCATTATTAATGTTTTTAGCTTTTAAAGGGATGTCAATTATTTGGATAGCTCCTTTGAGCGCACTCGTTGTAGCGATAACGGGAGGGTTGGACTTACTACCTTCGTACACAGATATTTACATGTCGGGTTTTGTAGGTTTTGCAAAGTCATGGTTCCCAGTGTTTATGTTAGGAGCTATATTTGGAAAAGTAATGGATGATTCAGGCGCTGCTAGATCTGTAGCACATTGGATTACAAGCAAGATTGGAAAACAAAGAGCTATATTGGCAGTTGTAGTTGCGTGCGCAGTATTAACTTATGGTGGGGTTTCATTATTTGTTGTTGTGTTTGCTATCTATCCGCTGGCAGTAGCTCTATTTAGAGAGGCGAATATTTCGAGAAAGTTAATCCCTGGAGCGATTGCACTTGGATCCTTCACATTTACTATGACAGCAATACCAGGAACGCCACAGATACAAAACTTAATTCCAATGAAATATTTTGGAACTAGTCCTACAGCTGCACCTATTATTGGTATTGTTGGGGCCTTGATAATGTTTGGAGTTGGGATGTACTGGATGAACTACAGTGAACGAAAAAGAACAGCTAGCGGTGATGTATTTGTTGAACTATCAAGTAAAGTAGAAGAAATAGATTTTTCTAAACTACCAAGTCCTTATTTATCGATTTTGCCATTAGTAGCAGTAATTTTACTGTTGAATTTATTTGACTTAAACGTGATAGTGGCATTAATTGCAGGAATTATTTTAGGTGTGCTTCTTAATATAAAACGCTTTACTAATATTGTGAAAACGTTTAATGAAGGTGCATCTGGCTCAGTACTAGCGATAATTAACACTAGCGCAGCAGTTGGTTTTGGTGCTGTTGTTAGAGCTTCTGCTGGGTTTGAAACTTTAACAGAATTGGTTTTGGGAATTAGAGGGAATCCATTGATTTCACAGGCAGTTGCAGTTAACGTTTTAGCAGGAGCAACTGGTTCTGCATCAGGAGGTTTAGGGATTGCGCTTGCAGCGTTAGGTGACAAGTTTGTAGAATTATCAGCGGTTTCGGGAATATCTCTAGAAGCGTTTCATAGAATTGCGTCTATGTCGAGTGGAGGGCTAGATACGCTACCGCATAATGGTGCAGTATTGACTCTTCTAATAGTAACATCAATGACTCATAAAGATTCGTACAAAGATATTTTTATGGTAGGTTCAGTTATACCAATCATAGCAGTAATAGCCGGAATAATACTTGCAAGTATAGGGTTAATTTAAGCTTGGTTTTCAAGTTCAAGACTTTCATATGATAAATGGAGGTCTTGGATTTACAATTATTTCTGGAATCAAATGTTTAGATGTAAAGAATAGAAAGATGTAACGAGAGAAAAACATGCTATCTCGTAAGAGAAAACCAAAAATCAATTATAGGAGGAGGTATTTTAATATGAAATTGAAAGATAAAGTGGTAATAGTTACTGGTGCTGCAAGAGGAATAGGAGAATCAGTAGCGTTGAAATTTACAAAATTAGAGGCAAAAGTGATAATAGTAGATATTAATCAAGAAAGTATTGATGAAGTGGTTGAGAAATTAAATGCTATAGGAGGAAACGCGTTAGGATTTAAAGTAGATGTTACTAAAAAAGAAGAAGTAGATGAAATGGTAGAAAAAGTAGTTGCTAAATTCGGCAAACTGGATGTTATTATAAACAATGCTGGTATTACTTCTGATGCGAAACTAGTAAGAATGACAGAAGAACAGTTTGACAAAGTTATTGATGTGAACTTAAAAGGCACTTACAATTGTGCTCAAGCAGCAGCAAAAATTATGGAAGTACAGGGGTATGGAGTAATACTAAATGCATCATCGGTAGTTGGGATATATGGTAATTTTGGTCAAACAAATTATGCTGCTACAAAGTGGGGAGTCATTGGCATGACGAAATCTTGGGCGAAAGAGCTTGGCAAAAAAGGAATTCGTGTAAATGCTGTAGCGCCAGGGTTTATTTTAACACCAATGACTGAAAAAATGCCTGATAAGGTTTTGGAGATAATGAAAAAGAAAGCACCGATCAATCGCCTTGGCCTTCCCGAAGATATTGCTAATGCATATGCATTTTTAGCTTCTGATGAAGCATCATTTATTACGGGAACAGTTTTAAGTGTAGATGGAGGGTTGGTTTTGTAAATAAGTAAAGTTTTTATTGCGCAATGTAAACAATGCATTGCGCAATAAAAAAGTTAAAAAAATAACGATAATCTTAGGTTTATGCTTTACATTTCGCTTGTAATATGTAAATATAGAGTAGGAAAGAATTAATGAAGTATTAAGATGCATGAAAAGTATAATTTTTTTAAAAACACAACTTGTTAATTTAATAACAAGCCAAGAACACGACTTCATATAACAAAAAAATCATTGAGAAGAAGGAGAGTCGAAAAATGAAGGGTAAAACAATTAACCAAATAAAAATAGGTGACAAAGCATATTTCCAAAAGACCATTACTGAAACAGATGTGTACATGTACGCAGGTGTAACAGGAGATCAAAACCCTGCACATATAAATGAAATTTTCGCAAAAGAAACATTTTTTAAAGGAAGAATTGCGCATGGGATGTTGACAGCAGGGTTAATATCCGCGGTTTTAGGGATGCAATTACCTGGACCGGGGACAATATATTTGAAACAAAATTTGAAATTTTTAGCGCCAGTTAAGTTTAATGACACAATTAAAGCTGAAGTTGAAGTTATAGAAGTAATAACAGAGAAAAACAGAATTAAGGTAAAGACAGTTTGTACGAATCAAAATGACGAAATAGTTTTAACGGGCGAAGCAACAGTAATGCCCCCAAAATAAATAATAAAAACAAAGTGCAGGAGGTAAATTTATGGATTTCAAACTATCAAATGAACACAAATTACTTAGAACAATGTATCGTGAATTTGCGGAAGTAGAGGTAAAACCACTAGCAGAGGAAGTTGACGAGACAGAAGAGTTTCCAGTAGAAACAGTTAAGAAACTTGCAAAATATGGTTTTATGGGTATACCAATACCTAAAAAATATGGCGGTGCTGGTGCAGATAATCTTGCATATGCAATGGCTGTAGAAGAGTTATCAAAAGTTTGCGGAACTACTGGAGTAATAGTATCAGCGCATACTTCACTTTGCGCAGTGCCAATATTGGAGCATGGTACAGAAGAGCAAAAACAAAAGTATTTAGTACCACTAGCTAAAGGTGAAAAATTAGGAGCGTTTGGCTTAACCGAAGCTAATGCAGGAACAGACGCAGGAGCTCAGCAAACAACAGCAGTACTAGATGGAGATTATTACATTCTAGAAGGAAATAAAATCTTCATTACAAATGCAGGAGTAGCTGATATTTATGTGATTATGGCAATGACTGATAAGAGTAAAGGTACTAGAGGAATTTCTGCTTTTATAGTTGAAGCTGGGACAGAAGGATTCACTATTGGCAAGAAAGAATCTAAAATGGGAATTAGAGGATCTGCAACTTGTGAGCTAATATTTGAAAACTGTAAAATACCTAAAGAAAATCTTTTGGGAAGATTAGGAAAAGGCTTTGGTATCGCAATGAAAACTCTTGACGGAGGACGCATAGGAATAGCTGCACAAGCATTAGGATTAGCGCAAGGAGCCCTAGATGAAACGGTTACTTATACTAAAGAAAGAGTACAATTTGGAAGAGCGATCTCCAAATTCCAAAATACGCAATTTCAATTAGCAACTATGGATATGAAAACCGAAGCAGCGAGACTGCTAGTATACAAGGCAGCTTTTTATAAGGACCAAAAAATGTCTTATTCTAAAGAAGCTGCAATGGCGAAGCTATACGCTTCAGAAATATCAATGGAAGTTACATCACAGGCTATTCAATTACATGGTGGTTACGGATACACAAGAGAGTACCCAGTAGAGAGAATGCATAGAGATGCTAAAATTACAGAAATTTACGAAGGAACTTCAGAAGTGCAGAGAATGGTAATATCTGCGCACTTACTTAAGTAGAGGAGGAGAAATTATAATGAATATAATAGTTTGTATAAAACAAGTTCCAGACACTAATGAAGTAAGACTAGATCCTAAAACGGGAACACTTATAAGAGAAGGAGTACCAAGTATAATAAACCCAGATGATAAAAGTGGATTAGAAGCAGCGTTAGTTTTAAAAGATAAAATTGGCGCTAAAGTTACAGTTTTAACAATGGGACCACCGCAAGCTGACTTAGCTCTTAGAGAAGCTCTTGCTATGGGAGCAGATAGAGCTATATTACTTACAGATAGAGCTTTTGCAGGGTCAGACACATTGGCGACTTCAAGTGTTTTAGCGAGTGCAATTAGAGAAATGGACTACGACTTAATAATTGCAGGAAGACAAGCAATTGATGGAGATACAGCTCAAGTAGGACCACAGATTGCAGAACACCTAGATATAGCTCAAATATCGTACGTAGAGGAATTAGAGCTAGTAGATAAGGCATTAGTTATTAAAAGAGCTTTCGAAGGCGGTTATTTTAAGATAAAAGCTCAAATGCCATGCCTAATTACAACATTAACAGAAATGAATACTCCAAGATATATGAGTGTAAGTGGAATATTTGACGCATACAGAGAAAAAGAAGTTGAAAAGTGGACAAGTGAAAATATCACCATTAACAAAGAAACTATTGGACTAAACGGTTCGCCAACAAAAGTAAAGAAATCTTTTACTAAAGGCGTTAAAGCTGCTGGCAAGAAATATGAGGTTGATCATAAAGAAGCAGCAAAAATAATAATTGAAAACTTAAAAGAAAAATACATTATCTAGTGAGGAGGATGCACATTGAATATATCAGAGTATAAAGGCGTAATGGTTTTTGCTGAGCAAAGAGATGGTGAGATTCAAAAAGTTTCACTTGAACTACTTGGCGAAGGAAGAAGATTAGCAGATGAACTTAAGACAGACTTAACAGCGATTTTCTTAGGGCATGACATAAGAAATAAAGCAAATGAATTAGTATACTATGGTGCAGATAAAGTAGTGGTTGCTGATCATGAAATTCTTAAAACATATATGACTGAACCATATACAAAAACTATGACTAAAATGGTTAACGAATACAAGCCAGATATTATTTTAGTGGGTGCTACAGCGTTCGGACGTGATTTAGCTCCTAGAGTATCTGCTAGAGTTGCTACTGGGTTAACAGCTGATTGTACTTCGTTAGAAGTAGATAAAGATACAAGCCTTTTGTTAATGACGAGACCGGCTTTTGGTGGAAACATTATGGCAACTATTATTTGTCCTGACCATAGACCGCAAATGTCTACAGTTAGAGCAGGAGTAATGTTGAAGCTAGAGCGAGACGAAAGCAGAAAAGGCGAAATAGTTGATTATAGCATCTCTTTATCTAGTGATGATAAGAGAGTCGAGATATTAGAAATAGTGAATGAAGAAAAAACTAAGGCTAATATCGAAGATGCAAATATATTGGTATCAGGTGGACGTGGTGTTGGTAAAAAAGAGAATTTTGATATACTAGAAAAATTAGCACATGAATTTAAAGGATTAGTATCTGGTTCAAGAGCTACAGTAGATGCTGGATGGGTTGATAGAAGTCAACAAGTTGGGCAAACAGGAACTACAGTTAGACCAGATTTATATTTTGCATGCGGTATTTCTGGAGCAATACAACATCTTGCAGGAATGGAAGAGTCAGAATTTATTATTGCAATAAATAAAAATGCAGAAGCACCTATATTTGATGTTGCTGACTTAGGTATTGTTGGAGACTTGCATAAAGTTATCCCAGCGGTTATAGAAGAGCTTAAGAAAGCTAAAAAAGAAGCATAGAAAAATTACAACTAGAAAAATATTAACTCACGTATTTAGGCATTTTCATAGCTTAATTATGTGAGTTAGTTTTTTGTTAAAAAGAAGTTAATTACAAAACGAGTATCAACAAAAATTGTCGTAAAGTTTGCAGATGTTATGTGCGCATTTCAAATTCACTACTATTTAGTCGCTCTGAGTAACGAAGTGGAGTCAAGTTGCCGTTGTTTAGTTGTTTTTAAAGAAATTACTTTAAATAAGTGCAAATAAAATTTCACTAAAACCTGTACAATTTCATTAAAACTAAATGAATTTCATTAAAATCAAGTGAATTTAAATAAAACAAAGTATATTTCAATAAAGTTAGATAAATTGCATTTAAAAAATGCTTTTTAGCTTAAAACTATGGTATGATGGATGTGGAGAGAGGTGATCTTGTGTTAGAAGAAGAATTAGTGCAATTAGTGAAAAAGGTTATCAATGAAAAATGTGAAAAGAAGCATATAGAACTAAAAAAAGCGGCAGGAGGCATACCAACAAAACTGTATAATACGCTATCAAGCTTTTCTAACCAATCTGAAGGAGGCACAATTATTTTTGGGATTGACGAAGATGCAGGGTATGAAATAGTAGGAGTATATGATGCCCAGACCCTTCAAAAAAAGCTGGTGGAGCAATCTTTGCAAATGCAGCCCGTGGTACGACCATTGTTTACAGTTGCTAGGATAAAAGATAAATTAGTAGTTAGTGCAGAAATTTATGAATGTGATATTTACGATAAGCCTTGCTTTTACAAAGGTGCAGGACGATTACGGGGTTCATATATTCGCGTTGGTGATTCTGACCAGCCTATGACGGAATACGAAATATATAGTTATGAAGCGTTTAAAAAAAGAATTAATGACGAGCTTAGAACGGTTGATAGGGCGACAATGGATAATTTGTCAAAAAACAATGTGGCGGAATATCTTATGATGTTACGCAGGCAAAAACCTAATTTGCTTAATCTTAAGGACGGGCGTCTACTAGAAACACAGGGGGCCTGTCAGGGAGAGTTCCCTACAGTAGCAGGACTAATGCTACTTGCTGCTTATCCGCAAGAATTCTTTCCGCAACTTAGTGTTACGGCAATGGTAGTGCAAGGAAAAGCTATTGGAGAGCTTGGCGATGATGGTGAACGTTTTATAGATAACAAGCGCATTGAAGGAACTATACCTCAGATGTTAGAAGGAACATTAGCTTTTGCACGAAGGAATACGAGAATGAAAACCATAATAGCAGAAGATGGAACTCGTGCTGATAAGTCTGAGTATCCAATAAAAGCATTGAGGGAAATCATACTAAATGCGCTTATACACAGGGATTACAGTGTCCATACAGAGCGTTCTCCTATACGTTTGGTAATGTATGAGGATAGACTAGAATTAGAAAATCCAGGTGGTCTATATGGTAGAATAACTGTGGATAATTTGGGAAAGGTGTCAGCAGATACTAGGAACCCTTACATGGCAGGAGCCTTGGAGATTATGATTGGTACGGAAAATCGCTTCTCAGGGATTCCGACTATACTAACGGAGCTTAAAAAGGCAGGGATGCCAGCACCAGTATTTATTAATAAAAGAGGTGTGTTTAAGGTTATATTTTATAAAAAGGTAGCTAACGAAAATAAGGATAATAATATTGAACAAGAGATTTTAAACTACTGCATTAAGCCACGCTCTAGAGAAGAACTTGTAAAAAAATTTGGATTTGAGGCGCCAACTTATTTTATCAAAACGTATATTCACCCATTAATTGAAGACGGCAAAATATACATGACTCTGCCGGAGAAACCAAGGAGCAAATTCCAAAAGTACTACACAAAACTATAGAGGAGCAAGTAGACGGTTTTCTTTAAAAAAGGTGAAGGGAAATATTCTAAGTACTATGAAGGCAAGTTTTTTTGCACTTGCGATATGACGAAACTATAGTATAATAGATACGGAAAACAAGTTTAAGAAGAGGTGTTAGAATGTTATTAGTTATAGACGTAGGGAACACAAATATTGTGTTAGGTGTATATAATGGGAAAAAACTATTAGACTCTTGGAGAATTGACACAGATGAGAATAAGACATCTGATGAATATAGCATGCTTATAAATCAATTATTTTTATTTAGTGGAATTGAAATAAAAGCAATTAAAGATATAATTATTTCTTTTGTAGTACCAAATATTAGACATTCGCTAGGAAATACTATAAGAAAATTGTTTGATAAGGAGCCATTAATAGTAGGACCTGGGGTCAAAACAGGAATGAATATTAAAATTGATGACCCTAAACAGGTAGGAGCAGATCGCATAGTTAATGCGATAGCAGCTTGCAAAAAATATGGTGGTCCATTAATTGTAGTTGATTTTGGGACAGCCACAACTTTTTGTGCGATTTCAGAAGATGGTAGTTATTTAGGAGGCACAATTGCGCCGGGTATTAAAATATCAGGAGATGCCTTATTTGAGAAGGCGGCAAAATTACCAAGAGTAGAACTTATTAAACCAGGAAAAACAATTTGTAAAGATACGGTAAGCAGCATACAATCAGGCATTATTTATGGATACGTAGGTTTGGTTGACAATATTGTAAGCAAAATGATTTCGGAGCTAAATGTAGATACAGTTAAGGTAATAGCAACTGGTGGATTTGCTACATTAATAGCGAGTGAAACAAATTGTATTCATATTGTAGATAAATTACTTACTTTAGAAGGATTAAGAATCATATTTAATAGAAATGTGAAGTAGATAAGAATAAAGCAGACAATTGCTGCAAAGAATAGCAGGGTGAATTATGAAAAAAGGTAAAGTGAAATTCGAAAAAAATATTATCTTAGCCCCAATGGCAGGTATTTCCGACTTGCCATTTCGAATTATCTGTAGCATGATGGGTTGTGATATCGTTTATTCAGAGATGGTTAGTGCAAAAGCACTATACTACAAAGATAAGAAAACAGAAAAACTATTAGAAATAAGCAAAAATGAAAGTCCTGTAGCAGTGCAGATATTTGGATCAGATGCAGAGATTATGGCAAGAGCAGCACACGCTCTTAATAGTAGAGAGAATGGCATATTAGATATCAATATGGGATGCCCTGCTCCTAAGATAATCAAAAATGGTGATGGAAGCGCATTGATGAAATCACCAAAACTAGCAGGAGAAATAATAAAGGCAGTAGTAAAAGAATCAATAAAGCCTGTTACAGTAAAGATTAGAAAAGGATGGGACTCTAGCAGTGTTAATGCTGTAGAAATTGCTAAAATAGCAGAAGAAAACGGAGCTAGTGCTGTAGCAGTTCATGGAAGGACAAGAGAACAGTTTTACACCGGAAAGGCAGATTGGGATATCATTAAGCAAGTAAAAGATGCGCTTTCTATACCAGTTATTGGGAATGGAGATGTGTTTGGAGCACAAAGTGCTAAAGCTATGTTTGACTATACAAATTGTGATGCAATTATGGTTGGTAGAGGAGCACAAGGTAATCCTTGGATATTTAAACAAATTAGCGAGTATGTAAACACAGGTAAATTACTGCAAGACCCTACACTTAAAGAACGGATAGAAACAATTTTACATCACATGGATTTATTGATTGATTGTAAGGGCGAATATATAGGAATACGTGAAATGCGAAAACATATAGCGTGGTATATAAAAGGATATAAGAACTCAGCTAGAATAAGAGATGATGTAAATAGAATTAATACTGCAGAAGAAATGAAAATAATTTTAAGTGATTATTTATCAGAAAATTTCTTCTTTCATGGTGCGAAGTCTTGACAAATTGTATTGCCTACCTTATAATAACTACAATTGTATATTGAAAAATAGAATAAGCGACGAAAATTAGCATGAAAATGTAATGAATAAAATATAGATGTAATAATAAATCTAATATTATAATAAAAAGGGCGAAGGAGTGGAGTAAATGTTTGGTAGAGAGGTAGTATTAACAAAAAAGGGACTAAGTAAAATAGAGGGTGAAATTGAACATTTAAAAACGGTCAGAAGAAAAGAAGTATCAGCAAGAATTAAGCAAGCTATAGCTTTTGGAGATATAAGTGAGAATGCAGAATATGATGAAGCGAAAAACGAACAAGCACAAGTAGAAGAAAGAATTACTAAGCTTGAGAATATGCTTAAGGGTGCAACTGTTATAGATGAGAATGATATTGATACCGATGTTGTTAATATTGGATCTAAAGTTGTAGTTAAAGACGTAGAAGATAACGAAGAAATGGAATATACAATTGTCGGCTTAACGGAGGCAGATCCATATGAACTAAAAGTTTCTAACGAATCCCCTATAGGAAGAGCTCTTATTGGGAAAAGGGTTTCTGATCTAGTAGAAATTATGATTCCAGATGGGCATATTAGTTATAAAATAATGGATATTAGAAGATAGCTAAGGAGAGAAAAAAATGGCAAATGAAGAGCAAAGTATAAGTGAAATGCTCAAAATCAGAAGAGAAAAGCTTGAATATTTACAAAGCATAGGCAAAGATCCTTTTAAAATTGAAAAAGTAAATGTAACCCACTATAGTGAGTGTATTAAGCATAACTTCGAAGAACTTGAAGGAAGTGAAGTAACTATTGCAGGTCGAATCATGGCAAAAAGAGGACATGGCAAAGCTAGTTTTATCAATATACAAGATAAAGATGGGCAGATTCAGGCATATGTAAGACAAGATAGAGTAGGAGAAGAAACATATAAAATGTTTGTAACCTATGATATTGGAGATATAGTTGAAATACATGGGGTTATCTTCAAAACAAAAAAAGAAGAAATAACTGTAAAGGCATCAGATATAAGGCTGCTTTCAAAATCCTTGCAAATTTTACCAGAAAAATGGCATGGATTAAAAGACCAAGACTTAAGATATAGGCAGAGGTATGTTGATCTTATTGTTAATCCCGACGTTAAAAAAGCCTTTGTTATTCGTTCTAAATCAATTAAAGCAATAAGAGAGTTTTTAGACGAAWGAGATTATATGGAAGTAGAAACACCAATATTAAGTACCCTTGCNGGGGGAGCAAATGCAAAGCCGTTTATAACACACCATAATACTTTAGATATTGATATGTACTTAAGAATTGCTACAGAATTACACTTAAAAAGGTTAATAGTTGGTGGGTTTGATAGAGTATACGAAATCGGTCGCTTGTTTAGAAATGAAGGAATGTCAATTAAGCATAATCCAGAATTTACAACAATAGAGCTTTACGAAGCGTATGCGGACTATAAAGATATGATGGAGATTACTGAGAATATTGTAGCGTATGTTGCTAATAAGGTGCTGGGGACTACTAAGATTAATTATCAAGGTAAAGAAATTGATTTAACACCACCTTGGAATAGAATCACTATGATTGATGCGTGCAAAAAATACGCTGATGTTGATTTTAATGAAATTAAAACAGACGAAGAAGCAATAGAGATTGCGAAAAAATTAGGAATTGAAGTAAGAAAAGGAATGAAAAGAGGGCATATCATCTTCGAAGTTTTTGATAAATTTGTTGAAGAGCATTTGATTGAACCGACTTTTGTTACTCAATACCCAGTAGAAGTTTCGCCTCTAGCAAAAAGAAATCCAAATGACCCTGAATTCGCAAACAGATTCGAAGCATTCATTAATACGTGGGAAGTAGCAAATGCTTTTTCTGAGTTAAATGACCCAATTGATCAAAAAGAAAGATTTGAAGAACAATTATTACAAAGAGAAGCTGGAGACGACGAAGCTCATATGATGGACGAGGACTTCATAAATGCAATAGAAGTTGGACTACCTCCAACTGGGGGATTAGGTATTGGAATAGACCGATTAATGATGTTATTAACAGATTCACCATCAATTAGAGATGTACTATTGTTTCCTACTATGAAAAATGCAAGTAAATAATTGACAGACAAAAACCCTTTGAAGATAATTATCTTTAGAGGGTTTTTGTCGATTGATGTCGAAATAAGTTAGAGTAAATTATAAATGATTTAAGTATGTGAAAAAGACATAGTTCATGTTTGTTTTTGTATTTAGAGGGTAAATAATTAAAACATAGATAGATATTTCTAGTTAGTGGCAAGGAGGCTACATTAATGATTAAAAATAGATATATAGTGTTTTTTTCGATTTTTGTTTTGATTATATCAGTATTATACTTTATAGGTTTTCCATTAAGAGAACTTACGGCTAACGACATGGAAAGTATCATAATAGCAGGAGACGAAAATTTCCCGCCTTTTGAATTTATTGATGATGAAGGACAATACCGTGGCTTTAACATAGACATTATGACTGCTATTGGTTTGGAAATGGGAGTAAATATAGTACTAGTACCTATGATTTGGGATGATGCTGTAGAAGCATTGAAAAAAGGGGAAGTAGATGCCATACAGGGTATGGTAAAAAGTGCAGAAAGAGAGAAGCTTTTTTCTTTTTCTCAACCCACGAAAGACTATGAAGAAGCTATTTTTGTACACTATGACACTATGTATATCACTGATATAAATGATTTGSCAGGAGTAACAGTTGTTTTTCAAAGAGGAGATATTGCAACGAGAATTTTAAAAAAACATACAGAAATATTACCAGTGTTTGTAGATACCCAAGCAGACGCAATAGAATTGCTACTAGATGGAGGAGCAGAAGCATTTATTGGTAATCGTTTATCAGGTTTGTATACTGCTCAAAAAAACAATGTTATAGACATGATAAAAATAGTTGGGGAACCATTTAAGGATCTTGTATATGGTCCTGCAATATTAAAAGAGAGTGAAGACATTTATGAAATACTTAATGAAGGTATGATTAAAATTAAGAAAAGTGGGTTGCATGGTAAAATATACAAAACATGGTTTGGTGAAACTTTTAGGCATGATGAAATGGTGAGAAGACGTTATATTACGATTGCGTTAATTAGTGTAGGTTCTCTTGCAGTAGTGATTCTGATTGCGGCATGGATAAATAGAAGATTAAGTAAATTAGTTAAAAAAAGAACAAGTAAACTTGTCGAAGTTAATCAAAAACTTGAGGCTCAGCAGATAGAAACACACAAGCTTGCATACTATAATAGCGTAACGGGGCTAGCAAATAGAGAAATGTTAGTGAAAAAGCTACATAGCAAAATTAATTTTTTTGGTGATGAAGAACAGAATTTTGCAATATTGTTTTTAGATATTGACAAATTTAAGAATATAAATAGTACAATGGGTCGCGAAGTTGGTGACAAGCTGTTAGTAGCAGTTTCGGAGAGAATTAAGACTACGCTTGTTTGGAGTGCATTTGTTGCGAATTTTGATGCAGACAATTTTGTTGTAATATGTGAGAAAATAAAAAAAGAGGCTGATTATGCTAGCGTAGCCAGTAAGTTATTGAAATCAATGGGAGAAGCATTTGTTATAGATAATTACGAAATACATATTACAATAAGTATTGGGGTGGCAGTTTTTCCTTGCGGGTCTAATAATCCACAAGACTTGATTAAGCGTTCAGAGATAGCAAAATTGCACGCTAAAAACTTAGGTGGAAATAGGCATTGTGTTTATAACGAAAACATGGAAAAATATGAGTGGAAGAACTTAGCGCTGGTAGAAGGATTAAGAACAGCACTAGAGAATGACGAATTCAGATTATATTATCAACCGAAAATCGATCTATCCACTGGCAAAATAATAGGTATGGAAGCTTTATTGCGCTGGTACCACCCTGAACTTGGCAAGATACCACCAGATGAATTTATTCCGATAGCTGAAGAAACAGGGCTTATAATTCCGATTGGAAACTGGGTTATTAAATCAGCATGCAATCAAACAAAAAAATGGCATGACGCTGGATTTAAATCTCTTCACGTTGCTGTAAACGTTTCGCCAAGGCAGTTTCAGGGATATGATATAGAAAAAACTGTGGAGGAAGTTCTAGAGGAGTCAAAGTTAGAAGCAAAATTTTTGGTTCTTGAGATAACAGAAACAATAGTTGTAGATAGTGTTAATAGTGCAAACAATACACTAGACGCTTTAAAAAAATTAGGGGTTTCTATTTCAATAGACGATTTTGGGTCTGGTTATTCAAATTTTAGCAGGTTAAACGAAATGCCGATTGATGAAATCAAGATTGATAAATCAATAGTACAAGCAGCCGAAAATTCTTCGGATGCTAGAGTTATAGTGGATGTAATTCTAATGATGGCAAAAAAATTAAATATGTTAGTTACAGCAGAGGGAGTAGAAACAGTTGATCAAAGAGAATACTTAAAAGAGAAACAATGCAATCATATGCAAGGCTATTTGTTTAGCCCGCCCGTAACAGTAGAGAAATTTGGGGAAATATTGAAGAAAGAGACGATCTAAGAGAGGTGTTAATGTGAACAGAATTAAAATACAGCCAGCAAGATTAGAAGGCAGTATTGAATTGCCTCCGTCTAAGAGTTATTCCCATAGAGCCATAATATGCGCTGGGCTGACAGACGGGAAAAGTGAAATTATTAACATATCTTATTCTGAAGATGTAAAAACTACAATAAATGCAATGAGGTTAATGGGAGCAGAGATTAAAGAGCATTCAGATAAACTCGAAATTAGTGGAGTAAGTGTAGTTGATGATAAAAAGAGGCGAATAGACTGTAGTGAATCTGGGTCTACCCTAAGGTTTTTTATACCTATTGCGTTGCTTCAAAACAGAGAAACTGTATTTACGGGAAAAAACAGCTTGAAAACGCGGCCAATAAATACTTATCTAGAAATTATGGACAAGCAAGGGATTTGGTATAATAGAATAAATAGAGAATTACCTATATCCATAAAAGGAAAGCTCCGGGCAGGAAAGTTTGTAGTAGATGGTAATGTTAGCTCTCAATTTATTACGGGGCTATTATTTGTGTTGCCGTTGTTAAATGGCAATTCTAAAATAGTTGTAAAAGCAGGATTAGAATCCAAAAAATATGTAGATATGACCATTGAATTATTGAAACGATTTGAAATTATTATTGTAAACAACAATTACAGAGAGTTTTATGTTGAGGGGAACCAAAAATATAGAGCGTGTGATTATGAAATTGAAGGAGATTTCTCGCAGGCAGCCTTTTGGTTAGCAGCGGGTGTGCTTGGGGGAAAAGTATCAATCGAAGGTGTTAATCTGGATACATTACAAGGAGACAAAATTATAGTAGATATTATTAAGAAAATGGGCGGGAATGTTATTGAAAAAGGAAGCACATTACATATTGTAGAGTCTAAATTGAACGGAGTAACAATAGACGTTTCAGAATGTCCAGACCTAGTGCCTATACTAGCAGTATTGGGTGCATTAAGTGGTGGAACAACAAAAATTATTAACGCAAAACGTTTAAGGTTTAAAGAATCCGATAGGCTAAAAGCCATTTCAACAGAGTTAAACAAAATTGGTGCAGATATTAAAGAAAATATAGATGGGTTGATAATTAGAGGCAAGGAAAAATTAAAAGGAGGAGAAGTAAATACTTGGGGAGACCATCGTATAGCTATGGCTCTTTCGATTGCATCAATAAAATGCGAAAGCGCAGTTATAATTAACAATCCAAATGTAGTTAAAAAATCATATCCAAATTTTTTTGAAGATTTTAAAAAACTAGGCGGTGTTATTAATGAGTTCAACATGGGGAAATAGCATTAAATATACAATTTTCGGCGAGTCGCATGGCGAAGCTATCGGAATTGTAGTAGACGGACTCACGGCTGGCTTTAAAATAGACTTAGAAGAAGTAGAGTTTGAAATGAAAAGAAGAGCTCCAGGAACAAGCAAATTAGTTACGAAAAGAAAAGAGAAAGATAAGTTTGAAATAGTTAGTGGTATTTTTGATGGAAGAACAAATGGTGCACCATTATGCGCACTGATTGGGAATATCAACCAAACTTCAGCCGATTACGAAAAAACAAAGAATATAATTAGAGCGGGTCATGCTGACTATCCTGCTTTTATTAAACATAATGAATGCAATGACTATAGAGGTGGCGGACATTTTTCGGGCAGAATTACAGCTCCAATTGTTTTTGCAGGTGCTGTTGCAAAGCAAATTTTAAGAACAAAAGAAATAGCAATAGGTAGTCATATTTTGCAGATTGGAAGTGAAAAAGATGTAGCATTTGATAGTGTTAACGTTAAGTTAGATGATTTGGACTCCTTAAAACATAAAAAAATACCAACTATTGAACTAGAAAGTGCTAAAGCTATGGAACAACTAATTATAAAGATAAAGCAACAAAACGATTCGGTAGGAGGGATAATAGAAACAGCAGTAATTAATTTGCCAGTAGGACTTGGAGAACCATTTTTTGATTCATTAGAAAGCCAAATCGCACATTTAGTTTTTTCAATCCCAGGAGTAAAAGGAATTGAATTTGGGTTAGGTTTTGGGTTGGCAGAAAAAAAAGGTTCAGAAATAATGGACGAATTTTATATTGACAATGATTGCATTAAGACTTATCATAATAACAATGGTGGTGTTTTAGGAGGGTTAAGTACAGGCATGCCTTTGCTTTTTAAAGTAGTAGTTAAGCCGACATCATCAATTAAGCAAAAACAGAGGACTGTTGATGTTAAAGTGAAATCAAATACTGAAGTAGAAATTGTAGGCAGACATGATCCTTGTATAATTTTAAGAACGGTTCCTGTAGTGGAGGCAATGACAGCTATGGCAATTTTGGACTTAGTGTAATAGAGTTAAAATACATAGAATATAATTTTGGGTTAAGCTATTTGCAAGTTTATTCGCACAGTACATAAGGAGGACAAAAAATGTTTAAGAGAAAAAAAGAGAGAAAGCCTAAATTGAACAACATTAGTGRAAAAACAGAGTTAAGAGGARAAAATCAAAAACAAGATAAGAAAGTTAAGTTTGGAATAGGATTTAAAATAGGAAGAGGATTTGCAATTTTAATTATGTTAACATTTATTGCGATGGCTATCTTTTACTTGCAATTAAACACCATAAGCAAGCAAAATTCAAAAGTAGAAGAAACGACTTTGTTAGAAGGGAAAGCACATAAGGTTGCAATGTTACAAAAAGATTATATTAGCACTAGTGATTCAAATTACGTAGCTCAAATTAGATCTTTGATAGTTACGATAGAAAAAGAAATAGAAGATTATAGAGCTATTGCGCCATATAAAAATGAAGAACTTGATAACGCCCTTCAGTACTTAGATGAGTATTTAAAAGCAATAGCCGAATATTCAAGCATGCAAGAGTCAATGGAAATGATAATGGATATGTCTACTGAAAGAGAAGAAAATATTGTAGAGGGAATAGTTGGCTTAATAGATACATTAAGAGATGATATTTTAACGTTTGCAGAGCAGGAAAATGAAGAAATGCTTGCTCTTAGAATAGAGCAATTATCACTAGTTTATGATCTAAGAAGAAAAGTACCAGAAAAAGCGGTATTAAAAAGAAATTTTTTCTTGAATTTAGCAGATTATGAGGAACAGATGAAATATGAAAATGCAGTACTTGATAAATATAAGGAGATATTGAGAGAAATAAAAGAAGTAACAAATACTTTTAGTGAAGAGGAATATATTAAAGAGCTTGATGATTTGAAAGAACTAGTAATAAGAAACGAAACAGGATTCAAAATGATTATAGAAAAAGAACTAGTGAAAGACGAACAAAGAGTAATATACGATGAAAAATCTAAGCAAATGATAAATGTATTTGAATCTATGAACGAGGAGGCATTGAGTGGTTTAAGAAATGCGATAGGTACTGCGCAAATGGTTTTGATTATTGTAGTTATTGCGGCTGGACTTCTTGCTGTCTTACTATCTACCTTGATTGCAAGAAATATAGTGAAACCAATTAAATCAACTGTAAGTATGCTAAAAGACATGGCTGAAGGTGAAGGAGACTTAACTAGTAGACTTGAAGTTAAATCAAAAGATGAAATGGGCGAAATGGCAGAGTGGTTTAATCTTTTTATTACTAAAATACATGATGTTGTTGCACAGGTGAAAATAAACGCAAATAGTTTAGCAGAAGCTGTAGATAGCGTTAATCTTGCTATTAATGAAAGTAACGAAGCGATTGAAGAAATATCAGATAAAACGGGGCAAATGTCAGATAGCTTCCAAAACAATGCCAGCGCAGTAGAAGAAACAACAGCGAGCATCCAAGAGATGGCAAGTAGTTCTACGGTTATGGCAGAGGATTCAGATTTAGCATTTAATGAAGGCGGAAAGATTAAAGATTATATTAGCGTTGGTGATAAGAGTATCAACGAAGTTGTAGAGGCAAATAGTAAAGTGAAAGAGTCTACAGAAAAACTAAGCACTACGATATTCAAGTTAAAAGAATCATCAGAGCAAGTAAATGAAATTATTTCTATAATTACAGGGATTACGGAGCAGACAAACTTACTTGCGCTTAATGCAGCTATTGAAGCCGCAAGAGCAGGAGAGCACGGAAGAGGCTTTGCGGTAGTAGCTGACGAAGTAAGAAAACTTGCAGAGCAAAGCAAAAGTTCGGCTACTAAAATTAGCGAATTAATCGGTGACATACAAAAAGGCACAGAAGAGGCCAACGAGGCTGTAGTTAAAGAGCAAAAGCTAGTTGATATAGCTGTAGAAAAAACTGCAGAAACAGATAAACAATTTAGGAATATCAAAGAATCTGTAGAGCAAATAATAGTAAAAATTGGAGATATGGCAAGTGCATCTAAACAACAGTCAATGATAGCAGATGAAATGTCAAAAGCAATGGATGAAATCTCTGGGTCTACAATGGAGAGTGCGAACGCATCAGCAGAAATAAGTGAAACATTAAATACGCAGACTCAATCATTTGATACAATTACTTCGAACGTAGAAAACATGAAAAAGTCCGCAATGCAGCTTAAAGAATTAACGGATAAATTTAAAGTTTAATACTATTGACAAATCCCTGCGCGTACGCTATAATGTACATGCGGGAGGTGTTAGTATGACAAATACAAATGCTACAAATTTAAGAAAAAATCTTTTTGAGTATTTGAATTCAGCGATCGAATACAATGATGTTATTAATGTAAATACTAAAAATGGGAATGCAGTGATTTTGAGTGAACAAGAGTATAATGGTATGATTGAAACAATTTATCTTTCTTCCATTCCAGGCATGAAAGAGCGCTTAGAAGCAGGACTGAATGCTAAATTAGGAGATTGCGTGGAATTTGAATGGTAGACTATAGAATCACAATTTTAAAACAAGCGATAAAAGACAAAGAGAAAATAAAACAATTTCCTGCATTAAGAAAAAATGCAGAAAACCTTATAGAATTAATGCAGGTAGATCCATTTCAAAGTCCACCACCATATGAACTGCTTATTGGCAATTGGAAAGGATTGTATTCCAGGAGAATTAATCGAAAACACCGATTGGTTTACAAAGTACTAGAGGAAGAAAAAATTATTGTAATTGTTAGCATGTGGTCACAGTATGAAAGATTGTATTAAAAAAGACGATGAGGGAAGTATACTATTCCCTCATCGTCTTTTGGTTAGGATTCAAATAGGTGCGGTATTTGCCTTGCCATTTGAATCCTTTATTTGCCAATAATTGATTCTAAAATGACTTCTGTTTCACTAGAAGCTAAACCCATTACGTCGGCTATAACGCCACCCATTGGAATTGCCATTAATTTAGAATTCATTCTTGAAACATAAGTGTTACCGTTAGATTTTTTATAAATTGCAACTCTACAAGGCATTAAAGCAGACACAATTCTTTCGTCATCTAACTCTAAGATTCTAACAGAATGTCTTGAAGAACAAAGTTCAAATATTTTTACTTCCATAACGTCATGGCCAAAACCTGCTAAGGTTTCTTTCATATCGTGAATGACTACTACTTTCCAACCATTATCTTTTACTGCTTCGCCAAATTTTTCAACACTCGTTTCAAAATCATAGTTACTTTGATCCTCTAAGAGCATCATGCTAGGCATTGTAAAGAACATTATTGCGCCCATGATGACTAAACCTACCAATATTCCTACTAAACCCATTATTATTACATTTTTACTTAATTCCATTTTTACTTCCTCCTCAGATTTCTTCGCTCCCTATACATTAGGGGGGTATAACATTTGACTTATGATAACATGCTAGAATACTAAAGTCAAGTATTTTTCAAAAGTTTTTTTGAAGGGGGTGCTGTGGCAGGTAAATACTATTTAGTTGTAGAACTATATAATTTAGATCGTTTTGTAATTTATATAGTTTTGGGTTTGATAAGATAATACATGAAAGAGGCAGACTAATTAGGAACACAAGGGGACGGTTCTTTTGTGCTGTTCTTCCTTGTGTTAGCACAAAAGAACCGTCCCCTTGTGTTCTCAGTTCTAAAGTATTATAAATAGAGTAAAAACGAATTAAGAGGAGGAGAGTAAATGATTAGTGTTGAAAACTTGTATCATGATTACGAAGGTAAGGGACAGTATGCAGTAAATGACGTATCTTTTAAAATTAAAGAAGGAGAAGTTTTTGGATTTTTAGGTCCTAGCGGAGCAGGTAAAAGCACAGTGCAAAACATTATGACAGGACTTCTAAAGTTGCAAAAAGGAAGCGTATTGTACGAAAAAAAATCTATTAAAGAAATGAAATCAAACTTTTACAATGACATCGGCGTTTCTTTTGAGTTTCATAATTTGTATTTAAAACTAACGGGATTTGAGAATCTAAAGTATTACGCTGGTTTGTTTGATGTAGCAACTAAAGATCCTATGGAACTGCTAGAGATGGTAGCTCTAAGAGAATCTGCACATAAAAGGGTATCGGACTATTCAAAAGGAATGAAACAAAGGATTGTATTTGCCAGGGCATTAATAAATAATCCTAAAATACTGTATTTAGACGAACCTACATCAGGACTTGATCCTGCTACTGCAACGCAGATTAGACAACTTATTAAAAATAAAAGGGATGAAGGCTGTACTATTTTCTTGACGACTCATAATATGTATTCGGCAGACGAACTATGCGATAGAGTTGCATTTCTTAATGAAGGCAAAATAGTTGCAATGGACACGCCAAGAAATTTAAAAATGAAACATGGGAAAAAAGCAGTGGTGGTAGAGTATATTAGAGATGAGAAAATAGAAAAATCAATGTTTTCATTAGATAACGAAGAAGAAAGACTTAAATTGAATGAAGTAATCAAAAAAAATGATATTCAAACAATGCATTCACAAGAAGGGACCTTAGAGCAAACATTTATTAAGTTGACTGGAAGGGGGCTCGTATAATGAGGAAGCTTTTAAATCTATATATGCAAGATATGAAGTTGCTACTGAGGTACTCATTCACATGGCTTATGCTTGGAACCATACTTATTTTTCTTGCGATGTATCACTTTTTGCTTGTAGATACAGTAGAGCAGAAGCAGACTATGTACTTTGTTGATGATAGTGCAGGAAGTATAATGGAAATTGCCTTAACTAGTGCAAATGCAGAAGATATAGTGTTTTTAAATAGCGTGCAGGAGTTAGAAGAACTAATTCTAGAGAGAGAAACACAAGTGGGAGTGCTTTTTTCTGGAACTATGCATGAACCTAAATTTACTATCATACACGGAGAAACAATGAGAGAAGAAAATGTAAAATTAATTGGTGCAGCTTTGAAAAACACTCTTATGAACATCGCAGGGGTTAATGTAGAGCCGCAATACACAACAAAGTTCTTAGAAGAAAGAGCCGAACCGATTCCACAAAATAAAATGTCGCTACCACTTATATTGACATACGAAGTTGTCTTTTTTAGTTTCTTTCTAAGTGCAGTCTTTATTTTTCAAGAAAAAGCAGAAGGGAGCACAAGGGCGTATAGAGTTACTCCAGCAGGAACAGCACTCTATATTGCATCTAAAACCTTAGTATTCATCACTAAAGGCTTTGTATATTCGTTGGTACTGTTGCTTTTAACTATTGGACCGAAGGTTAATTTTTTACTTTTATTTCCTGTATTGGCCTTAGGAATATCACTATTCTCGTTTATAGGAATGGGGCTTGCGACATTTTACAAAAGCCTGTCGGAATGGATGCTAATAGGTATGGCGGTAATAATAATTAGCGCATTGCCAATATTCTCTATTATGATTCCGACATTTTCACCTTTTTACATTGAATGGATGCCTTCTTTCCCAGTGCTTTTTAGTTTCAGGGAGATATTGTTTCCTTCAGGGATGGACCTAAGTAGGCAAATATTTAATTTGATAGGGCTTAATATAATTGCTTATATATTATGTCATCTGATTGTAAGTAAAAAGCTTATGAAGGAGGGAGCATAATGGGTAAAATTACAAACATGATTAAGAAAGACTTTACTGTGGCGTCTAGAGACCGTATGATGGCAATAGTCTTTTTTTACTCAATAATATTTGCATTTGTGATAAGGATGTTTGTGCCAACAGTTGAAGGAGCACGGGTTGAGTTCGTAATACATGAAGATATTAGTGAAGAAATTATAATGCAAATCGAAGAATTTGGCGAAGTTACTTTGCTAGAGAGTGCAGAAGATATTTATGAGAGAGTACAAAGAGTTGACTCAGTAGCAGGACTCTTGATGAAAGACGAGAAGTTAGAACTTGTTTTTGAAGGCAATGAACCAGAGTGGTTGATTGAAACATTTAAAACTATAATGAATGAAGTAATATCGCCAGCTATGCCAATATCTGTAGTGATGCCAGTATATATTGATTACAGAGCAACCGAAGAAAAAGGATCAATAATTATGGACCTTCTTACTGTTGTTTTAGTTGCAGTGGCAACCTATGTGGGTGGACTTATAGCAGGGTTTACTATTGTAGACGATAAAGAAACGAAAACTATTAGGGCATTAGTTGTATCCCCTCTTAATGTATATCAATATATAATCAGTAAATATGCAACAGCTCTTTTTGTAGGTCTGTTTGGCACATTGGGAGCTAGCGCGATTTTAATGGGAGCTTCAGTGGATTATGTAAAAGTAATACTTGTAATGGTTTTTTCAAGTACTATGGTCGTAGCAACTGCAATTTTTATAGGTGCATATGCAGAAAATCAAATGGGAGCGTTGGTTTTGCAAAAGGTAACAGGTTGGATATACATGATAGTTCCAATATTATCTTTCTTCGTAGGAGAAAAATGGCAAGTTGTACTTTATCCTCTACCTACCTATTGGCAGACAATGATGATAAGAAATGTTTTTATGGGTGGCGATCAGAAATTTGACTTTTGGTTTTCAGGTGCAATGACATTTGTATCAGGAACGTTATTATTTTTGATTGTTTTTAGTGCTTTTAGAAAGAAAGTGAGGATATAACTATTATCACTATCGGGAGGAGGATTGAATCATGGAGGTGTTGCGGGGACGTTTCGTTTGACAGGTTTCGACGGGTGTTGCGGGGAGGTGTTGCGGGGACGTTTCGTTTGACAGGTTTCGAACATCACTTTGTGTCAAAC
>NVVX01000022.1 GCA_002733545.1 Alkaliphilus sp.
GGTGCTTTGTCAATTTGGTCAAATGCTACTACTTCGCCTGTTCCAAATCTTTTGTTTAGCGTTGCTGATATCGCCGCTGTTAATGTTGTTTTCCCATGATCTACATGTCCTATTGTTCCTATATTTACATGGGGTTTATTTCTTTCAAATCTCTCTTTTGCCATTTTTCTTTCCTCCTAAAAATTATTAGCCTGCTAAATGTCTTTCAAGTTTCCTCTTAACTCTTTGCAGTGCGTTGTCAATTGATTTTACATGCCTGTTTAAATCTACCGACATTTCTTGGTATGACTTCCCTTGTAAATATAACATTAGAACTTTCCATTCTAAATCACTTAAAACTTCTCCTATCTTACTTTCAATATAGCCTAGCTCTTCTCTACATATAATCAATTCTTCAGGATCCGTCACTTTATGCCCTGAGATAACGTCTAGCAGTGTGCGATCAGATTCTTCGTCATATATTGGCTTGTTTAATGAAACATATGAATTTAAAGGAATGTGTTTTTGCCTGGTCGCAGTTTTTATCGCTGTTATAATTTGTCGTGTAATGCATAATTCTGCAAATGCTCTAAAAGAAGCTAACTTGTCAGACCTGTAATCTCTAATAGCCTTATATAATCCAATCATACCTTCTTGTATAATGTCTTCTTTGTCTGCACCAATTAAAAAATACGATCTAGCTTTTGCACGCACAAAGTTTCTATATTTATTAATAAGTAAATTAAGCGCCACTTCGTCTCCACTTTTAGCATCTTCAACTATGGTTTCATCAGGCAACATCGAATAAGTTACTGGGATATCTACCTTAACTGTGCTTAGCTTCATTTGTCTCGCCTCCACCTTCTAGTTGACTTTTAAAATTATATGGTTATTATACATTACGAAATTGTATAAAGTCAAGTAATTCATTTGTCTTGAACCATTTTCTTCAGTTTTTCTATCACTTCTTCAGTTAGCCTATTCTCAACCGTTTCTCTTCGTTTTATTTGCTTAGTTGCACTACTACGAATTTTGTTTTTAATACTGTCATAATCGATAACTAATTCTCTTGAAGACATACGTAGTGCCCCTCCGCCAAACACAATTTGTTGTTCAGCCCAATCACTTGTAACCACCGTTACTTTTGCTCGCTTTAATAATGAAGCCATTCTTTTTTCAATATAGCTATCTGCAGTTTCTCTATACTTAGTGTAAATAATTTCAATGCCTTTTACATCTTCTTTTAGCCCTATGCTCTTTTTCGATAAATGCGCATCGAATACAATAATGATGCTAACTCCTTTAAAAGATTGATACTCCCTCATCATCTCAATGAATTTTGCTCTTGCTTCTTCCAAATTTTCTTCAGCTTCTTTTTGTAATACTGGCCATGCATAAATTACATTATACGCGTCCATAACGAAATACTCTTTCAAAATAACATCTCCGCCTTACTAATAACGGGTACCCCACTAGACAAACAAATTGATTCACACAAAATCAAAGATTTCTGTTTTCTAGTTTAAGGGGCATCCCTACATATTATTCCTTTGTCGGTACACCTCATACATCAATACTGCTGCAGCAACAGACGCGTTTAGCGAGGATATTTGTCCGTCCATAGGTAACTTTACTAAAAAATCGCATTTTTCTTTCACCAATCTGGAAATTCCTTTTCCTTCGTTTCCTATTACTAATGCTATTGCGCCCTTTAAGTCTGATTCGTAATGATTTTTTTCTCCACTTAGGTCTGCACCTGTTACCCATAAACCTGCTTTTTTTAGAGTATCTAATGCTTGACTGATGTTAGTTACTTTTGCAACAGGCATGTRTTCTAATGCGCCTGCTGATGTCTTTGCCACAACCGCAGTTAATCCTACCGCTCTTCTTTTTCCAATTACTACTCCATCAGCACCTACGGCTTCTGCTGTTCTGATTATTGAACCTAAGTTATGAGGATCATTTATTTCGTCTAAAACTAAAATGAAAGGTTTTTTGTTCTTCAAGGCAGCTTTTGCAAGCATTTCTTCTATAGAACTATATTCGTATGCAGCTATCAAAGCCACAACCCCTTGATGCGCATCAGAATCAGAAACTTCTTTAATTTTGGCTTTTTCAACAAACTGAACAACTATCTTTTTATCTTTTGCAAGCGCAATAATTTTTTTTATAGATCCCTCTTTTGAATCTTTAGCAACCATTATCTTGTCAACTTCACGACCCGCTTTTAATGCCTCTAAAACTGTATTTCTACCAAATATTCTATCATCCATTATATTTTTCCCTCACTTCTTCTATTTCTCCGCACGTCATATTGCCTTCTGGACAAGGCGCGTGTAGGCAATTTGGTCCGCTATATTTAAAAACAGTAGGAGCTACCGCCTTTACTAGCTTTAGCATTTCATCAGCCAAGTCTCGTATTTCCCATTGTGCCCTGTTGCAACAGCGGTGATGAAAGAAATTAAACAATGCTCTTGCATTCATAGTTACAATAATTTTAGTTTCACAGGCATTTGGTAGCACAAACCGTGCATCTTCAATAGCTTTTTTCTCAGCAAACGATTTTGCTCGCTTTTCAGTTTTTCCTATTTTAAGTTGATCATCATAGTATTCTTTTTTAAGTATCTCCACTATTTTATCATACGCAATCTGTTGGCTCTTCATAGCTTCTTTATATAGCTTTAATGCTTCTGGCTTATTCTTAATTTCTGGCGGTACAATGTATTCAAATGCACCTTCTGTTACGTATCTTTGACTCTTTTGAGAGTAACTAGAGCCTATTCTATGCCTTACTAGTTGATGTGTCAAGCTACGCGAAACTCCTTCTATTCCGAATGTAAAGCTTATATGCTCAAAAGGCGATTCATGTCCTAATTTTGCAAGCATATTTATTAATCTTTCTACCTTTTCATCATTCATTCCATCTAATAAACTGGTAATGTCTTTTGGGGAATAGCATAAACTTGCAGCTGCAGCTATTGTTTTTTCTGGTTCTGGGGTGTGCGTAATCACCCTTACTCTCATTGTTGATTGCAAATAGTATCACTCTCTTTCACTGTAATATCTCTAAATGGTATAATGTATACAAAATATGCTCTTACTCTTGCTTTCCATCGATTTTCACCGTTACTATCTACACAAGAGTCGCAGGTCACACACGAATTACTAGGTTCTTCTTCACTAATCCACTCTACCCTTGTTACTCTATATGTTATCAGTCCTGTTCTATAAAGTAGGTTGTTGTGTTTGATTGGCGCATGTTCTTCAGCAAGCATTTTAAAGTCAAGCAATTCACCTTCTAAAGCTCCCACAGGATCAATCCATAGCGATTTAACAAGCAATATCGCAAATAGAAAGATTGCAACTATTATCATTATTTTTGCTCTTTTATCCATTTCTTTCACCCCTATAAACTCTTTTCCAACAAGAGAAAGCTCATTCTCTTTTTTCTGCGTTCTCAATAATTTTAATCGACTTGCCAATTAGTTCTTCTAACCTTTTAGTCTTTTTTGTTAAAAACAAGTAGCCTAACAAAGTTTCATATCCCGTTGCATAACGGTAGTCTTGAAGCGAAGCATTTTTTGCCACTGTATGAGTTTTTTGATTTCTACCTTTTTTAACGTAACTCCATTCCATTTCGCTAAGCTCTTCTTTTAGTGTGTGTACAATCATTGATTGCGCTTTTGCTTTAACATAATTTGTGGCTGTTTTATGTAGTACATTAACCGAAACTGTTTTTTTATTTACTAAATAACTTCTTATATATAATTCAAGAACAGCATCGCCTATATAGGCTAAAACCAACGGCGACATCATCCTTACTTCTTTTTCAGTTTTTGCATTGTTTGTGATAAATAGTTCTTCTATCATAGAATATTTAGTTCTCCTTTTTTAGCGTAACATAAATATACTCTATACGCAGTATATCATATAAAGTATACTTTCAGATATTTTTTATGCGACCTGGACTGAAAAACCTGTTTGCCAGCCAATTCTAGAGAGTTCTACTGCGGGGCACTCCAGAGTCGGCTCGCAAGCAGGTGTGAATCACTTTGTTTGTTCATCTAAAAGTATAAGTAGCGAACCGAAATCTTTGATTTCGTGTAAGTCACTTAATTAGGCAAGTCGACAAAAAGAGAACCGAAATCTTCGATTTCGTGTGAATCACTTTGTTTGTTCATCTAATATCTCTTTTCGCTGCTTCCAATCAGGCATTAGAGCGGTCATAAAATCATAAAAATCATTGTTATGATTCCTATACTTAAAATGAATTAGTTCATGCAAAATAACGTAGTCAATGCATAATTTTGGCACTTTTATAAGCTTTGAGTTTAGCAAAATTGTATTCTTACTATATATACACGACCCCCATCTTGCCTTCATCGTTCTTATTTGAATCTCTGGTCTTGCAATTTTGTACTTTTTTACAATCGGGAAAATTCTCTCTAAGCTCTCCTTAAATTTTTCTTCTGCCTTAACTCTGTACCAGTCACTTACAAGCCTCTTTTTACGTTTGTAGTTCTGTTTGTCTTTTACCATTAAGTAAATATATCCCCTAAGATACTTCACCCTTTCTACATGTTTACATTCTTCAACTTTCAGCCGATATTGTTTTCCTAAATACTTAAATGTTTCACCACTCAAATATAATTTGTCCAACGGTTTTTCATATTGCGCTTCAGTAAAATAACTAACATTTTTCAAAATCCATCTAGCTTTTGATTCCACAAAGTCCATAATTTCTACTATTGACATTTTCTCATTAGCCGATACCATTATTTTCATATCTGGTCTCACATTCAAGTTAATGTTTTTAACATTTTTCCTCTGCACAAAAAAATCGACTGTTTTATCTCCATAACAAAAAGAATATTTCTCCATCATCAATACCTTCTAAGAGCGACAATTTTAATGCTCTCTATAATTACATCAATTTGTTTGTACGTCAATCTAGTAAAAGTCTCTTTCTTTAATGGATATATTAAGTCATTAATTTCTTGTGATATTTTTTTATGCACATCCAAGTTCTCATGCCAATCAATTTTGCTATGTTTTTCAATGATATTACCTATACCTATTGCAAGTTCAGCTAAAATGTTTTCGTAATTATATACTGACTTTATTTCAAAAGTGAGTTCTGCTTGGTCTGTTTTATAAAAATTATCATCTTCTAAAACTTCCTTAATAACACCGTAAAAAGCCTGTGCATGAATATCATGTTTAATTTTCTTTGGATACTCTATATCAGAATAACCTTTTCTGTAGTCTTTCATAATGTCGCGCATTTTCTCTAAGTATTCAACTTCTGATATTCTCATCTTTTTATACATTTCAATAATTTCTTCAATTCTCTCTGAGAACTTTTTATAGTAAACAGGGTTCTCATCTCTCTTTTGACTGATACTCCTCGTCATTCTTGTTCGTATTGCATCTGCTTTAGCTCTTGGCGAGCCTAAACGCATTAATTCATCTTCAAATTCTTTTTCATTTAATATATCTACTGGCGCTGTAATTTGAATAATATCCTCAGCAGCAATGTAAGTGTCCATTAAATTTCTCATTTTTGCCTCGTGCTCCTTATGGTCAATGCTATCTGAGTATCTCAGTTTTACTGATGCTCTTAATTCTTGGTAAAATTTCATCGCCCACTTATACTTTTTAATTTCTTCTTCACTAAGCGCATTGTAAACATGCTCAGATTCCAAAGCAATTCCTAAATATTTACCAAAACTGCTAAGTTCATTATAGAAATCATCCCTAATAGCCTCATCAGCTAAAATTAACTCATATTCTTCCTTATCTTCTTTGTTATTAATCCCCTTAAAAATTGCTACCACATTGGAATACGTCTCTCTTAAGCGTCCTACTATATTTATTACATCTACTAATGCTCCTTCAAGGTCTTTGCCATCGAAGTTTTCAAGCCCCGCTCCAGAATAAACTATCATTGCTGAATCTAATTGCTCTATAAGCCCCCGATAGTCTACAATTATTCCAAAATCCTTACCTTCGTATATTCTATTTACCCTTGCAATAGCTTGAAGGAGCGAATGTTCCTTCATTGGTTTATCTACATACAAAACCGCCGCCCTAGGTGCATCAAAGCCTGTTAAAAGCTTATCTACTACAATTAGAAGTTCTAATTCATCTCCATCAACAAACTCACTCTTTACATGTTCTTCATATTTTTGTGCATCGTTAAAACCTACTAGCATCTTGTTCCAGATTTTAAGCACACGATCTTTTGGCTCTTCATCCACTTCATCATGCCCTTCTCTTTGATCTGGTGGTGATATAACAACAGCAGTTTTAAAATCTCCATAATCATCAAACGCTTCTTTATATCTTACTGCATCAAATTTTGAAGCAGTTGCTAACATTGCCTTAGCAAAAGAGTTTTTATAAAACTTTGTAAAGTGCACGTAAATATCATCTGCAATCAATCTAATACGTTGTTCTGATGAAGCGATCGCTTCATATCTGCTCCATTTGTTTTTTAATTCCTCTGCTTGATTTTTAGACAAATTCCTAGTAATCATCTCAATTCTTTTATCTATAGCCTTACGATTTACCGTTTGTTCTACTAGCCTTCCTTCGTACAGAAGTGGTACAATAGTGCCGTCTTCTACTCCATCTTTAATAGTGTATTTGTGAATAATTCTGCCACCGAATTTATGCATAGTACTCTTATCTTTTTTCATCAAAGGTGTTCCAGTAAATCCTAAATAACATGCATTAGGAAATATTTTTTTCATTTTAATGTGAAGCTCTCCATATTGAGTTCTATGAGATTCGTCTATAAGCACAAAAATGTTCTCAGACTTCACCGCATCTTGATGTTTTGACGCTGTATCAAACTTATGAACTAAGGAAGTAATAATATCTGCACCATTAGTGCCGATTAATTCAACCAAATTTCTACCACTTGTTGCCCTCTCTGCTCTTAGTCTTGAATGATTAAATGTTTTATGAATCTGGCTATCTAATTCAATTCTATCTGTAATAACTAAAACTTTTGGATGAACTTCTGCTAATTCCGACAAAATAAATCTTGCCAACATCACCATAGTTATTGATTTCCCCGAGCCCTGCGTATGCCAAATAACGCCCGATTGTCTATTTCCATTCTTGTCTTTTTCTTGAATTGTATTAGTGATTTCTTTAATCGCAAAAAACTGCTGATATCTTGCTATTCTTTTGATGTTTTTGTCGTATATAATATAGAACTTTATAATTTCTGTAATCCTCTTAGGATGAAATAGTGACACAATATTTTTGTCTTGCGTTGTTGGCATACGGTCTACAACTGCTTTTTCTAGCACATTTTCAAACCAAGCTTGTTCGGGCGAATCTATTTCTTCTTTCCAAATCGACCAAAACTTTTTTGCAACGTCTATAGTTGCATATTTAGTTTCGTTTTTATTAGTTGCCATAACGATTTGCACAAACTTAAAAAGTTGCGGGCTGTAATCTTTTCCTTGGTTTCTAATCATTTGGCTTATCCCTTGATTTACCGAAATGCTAGCTTTTTTGCATTCAATAACTCCAAAAGGAATCCCATTAATAAAAGTTACAATATCAGGTCTAATCGTTCCCTTCCCGTCTTCTCTCTCTACCGTAAATTCTTCTACAGCATGAAAAACATTATTCTCTAAGCGTTCCCAGTCAATGTAGTTTATATCAAAGGATTTTGTCCCGTCCATATCAGATAACTTTTCAGGATAACTCCTTCCAAGGAGTAAGGAATCGTATATTTTTTCACTAGTTTTAACAAGTCCATCTGTTAAAGCTTCGTCAATATCTAATATGGCTTGCTGAATATTTTTCTCGGAAAATTTATGCTTCACTCCTCTAAACTCAAAGCTATTAATTTTTGACAAGCGCTCACTTAAAATATCTTTTAGCACAACGTTGTAAAGATTCCCCCGCATTTTTTCTGCTTTATCAGCCGCTAAAATAGTGTAGCCGATATTACCAAGTACTTCTAGTGCAGGGATTTGAGATATGTTTAATTCGTTGTATTTGTTTGATATGAACATAATTCCACCTCGCTTTCTATTGTTTTATTTCTTTTGTCCTCCCAATTCTTAAAGTCTTAGCGTTTTCTTTAGTTATAACTCTTTTACCTGTCTTTTTTTCTATCTCTCTTCTTGCATTTCCTGCAACTGTTCCTCCTGATTTTGCAATCTCTTTACTTTCATCAAAGGTTTTTGGTTTCTTCTCTTTTGATATTTCGGTTGTTGTTGCTTCTGCAAGCATATTTAACACTAGTTCAAGATTTGTCATGTTGTCTCTTAAATTTTCTTTTTTTATATCTTTAAATAACTTATACTGCTTAGTTGTCATGTCCGAAAAAGCTTTTGTTATTTCATCTGTTAATATTGCATATTCAATACCTTTTTCTATACCTCTCTCATTCCACTCATCTGTTAATTCTTTTCTAACTTCAATTGTTTTTAACCGTTGGTTTATCCACTCTTTAGAATATCCTTTTTTAAGATAAGTTTCTAACGCTCTTTCTATTGCAAGCTCAGGATTTTCGACTTCTTCTATTCTCTCATATCCTACCTTTGCTAACCACAATTTAAACGGTTCGGCTTTTGGTGATGGGATTGATTGAATTAATCTAAATAATTGTTCTGTATCTGCTACATCTGCTTTATACCTTTTTCCATCTGCCGATATCAATTTCAGTTGTCCGATTTTTTCGGACAACTGACTTCCCTCATTGTTTAGCTTTTTCTTTAAATCGCTCCAGTACTTTCTCGGTCGTTTACTTTCGGTTAATACTTGAATAACATCAACTACTGAAAAATACCATTTATCTTCATCACTAACCCACTCAACACGTATTTTTTTGTCTTCGAATAGTTTAATCGCCTTCTCTTTTTGCATGGCACAAATTCCCCCTCACTTAATCTTCTCCTCAATTTCTTCAATAGTATTTAGAAAATGTTTCTCCACTTCTGATACTTCGTTATTTATCTTGTTTTTGTATTTTTGATATTCTAAGCAAGCTTTATCTTTTGCAATTTCATTACTTATCTTATCTGCATGGGCTAAAATATCACTGCCAGACATTTTTAGAAACTCGTCGAGTTTTTCTATCCAATCAATCATGTACATAGGTTTTCTTCTTATTGCTTGTATTTCTGCAAGTTCTAAATAAGCTGTTACAATACGGTTAAGTATTGTAAGCTCTTCCTCGTTAAGATAATTCTTAGCTATCGTGACTTCAGCTTTAGTTGGTTTTGCTCCTATAAAGTTCAGCACTCCCATATGAGACTTTTCTGCATTTGCTCTTTTGTAAATAATTTCTGCTGCAGTATGTCCATGTGCTGCCCAATGCATTTTATTTTGTACAATTTTAAAGAATAAAATAGAAGTCTCCACTTTAGGATCATAGTCAATACTGGTTGCGTAAATATCTAATACCTTTCTCCAAAAAACCTTTTCTGATGAACGAATATCTCTGATTCTCTCTAAAAGCTCATCAAAGTAGCTGCCACCACCAAATCTCTTTAAAAGCTCATCATTCATAGCAAAGCCCTTAACAATATATTCTTTCAACCTTTGAGTCGCCCATATTCTAAACTGTGTCCCTCTATGCGATTTTACTCTATATCCCACTGAAATAATGACGTCAAGATTGTAGTGATTAACATCATAAGACTTTTGGTCAGCTGCAGTTATTCGGAAATCCCGAACAACTGATTTTTTTCCCAATTCTCCTTCTTTAAACACATTTGATATATGCTCACTAATCGTTGATTTAGATTTTTGAAATAACTCGCACATCTGAGCTTGAGATAACCAAACTGTTTCTTCTTCCATAGCTACTTCAATTTTTACTTTACCATCTTCTGTTTGATACATAATGATTTCTGATTTTTTTATATCCATTTAAACATCCCCCCTCAAATCTTCATCAGTTACAATACTTCGCATTATATAACTTGCCACTCTCAGCAATATGTGCAAAACCAAGACTCGCCTGCTTGCTTGCGTGCGTGCGACCTGCCTGTGCGTCGCACGCAGACAGGCACACAAAGAACACGCGCAGACAAGTTCGACTCACGGAGTTTACCCTGAGTGAAGCGTAGCGGAATCGAATGGGTTCGTTCAGGGTGACAAAACGAGACCCGTTCGACTCACTGGGCTCGCTCAGGGTGACAAGATTTAAATGTTTTTTCCCTTCGCTGTCACCCTGAGCGAGCTTGCGAGTCGAATGGGTCTCGCTTTTCAGATTATACTCCCATACAAATCAACCCACTCTCTGTTAAAACTGTCCACTAGCACTTCTTTCTTTTTTCTTGTCCATTTTTTCAACTGTTTTTCTCTTAAAATTGCAGATTCGATATTTGTAGTGCTTTCATAATATACTAATTGATTGATATTATATTTTTTTGTAAAGCCATCGACCAAATTGTTTTTATGTTCATACACTCTTCGCATAAGGTCATTTGTGACTCCGATATAAAGGGTAGCACGAGATTTGTTTGTCATCATATAGACATAATAATTTTTCATATATAGTATCTCCTACTTTGATTTTTGCGTGTTTTCGAGACCCGTTCGACTCACTACGCTTCGCTCAGGGTGACAAATGTTATTAATCATAGCAAATTTGCCATAATTAAGGCTACAGCCCTAACTCATCAAGATATTCTTCCATTTGCATTTCTACTTCTTCTAATTCTTTTTTTATGTTTTTAATGTTTTCTTTTACTTCATCCATATCTACCATTTCTTCTTCTTCAAATGTGTCTACGTACCTTGGAATGTTTAGGTTGTATTCATTTTCTTTTATTTCTTCTATTGTCGCTACGTATGAATACTTCTCTACTGTCGTATATTTTTCGTATGTGTCTAAAATTTTCTCTAAGTCTTCTTCTCTTAACTTGTTTTGATTTTTACCTTTTTCGTAGTTTCCATTTCCAGATGAATCAACAAATAGAATATCTTTTCTATTTCTGTTTTGTTTAAATATTAATATACATGCTGGGATGCTTGTTCCAAAGAACAAGTTTGCTGGTAGTCCTATTACTGCCTCTAGAAGGTTCATATCAATTAACTGTTTTCTAATTTTCCCTTCGCTTGCACCTCTAAAAAGCACTCCATGCGGTAATACTACGCCCATTCTACCGCCTTCGGCTAGTGAATGAATCATATGTAGTATAAAAGCATAGTCGCCTTTTGATTTTGGTGGTACTCCCCATGAAAATCTTTTGTACGGGTCTAGTGCTTCTGTCATTTTAAAACTCTTGTCATTCCCTTCTCCCGAAAAACCCGTTGCCCATTTATCAATCAAAAATGGAGGATTGGCTACTACTATTTGAAATTTCCTTAGTTTATCATTTTCCAAATGCAGTGGATTTGCTATAGTATCTCCCCATTTAATTTTTGCATCGTCAATATTATGCAAAAACATATTCATCCTACATAAGGAGTGAGTTTGTCCATTTCTTTCTTGCCCGTAAATTTGTGTTTTTCTATTTGGCACTTTATTAAATGCTTTAATCAACAACGAACCAGAGCCGCAAGTCGGGTCATAAATTCTGTCGTTTTCTTTTGGCTTTACAAGCCTTGCTAAAAGCTCTGACACTTCAGATGGCGTGAAAAATCCTCCGCCTTTTTTCCCCGCATCAGAGGCAAAGTTTGAAATCATGTATTCATAGGCATTTCCAATAACACCGTCACCAATGAGTCTTGATGGCCTTAGATCTAAGTCAATAAAATCTCCCAAAAGATTTTTTAGCATAGCATTACGCTCTTTTGTTGCTCCTAAAACAGCTTCTGAGTTAAAATCAATATTTTTAAATACTCCTCTTAGCTTAGTTTTGTTTTCTTCTTCTACGTGCTCTAATGCCATATTTATAATTTCTCCAATATTGGGTTGATTTCTTTTGTTGTAAATATAATCAAAAGTGGATCTTTCGTCAAGCAAAAATCTCTCATAACGCATTTGTCTTTGGACCATTTCAATGTCACCTTCATACTTTTTCATCATTTCTTCTTTGTTTTCTTTATAAATATCACTTATACATTTAATAAATAGCATAACTAGGACATAGTCCTTATAAATTGCTGAATCTATTTTTCCTCTAAATGTATCGCATGCTCTCCACAGTGTATTATTTACCTCTTCTTGCGTTAATTTTTTCAATGTCATTTCTTACTCTCCAATTTCTTTTTCTTTTTTTGATCGCTTTCTATTTGCCTAGTACTTTTCTTTGGTGTTGGTAAATCTTCTGGCATTGTGCCTCCGAGTTCCTCTATTGTTTCCCTAACTTTTTTACCTACTACAAAATGAGTTTTGTTTGCCTTGCCTTTTCCTTTAATGTTTTCTCTTCTAAGTTTGTCATCAGTTTGAGTAGCTCTAAATAGATTAGCTGCAAGCTCTGTGCTACCCATATAATCCAAAATCTTCTGACTTTTTTTAAGTTTTTTATTTTTATGTATATCTTTTGCTTTTAACCCACCATATAAACCCATGTAGCCATGATTTTGAAATATTGAATACTCAAGTGATGTTTTAACACCTGCTCTATTAGCTGCTTCTGCTAAAGATTTGTTGTGGTTTTTTAGCTCTCCACGGACCGCTAACCTCTTTTGTTCTTCGCTTAAACTATCATAATTATCTATTATCTCTTGTTGCCTCGTTTTAACTGCAAAATAAGTTTGTCCTAATGCAATAACTTCTTTTCTTGGATCACCGTTTTGAACGATTAAATAACATGCATATCTTGAGAGTATGATATCTTCGACTTCCCTATCTGCGCTTGATCCAATCGATACCATTTTGTTGACGTCAACAAAATGGTCAAACGGTTCATTTTGGCTGTTTACACAAGCTGTTTTAGCCTTGTCAATCACAAGCCTAAAGTTTCTCCATTCTTTATATCCAAGCACTTTCTGTAAATCTCTTGCATACCAAAACTCTTCACCGTGCTCGTTAATGCTCTTAATATTTTCAAAAATCTTTTCTTGATATAATTCGATTCCGCTCAATTTGATTCCTCCTCTATTCCTTTTCTCCCTAACTTAAAACCTGTGACTTTCGAGACCCGTTCGACTCCACTTCGTTCCGCTCAGTGTGACAATAGTCTGTCTTTAAAAATTTTGTTAATTATTATGCTATGATATTTATTCTTTTTATCAATTAATTCCTCTAATAGTTTTTTTTCTCTTAAAATCAGTTTGTTTATTCCAATTATTTTCTCCTGATTTTCCGTGCTAACTGCTTTAACATTTATATCTTTTAGCACGCTTGTTCTTATAATTTGCATTACCGAGCCTGCAGAAGATTTTGCGTATATTCTTTTTATTTGCTCAGTATTTAGAAAAATCCCTAGATACTCTGGGAGAATTACATTTGAACTTAGCCTTACCACAACAAAAAGCGATGAAATTATTAGTCCTGTTTCGTGTTCTCCAATAGTAACTGCAGTATTAGGGCTGCTTAACCTAACTATTATATCTCCTAGTCGCGTTATATATTTCCCATCAAGAATTTCACGACTTTTAAGTTCTTCTAAGTACTCCATGTTTAAATACCCGCTCTGCTCTAGACTCTTTAATGTTATTACACGATACTTCTTTACCAACTCGCTCTGCTTAATYACTTGCTTGCGTTTTACAACTAAACCAGATGTTATAGAAGCTATATTTCCTAGTTTTATATCATCAGCATTCACAGTATGCATCACCTCGCGTTATTTTCTGCTTGCTACATTTTTTATATCTAAAGAATATCATATTTAACTGCCAGAGTCAACAAAAACAAAGTATCATTTTGTACTACTCTAAAAATGACTACAGGTTCTTAGCCCATAGTCATAATTCTTGAGTTTAGAGGATATAGATGACACTCAATAATTTTCCACCAAAATATTTGACAAAAACATCAAAAAAGTATATTGTAATTAATAAGTATTACGAAGTTTCGAAATATTAGAAAGGTGGAACTAAAATGATAAATCAGGCAAGCGATACAAAGCAAAAAAAAATTTTACAACTCTTGAATCTGTTAACAGAATTGTATAAACTGATTATCTCAGATATCCCGCTTGAGCAACTACCACTAGATGTAACAGTTTCTCAACTTCGTGTTTTACTTGCTTTACATACTGGTGGCGCTAGCAGAATGAGAGAATTAGCTATTACAGTAGGTGTTGTTCCCTCTACAGCAACAGGAATTATTGATGCTCTAGTAAAAAAAGGACTCGTTTTACGTGAGCATGACATTAGTGACCGTAGACAAGTCATTTGTAGACTTTCGCCAAAAGGCGACAAGTTGACGGGCATGCTTTGGACATGGGGAGAAACTAGAATCAAAAAACAATTAGTCACCCTTACTCAAAGTCAGCTCAGCAACATGCTAGAAGCTGTTGAATCTGTAAGGAATAATATTCTAAAAGAAAAGGAGCTATAATCTAATGAAAAAAATTATATCAAAATTAATTTCAACTGTGGAACGTAGAGCTTGGCGTTTTATTTTCATTGCAATATTGATAACTGCAATCGCAGTCCCTGGCATTCTCAAACTTGAGACAGAAACAGGGCTAAATACTCTTGTTTCTTCTGAAGCGCAAATTTTTCAAGATACAAGAAAACATGATGATTTATTCGGAAGTGAACCATTAGTAATTCTACTTGAAGGAAAAGAAGAAGATATTTTCTCTCAGGAAAATCTGCTTGTTTTGTCGAAATTAGAGACCGAAGTTGCAAACCATAGTTTACTTCATTCAATGGTAAGCCCTATAACTATTTTAAATTTGGCAGTAAATGAAGCCCTAGTGCAACAAGAGGTTTTCAAGAAGAAAATCGAAGGTGCTATGACCATTGCAACTCAAGAAGCTATGTCAGTTGCAAAGTCAAAAGGTTTAGACCTCGCCGCACAAGCTGCTCTTGTTACACAGGCGCAACAATCTGTGATGCAAAAATTTCAGCCTTACATAGATAAAGCACATCAAATTGGTGATCCTTCACTACAAAATCAAGCATTTATCAACATGGTTCTCTATGATGATAATGGTCAGTTAAATAAAGCTTTTGAAGGTATGGTTCCCCAAAGTGGCAACGTGTTTATTTCAATTTCACCTGTTGGCAATCTTCCGCACGAGGTCTCTTTATCTTTAGTTGAATATGTTGAATCTTTTTTATCAAAAAATCCGCTAAGCAACGTGTCTAGCACAATAATTTTAGATGCATTAGTCATTGAAACAATCGCTACCGAAATTGGTGGAAATCTTACTTTTTTATTAGCTCTTGCTGTAATTGTTATGATGCTAATTCTATTGTTTGTATTCCCTGTTCGTTGGAGACTGCTATCTTTACTCATGGTTGGAATTAGCGCTGTATGGACTTTTGGCTTAATGGGTTATCTTGGGGTCCCTCTTTCAATGGCAACAATGGCAGTTCTCCCAGTGTTAATCGGGTTAGGCATAGATTACTCTGTGCAATTTCATAATCACTTTCAAGAAGAAATGCATAGCAGAGATTCCATTGACGGAGCTCTTGTTACTTCTGCAATCAGTATGTTTCCTTCGGCGGGTGTAGCGTTGCTTGCAACAATTATCGGTTTTATAACACTCTATATTTCAGATGTCCCAATGGTTCAAGATTTTGGTGTAATTCTATCAGCCGGAGTATTTCTATCTTATGTTTCTGCATTATTCTTGCTCCACAGCGTTTTATATATACTTGAGAAAAAAACACCTGTCCAAAAGCTAAAGAAATCAGCAAGCAAACAGCGCTTCCTTGAAAAAGCTTTGGGTAATATGGCAAGAAAAATTCTTAAATCACCTATTCTCATCTTTGCAATCGCTATATTCATTGGAATTATTGGAGTTTATGCCGATAGCCAACTAGTGAGTAGCACTGATTTTAAAGAACTAATGTCACAAGATGCAGCTGTTTTGCAAGATATTGAAAAAATAAGTGAATTGTCTGGCACAGGTCCACCACAACGCTTTTTAATTGAGGCAGACGACGTGACTTCTCCTGAGTTCTTAAAGTGGTTATCTGAGCATCAGAAAAAAATGCTTAAAGATTTTCCAGTGTTGCTCAGTGTAGAAAGCATTGCCACCTTAGTACATAATGCCTCAAACAACCAAATCCCTAATAATCAAAATCAAATTGATTTTGTGTTGGACAATACACCAGCAGTATTTGTTGATCAATTTATTTCTAGTGATAAAAAATCGGCTAGCCTCCTTTTCTCTGTCGAGCATATTACGATGGAAGAACAAAATCTTTTGATCAAAGAAATTGAACTAGCTGCTTCTAAAGCTCCTTACAATATTCGTAAAGTTGCCGTCGGCTCCGTCGCACTTGGTGCAAGTACAATAGATTCTATTATGGGGAAAAGATTTTTCTTAAACATGCTTTGCCTATTTGCAATTATGGTTGTATTATTTGTTGTTTATAAGCGTTTTGTCAGTGTTATTCTTACAATAATATCTGTCGGACTTATAATCTCATGGTCCTCACTAGTGTTGTTTGTGTCAGGTATTCCACTTAATCCTCTTACCGCAATTTTAGGGGTTATTGTAATTGGGATTGGCACTGAATTTATGGTTCTAATTATCAGCAGATATGAGGACGAAAAGAAAAAAGGAAACAATCCTACTGAAGCAATGGTAATCGCAATTTCTAAAATCGGTCGTGCAGTTGTAATTACAGCACTAACCACCCTCGGCGGATTTGGCGTTTTGATGACATCAAGTTTTGTACTCATTAGAGATTTTGGAATAGCTACAGTAAGCGGTGTGCTTCTATGTTTAATCAGCTCCATGATAGTCATGCCTCCACTGTTGGTGTTTTTTGATGAGAAAGCGCTTGCAAGAAAAAAATGACACATACGCACTAGTTTCATAGAATATTCCTAGTAAGTCAAAACCACTAAATTTAGTTTTAGTGGTTTTTAGACGATTTTGTTGTGAATTTTCCAGCTCTTTTTTCATTCGAGCAGCCCTTTCCAATAGGGTAAAATAGCAAACTTATTTCTGCGTTCTGTATCCACTACTACATTTCTATTATTTCTACATTTCAATTAACTCTAAATGATCCTTTAGTATTTTTCCCACTATACTTCTCTTTGATTTTTTTACTTGCCAAGACCTTTTACTAAGAAGCAATGCATTCCACTTTCTTTTTTTCGGCTTTATCGTCAATTTGTTTTTTTCCCATTTATAACCATCTATTTCTTCCCAATAATAGTAAGTCCCTTGAATAATAATCCCTTCATTGAATATGTCACATCTATCGAAAAAATATGCCACTACTGAAAGAATAATGACTAAAACAATATGTTCCTCATACATCGGAACATGAATCTGCCAATCCATAAGAAAAATACCAGCTATCATTATCCATAATAAGAGCATTTCACCTATACTTCTATAGTTATGTACCGTCTTGAGCGAATGTATCACGTTGTAATTTTCCCTATATCGATGCCTAATTAAAAAAGGAAATGATTTGTTTACTAAGAGACCAAGCGTAAAAGTCAATTTCCCGAATTCTTCGAAAAAATCATGTTCATTAAACAATTCCCCTAACAAGTCTAAAAAAAAGTCCACGTTATCCCCCCCATTCAAATTTGCGTAGTGTCAAAAGTTTTAACCCGCTTTTGCACTCTATCCATTTATTCTACTGGCTTACACCAGTTAAAACCTTCCACCCCCTCTTTTTGCTCTCAAAAATCTTTTAAAATGATTCTTTTTAGCAGTAGAAGTAGTGGTTGTGGAGCTTGTGGTAAAGTGTATTTTGGGTTAGTGTTACTTGGTGAAGGCTGTGGTCAAAATTGTGGGTAAGGTGTGGGAAACTGTTCTTTAGTTTTCCATGCTTTATCCATGATTTTGACCATAGGATGAGCCTTAGTAACTCTTAGTAAAAATGGACTTTTCCATCAAATCCACAATATTTAATTTATATTTTTTTTAGGGATTTTGTTTTTAGAAGTGACGGCAACACCCTTGTTGTGATATATTTAAGCTACCAATCAACAAATATAAAACAAGACAAGGAGTGTTACCGTGATCACTATTATAACATTAATCCGTAATTTAATAACTGTTTTAAGCAAATTTCTTTTTAATTTTGATTGTTTTCTTGTTAGTACTTTTCTTGCTAAATCGCCTGCTGAAAATCCTGTTAGTGAGCAGTATAAAAAGTTTAAGATTGATGCTATGCCTATTATTGAGACTCCTAGGAAACTTGATTTTAAAGTTTTGTTAGCTTCCTATCATCAGTCTAAAGGCAAATCTTTAAAACCTGTTAATACTAGAGAGTCTTCTACTCCTGTTGCTTCTTATGCTACCTGCCCTCGTTGCGGTGCTCCAAGTACCTATATCTACGATAATTCTGGTGGTAGGGGACAGCTTCTTTGCAAAGTTTGTGGGAAGTCTTTTAATTTGAAAAATGATGATGCTAAAAATATCTTCCTGCGTTGCCCCCACTGTTCTAAGCGACTTGAAAAAGTTAAGGAGCGTTTTGCTTATTTTATCTACAAGTGTAGAAATAATGATTGCCCTCTTTATGTTAAAAACCTTAATTCCATGTCTAAGGAGTCTAAACTCCTYTTTTCTAAAAGTCCTGGTGAGTTTAGAGTGCGTTATCTATACCGCCAGTATCGTCTCACTCTTGCTGGTTTAAGCAAGTTTTCTAGGTCTGTTTTGGGTGCGCGTGTTGATCTTTCTAAAATCCATTTTTCTAAGCATATTTTAGGTCTTGTTCTTACCTATCACATTAATTATGGTCTGAGTACTAGGCAAACTTCTTCTATTTTGAAAGATGTTCATGGTGTGTCCATTTCGCACCAAACTGTTAGTAATTATGCTATGGCTACTGCTAAGATTGTTAGACCTTTTTCGGATGACTTCCCYTATCCTCTTACTGATTCTCTTTGTGCTGATGAAACTTAYGTTAAGGTGCGTGGTAAAAAATCTTATGTTTTTTTCTTTTTTGATTSTSYWRMARAWATTNATTWTTGCTCATGATGTTTTTTTTAAGAGAGATACTATTTCCGCAATCAAGTCTATTTTTACTGCTCTTAGCAAGTTTAAGAAGATTCCTGAGTCTTTGTCTATTGTTGTTGATGGTAATCCTATCTACGTTGCTGCCCAGCATTTCTTCCTTCAAAATAATATTAGTTTTAAAATACACCAAGTTATTGGGCTTATGAACAAGGATGAAGTTTCTAGGGAATATAGACCGCTAAAGCAGGTAATTGAACGCCTTAATCGTACTCTCAAACGTTCATATAGACCTAAAAACTGTTTTAAAACTTTAGCTGCTGCTAATTCTTTTTTAACTCTTTTTGCTGTTTTTTTTAATTTCCTAAGACCTCATTCTTCTTTAGAAAAACGTGTTCCTGTTGAAATCCCTGAACTAAAGAAACTTCCTCATATGCCTGCTCGGTGGCTAAAGATTATTGAGATGTCGTACGATCATATTGCTTCGTTGCAGTCTCRGGCTTCTTAATTCTATATCTATTGCCTCTTCGCTTAGGGTCTGTTTTGTATGCCTTTTTTTAGTTTCGCTTCAAGCTCTACAACTATTTTCTCTGTTTTCACCTTGTTTGCCTGCAAATTTAGGCCAGTTTTTGCTCGCGTGGTCTCAATTTTACTCGCTTTTTTTGCATTGTCTGAGCTCATTTTTTTTTCAAGTTTTTTCATAGAACTTTTGACACTACCCAAATTTGTTCTTTATGCTCCATACCCTTTTTCTCACTGAAATCCGATTTGTTGTTTCTGAGCCTCAAATTCTCGGTTATGTCTATAATACGGCTTGGATGTAGCTCTTTAATACAATACGCGCAAGGGTTGTCTTCTCCCCAAAGATCCTTAAGTTCTTCAAGCATTCTGTAACCATTTTTATTGTAAAATCTTCTTGTCTTTTGATAGTTTTCGCATGGATGACTATCGCTTAAAACTTTAACAGTAATATAGGTTTTCCCTAGCTTCTTTGCTTCACCTTCAATAAAATTAATCAGTTTAGTACCTATCCCCGTTTTATGATATTTTTTCAGAACTCCTAAAACATACATGTCACAACTGATTTCGCTAGTTTCTTCTAGCGAAACAAATCCAACATATTCACCTTTCTCTTTGTAGGCAATAAATAATTTATCCCTTACACCTTCAATATAAGCTTTCGTTGAGGATTCTATACCGAACCATTCTGCTAAATCTCTTAAAATATTTTTGCATATTTTGCTTTTTAGGTCTTTGTTATTTATTACATTTATCAATTGATTCCCTCCATCTTCACCAAAATATTTAGCTGCTAATTCATGCAGTTTTACGCTACTTGTTTAGCAAAAATTCTTTAAATTTTTCTGTTGCAGGATTTAAGACCCTGTTTTTGTGATTTACTATATAAAACTTTCTTATGAGATTAAAGTTTTTAATTCTAATTGCTTTCATTTTCTCCCTTCCGACAAAGTTGCTTGTTGAAATAGTAGAAACTACTGCCACTCCCAAACCTTCTTCGACAGCTCTTATTACTCCTTCTAGGCTATCAAATTCAGCAACTTTTTTTATATTCTCTCTACTGATATCATTTATCTTTAATTCTTCTTCAAATCTTTTTCTTGTCCCTGATCCTTTTTCTCTAGTGATAAATTTCTCTTTTATTACGTCCTCAATAGATACTTCATATCTCCACGACTTGTATTTTTTAATATTAGGAACAATTAACACCAATTCGTCTTCTGCAAAGTCGCTATACTCTAAATTATTATTTTTAACAATGCTCCCTACTATGCCTAAGTCTGTTGAATAATCTAGTACATCATTTATTACTTCAGCAGAATTTCCTTGTTTTATTTTAAAAACAACATCAGGGAAGATTTCGATAAAATCATTCATCCTTTTAGGGAGTATGTAATTACATACTGTTGTGCTTGCGCCAATTACTAATTTTCCTCGCACACCTTCTTTATAACTACGTGCAGCGCTAATTGCTATTTCTTTCATTTCTATAATATCTACTGCCAAAGGATAGAACATTTTTCCACCTTCGGAAAGCTCTGTGGTTTTCCCTTTTCTTTCAAATAATATTATACCGAGTTCTTTTTCTAACCCTGCAATATGGGCACTTATTGTAGGTTGTGTTAAGTAAATTTTCTCTGCTGTTTTTGAAAAAGTACCATGCTTCACTACATTTATGAAAATATCTAGTTGTTTAAAATCCATCTTGCGAGTCACTCCCAGCACTCTTATTTTCTTACTGCTATTCCTATAAAATACCGTTTAAAATACACAAAAGAAGTCAACTTTCGTTTCATACTTCTAGTACGGATCTGAAAAAACTAATTATAATGCATTACCGTCATTATTAAGAACAAAACGTTCAAAATCCTCAACCGTATTTACATTATAGCATAAATCTATATGAGGTATTAGCTCTATCTATATTTCCAATCAGAGTTAGTTCTTTTTTGATGTATACTTTATTTATGTGGATTAAGACAAATAAAAGCAATTGTCTTCCATAGTCAAATAATCATTTGAAAGGGGAATTTATATTGAAACATAAGTCAATAATTTTTACAGGAGGCATCATTGGTATTTTATCAGTTTTGTTGGTTAAACTAGGAAACCCAGGCAACATGGGGATTTGTGTAGCGTGTTTCATAAGAGATATTGCAGGTGCATTAGGTCTACATAGAGCAGGCGTAGTTCAATACATAAGACCTGAAATCATCGGTTTTATCATTGGAGCTATGATTATTTCGCTTATAAAAAAGGAGTTTAGAGCACGTGGTGGTTCATCGCCATTTATTAGGTTTATTCTTGGATTCTTTGTAATGATCGGCGCATTAGTCTTTTTAGGATGTCCGCTAAGATTAATTCTTAGATTAGCTTCTGGGGATTTAAATGCAATACTTGGTCTTGTTGGTTTCACCGTAGGAATCTGGATTGGAACGCATTTTTTGAGAAAGGGATTTACTCTTGGGAGAAATTATAGCCAATCGAAAGCTAACGGTTTTGCTTTACCTATTATTTCTATTGGGTTATTGATCCTCTTACTAGCTAAACCTACTTTCATTTTCTTTAGTGAAAAAGGGCCCGGTGCAGCACACGCACCACTTCTAATTGCTTTAGGTGCAGGTTTGTTAGTGGGTGCTTTAGCCCAGAGGTCTAGAATGTGCCTCGCTGGGGGAATAAGGGATGTTTTTCTTATAAAAGATATCCATTTATTAGCTGGATTTATTTCTATATTTGTGGTAGCATTAATTGCAAATAGTTTTTTTGGCTTCTTTAACTTAAGCTTTGTAGATCAACCTATTTCTCACACTGATGCTATTTGGAATTTTCTTGGTATGCTACTTGCGGGATTCGCTGCCGTTTTACTTGGTGGTTGCCCTCTAAGGCAAACTATTATGGCTGGCGAAGGTGATACAGATGCTGCAATTACTTTTATGGGACTTTTAGTCGGTGCTGCCTTTGCTCATAACTTCTCCCTTGCTGCAACTCCAGCTGGAGTAGGATTCAATGGGAAATTAGCAGTTATAATTGGAATTATAGTAGTTTTATCAATTGCAATTTCAAATATTAAATCTATAAAAAAACTTAACTAAAAGGAGATTTCGCACATGAAAACTATAGTAATAGACGCACGTGGTCGCTCTTGTCCTGAACCTGTCATTATGACCAAACAAGCCATAGGCACTTTAGATAAATCTAGTGAACTACATGTTCTACTTGATACCACTGTTGCCAAAGAAAATGTTAAGCGCCTTTTTAAAAAAGAAGGATTTAGAACTGACATTAAAGTTCAAGACAATGACTTTTTGATCGTTGCACAAAAGGAGTAGTTTCAATGAAAGATAATTTTTATGCTCTTACTTTCCATTCCGTTTCATTAGCTCTACAATTTGAAAAGCTTGCAAATGATATTGGAATAGATGTAGAGTTAATACCTGTTCCTAGAGAGATAAGTTCTAGTTGTGGCTTAGCTGCTAAATTTTTAGAAGATGGACTAGACGCTATCTCCACTTTAATTGAGAGAGCAGATTATGAGTATGATTCACTTTATTTTGTTGATAAGAAAACAGGTAAAAAGCCACTAAAAATTAATTTTTAGTGGCTTTTTATTTCCTCGCCCACTTAACTCCACTAGGAGTATCTTCTAAAACTATTTCTTTAGCCAGAAGTTTATCTCTTATCTCGTCGGCCTTCTTAAAGTCTTTGTTCTTTCTTGCTCTTTGTCTTTCTTCTATTAGCTCTTCTATTTCATCTTCTAGGGAATTTTCATCTTTTTTTGCTAACAGCCCTAATACCCCACAAAGTTCTGCAAGTATTTCTTGTGCTGTTTTCAAAGCATTCATTGATGTATGTTCGTCTATATTTGAATTAATATATTTAACCAAGTCAAAGATAACTGCTATGCCATTTGCTGTGTTGAAATCATCGTCCATTTCTGTAGAAAACTTCTCTATAAATGAGTTAAGTTCTCTTGTCAACTCCATTTCATTCTCTGTTGGTAATGTAGCATCTGCATGCGTAATTAAATACCCTAAATTATTTTTTGCATTATAAAGTCTTTCAAGTCCTCTTTGCGCTGATTCTACGAGCTCTCTACTAAAATTTAAAGGACTTCTATAGTGTGCAGATAATAAGAAAAATCTAATTACTTCTAAATCAAATTCTTCTTGTATTTCTCTAACTGTAAAGAAGTTATTCAATGACTTAGACATTTTTTTATTGTCTATGTTTAGAAATCCAACATGAAGCCAATAGTTAGCCAAAGGTTTTCCTGTTAAGGCTTCACTTTGAGCAATTTCATTTTCATGGTGAGGAAATTTCAAGTCGCTACCTCCACCATGGATATCAATAGTTCCGCCAAATGTCTTCTCAATCATTGCAGAGCATTCAATATGCCAGCCTGGTCTTCCTCTACCCCATTTAGTTTCCCAACTTGGTTCCCCTTCTTTAGCTGTTTTCCAAAGGGCAAAGTCCAAAGGATTTCTCTTAATTTCTTTAACTTCCACTCTTGAGCCTGCTCTTAATTCATCTAAGTTTTGTTTTGAAAGCTTTCCATACTCTTCGTATTTAGAGACATCAAAATAAACATCGCCTTCTACGATATATGCATATTCGTTATCAATCAAGGATGAAATAAACTCTATTATCTCTTGCATATTTTCTGTAACTTTCGGATGACTGTCAGCTTTGCTTATCCCAAGTAACTCAGCATCATAAAAATACTCTTTAATATATTTCTCACTAATCTTCTCTGTAGTTGCTTTTTCTTCGTTTGCCTTGTTTATTATTTTGTCGTCAACATCTGTAAAGTTTTGCGCGAATGTCACTTCATATCCTCTATACTTAAAGTACTTACGCATTGCATCAAATACCATAAAAGTTCTTGCATTTCCTATGTGAAAGTAATTGTATACAGTTGGTCCACAAGCATACATTCTAATTTTGTTTTCTATTATCGGAACAAATTCTTCTTTTTTTCCTGTTAATGAATTGAATAATTTCACTTTTTTCTCCTTTCCTTGTAGGTAGAGACGCATTTTCGGGTAGCCACAACTCCTACATTCCCCGGCTGACGAACGGGGCTTCTTTTCTCTTTTCCCGTCGAGACAAGTCCCTGTCCCCTTGTCTCGCTTCAACTTAACAATTAATTAATGTATTTTTTCGCGTTCTCTATTCTTGCTAATAGGTTCTTTTTCCCTAAAACTTTCATTACCAACGGCATATCTGGACCATGAGTTTTCCCAGTAAATATTACTCTAGCAGGCTTAAAGAGCTTTGCTCCTTTTATGCCGGTTTCTTTTTGAATTTCTTTGAAAACTTTTTTACCAAACTGCAAATCGATTTCTTCTGCATTCTCGATTTTTTCTATTAAAACCTCTAATAGTTGTGGTACATGCTCACAGTTTAGCAATGCAACTGCCTCTTCCTCTTCTATATCAATATCATTATTTAAGAAAATGTTTACTTCATCAACTACCTCTGCGACAAATGATAATCTATCCTTAAAAACTGAAACCATGTCTTTTATCCACTCATAATTCTCTGTTGCTTGCTGCTCTGTAATATACTCTTTTTCTATAAGATGTGGTATCGCCATGTCAGTGATTCTCTCTAGTGAGCTTTCTTTTATATAGTGCGCATTCACCCAATTTAGTTTGTTCACATCGAAGACTCCGCCACTTTTTGATATTCTCTCAAGCGAGAATTTTTCAATTAGTTCTTCCATTGTAAATATCTCTTGATTATCTTCTGGTGACCATCCTACTAGGGCTATATAGTTTATTAATGCTTCTGGCAAATAGCCTTTTCTTGTAAAGTCCTCTACTGCCACATCGCCTTGCCTTTTACTTAATTTTTTCTTGTCTGCATTTAGTATGTTTGGCAAATGTACATATTGAGGTATTTCCCAACCAAATGCTTCATATAGGAATATATGCTTTGGTGTTGATATTAACCACTCTTCACCACGAATTATATGACTAATTTTCATTAGATGGTCATCAACAACAACTGCGAAGTGATAAGTAGGAAAACCGTCTGATTTCACTAAGACTTGATCATCTAAGTCGTCTGTATTTACAACAACTTCTCCACGAACAATGTCCTTAAATTCAATGTCTCTATCTGTCGGTAAATTCAAACGAATTACATGTTGCTCCTCTGCATTTATCTTCGTATCAATTTCTTCTTTTGAAAACTGCAAGCATTTTTTATCATATCTCGGAGTTAGTCCTTTATTCTTCTGCTCTTCTCTTAGCTTGTCTATTCTTTCCTTAGAACAAAAACAATGATATGCGGATTTGTTCGCAAGTAGTATTTCAATATGCTCTTTATAAATTGACAGACGTTCTGATTGAGTGTATGGTCCATGTTCTCCAACATCCATTAGTTGATCATCAACTAGTTTCACTCCTTCATCATGAGGGACGCGGGCCCACTCCATTGCGCCAAGCATACCTTCAATAGCACCTTCTACTTTTCTATTTCTGTCGGTATCTTCTACTCTTAAAATGTACTTACCCTTCTTTTGCTTTGCAAATAAATAATTGTACAATGCTGTTCTTAAACTTCCAACATGAACAAAGCCAGTTGGACTAGGCGCAAATCTTACTCTTACATCCATTTTTTCATCACCTTCACTTTTTTAAAATCAATATGCTTTAGCATAGTATACCATTTCTTTGGCTTCTTTACCACAGAACGGGCAACTGTCTCCTAATTTTTCTTGCTCAAAAGGAATGCATCTTATTGTAACGCCTAATTCTTTCTTGATATGCTCTTCGCATTTAGGATCTTCACACCACATAGCTTTAGCAAAGCCTTGCTTAGTCGACATAATCTCTTTTAATTCTTCATAGTTATTTACATAAAATGTCTTTTCATCTCTTCGTTGCTTTGCTTTGTATAGTAGGTTCTTCTGAATATCGTCTAATAACTGTAAAACCTCTTTTTCCAAGTCTTCTAATTGTACAATGCTCTTCTCTAATGTGTCTCTTCTAAAGAGCACAACTTGCCCTTTTTCAATGTCCTTAGGACCAATCTCAACTCTAACAGGCACGCCTTTCATTTCCCATTCATTAAATTTCCATCCTGGCGAGTAGTGATCTCTATCATCTAGCTCTGCTCTGGCTATGTCTTTTAGCCTCTCAAATAGTCCAGCTGCTTTCTCTTTGACCCCTTCTTTTTGCGTGGCAATTGGGACAATTACAACCTCAATTGGAGCAACTTTAGGCGGAAACACTAGTCCACGGTCATCTCCATGTGTCATTATGAGCCCTCCAATTAATCTAGTTGAAACTCCCCATGATGTGTGGTAAGGATTTTTTAGCTCGCCATCTCTATCTAGAAATTCGATATCAAATGCTTTTGTAAAATGCTGCCCTAAGTTATGAGAGGTCCCCGCTTGAAGCGCTTTTCCGTCGTGCATTAATGCCTCCATTGTGTAAGTTGAGTACGCTCCTGCAAACTTTTCTTTTTCGGTCTTTTTGCCAATGACAACAGGCATTGCTAGTAGTTCTTCAGCCATTTCTTTATATATATTAAGCATTTGAATCGTCTCTTCTTGTGCTTCATCATATGTTTCATGCAACGTATGCCCTTCTTGCCATAAGAATTCTGATGTTCTTAGGAATGGTCTTGTGCTTTTTTCCCACCGAACCACATTAGCCCATTGATTAAACAAAAACGGCAAATCTCTATACGACTTTAACCACTTAGCATACATTTCACATATAATGGTTTCTGAAGTAGGTCTAATACAAAGTCTTTCAGCTAATTCTTCCCCTCCTGCATGTGTTACCCACGCAACTTCTGGGGCAAATCCTTCAACATGCTCTGCCTCTTTTTTTAGTAATCTTTCTGGTATCAATAATGGAAAGTAGCAGTTTTTATGACCTGTTTCTTTAAACCTCTTATCAAGATATGCTTGGATGTTTTCCCAAACTGCATACCCATAATGTTTTATAACCATAAATCCTTTAACCGATGAATAGTCTACCATATCAGTCTTCTTTATTACATCCGTATACCACTGTGCAAAATCCTCATCCATTGGTGTAATTTCGCTTACAAATTTCTTTTTGTTTTTTCCCATATTGTTTTCTCCTATCATCATTATCATTTAAATTACTACACATAATAACATATATACATCAACAATGCACTCAAAATTCGGTTTTCGTATTAAGATCTAAATATAATTGACTCCTTGTTAAATACGTACTTAGCGGCAAAAATTGAAGCGATAACTAGTATTACCGAGACTGCTACGGTAATGAATATATTCAGTGGATTAATAATCCCAAATAAAATTTCCTTTATTAATAAGATTGAATTCAGCACTGGAACGAGAAACCATTCAGTTGAAATCGTCCTAACATCCGTAAACATAACGATATAATTAGGTATCATAATTACTACAACTAGTGGGCTTAAGTACGTACCTGCCTCTTTATAAGACCTTGCAAATATACTTAAAGATAGCATAACAGCACTTACTATCATTGCTACTAAAAGCGTCACTACAACTATAAGTCCTATTTGAAGCAAAGATAAGTTTATCTCTAACGGCATTACTTCGCCAGCTACTTTCCCAGCTATTGTAAGCCCAAACAAGGATGTTAAAACTCCGACAGCAGCGGCCAAAAGTATAGTTAAATATTTTCCAGCTAAAATTGAAAGTCTATTCGCATTTGTTGATAACAATGGCTCTAGTGACATTCTTTCTTTCTCTCCTGAGCCTAGATCAATTGCTACTGGCATTCCACCTGTTACGGTATACATCAGTAAAAACATTGGCAACATAAACGATAGCATAAACATGGACTCTACACCTTTTTCGTTTGCTCCTTCTGGTATATACGCTTCTCTTGTAATTAATACTGGTTGCAATATGTCTGGATTTATTCCTAATGCAGTCAGCCTTTTGAGCATAACACTTTCTGAATAATCTTCAATTATATTTCTGACTTTACTAGCTGATGCCCTTGAGTCGCTACTTACTTCATCAAATAAAACCTTGATATTGCCAGCAACTTGCTTCTCTATGTTGTTTTGAAAGTTTTCAGATACTACGATTATTGCCATAATTTCGCCTTCAATCAAAGCTTTTCTTGTATCTTGCATCTCTAAAACTTTAAACCCTGGATGCTTTCTTAAAAACTTAACCACATCTGCTTCTTCCTTTGATTCAATTGCGACAGGAGTAGCTTCTTCAATAACCTGATCTATTCTCCCTATTCCTAACCCCATCAAAAAAAACATCAACGGAATCATAAGTATAGGAATTAATACACTTGCAATCCAAGTTTTTTTATCTCTTCTTAAGTCTAGAAGCTCTTTTTTAAAAACTATCCATACGTGATTAAAGTTCATTTCTATCACCTACCAATCCAACAAAAATATCTTCAAGTGATTTATCATATTTATCCCTCAACTCGGTTAGTTTTGCATCTTCTACGATCTTTCCTTTATGAATTATAACAACTCTTTCACAGAGCTTTTCAACTTCTTGCATGGAGTGACTTGAAAATATTATTGTTTTTCCTTCTTCTTTGCAAATTTTAATAAATCCATGAACTTCTCTTGCTGCAGTTACATCTAGGCCTGAAGTCGGTTCGTCAAATAGCATTACACCTGGATCATGTACAATAGATCTTGCTAAAGCAACTTTCTGCTTCATACCCTTAGAGAATTTCCCTGCTTTTCTATCAATATATTCTCCCATATTAAAAATCTTTGATAGATAATCTATTCTTGGATTAATCTTTTCTTTTGGCATGTCATTTAATTCTGCAAAATACCTAATATTCTCTCTTGCAGTTAGCCTGTCATATATACCACTTTCTCCACCAAATAGTACTCCTATCTCTTTTCTAACATTTTGTGGTGATTTAACTACGTCTTTTCCATTCACTACAGCGCTCCCTACAGTCGGCTTTAGCATGGTAGCTAATATCCTTAAAGTTGTCGTTTTTCCTGCACCATTTTCGCCGAGCAATCCTACAATTTCACCATTGCTTACTTTAAACGATATTTTGTCTACCGCTTTTATTTCTTTGAAATTCTTAGTTATTCCATTTACTTCAATCACACTTTTGCCCCCTCAATATTTAACTTAATATTTCTTCTACCTCAAAGTGAAATCATATAGCATCAGTTATTAAAGCTATAGCTTGCGCCGCTATACCTTCTTCTTTGCCTACGAATCCTAATTTTTCTGTCGTTGTTGCTTTAATGTTAATTGCATTTGCCTCAATATTAAGAACTCTTGATATATTTTCTTCCATAAATGAAATATAATCTGCCATTTTTGGTTTTTCTGCTATTATTGTAGCATCAATATTGCCTATAGTGTATTCATGTTTTTTTAATAGTACTGCAACTTTCTCTAGAAGATGTAAGCTGCTAATTCCATTAAATTCTTCGCTAGTGTCAGGAAAATGTTTTCCAATATCACCTAAAGAAGCCGCTCCTAGTAGGGCATCCATAATTGCATGCACAAGAACATCTGCATCAGAATGGCCTAACAGCCCTGTTTTGTGCGGAATATGTACGCCTCCAATTATTAAGTCTCTTCTCTCAACCAATCTATGAACGTCATATCCTAATCCAACTCTCATTTTATGCATTCACTCCTTTTTCTAAAGATTTCACTAGCAACAATAATATCTTCTGGCGTAGTAATCTTAAGGTTTTCATAATCACCTTTTATTACATGTACCTTTATTCCAATTTGCTCGACTAAACTTGAATCATCAGTCGGGTGATGATATGATTGTCGATCTACATTATCTCTATTTTCTAATTTCCTCTCCATATAGGTTTCGTATGCCTTCATTATTACAGAATAATGAAATGATTGCGGAGTTTGAATAGCCCACAACTCACTTCTTTTAAGTGTCCTTTCAATTTCCATATCAGGACTTACAATTTTTATAGTGTCTTTTACTTGCACTGCAAGCACTGCTGAACCTAATTTCTTAGCTGTTTCTACGCATTCGCTGATCTGCGAAGACGTAATTAGTGGTCTAGCACCGTCATGAACAGTAATTATACTATCATAGCTAGAAACTTCGCTTAGTCCTCTAAATACCGAACTCACTCTTTCACTACCACCAACTACAATCTTCGTCACTTTTGTACATCCAAATTTTTCGATTATATTTCCTCGGCAATAATCAATCTCGCCTTTAGTAACTATAATTATTATTTCGTCTATACTCTCACATTCTTCGAAAGCCTTAATCGTATGTGCCAAGATTGGTTTGCCTTCTAATAATAGAAATTGCTTATTAATACCTCTTCCCATTCTCGTGCCTTTCCCTGCAGCAACGATTATGGCAATTGATTTTCTGAAATGCAATATTTTCACCCACTTCATCTAAAGTTTCATATCTTTTCTCATTATACATCATATCGTTATTGTACCATGTCTATTTGCTATTTTAACAGTCCTACTCATTACTATTTCTCATAAAAAAAGAGCGAAATTCGCTCTCTAAATTAGTTTTACAAATTTCATGGTTTAATATGCTCTACGCTGTTTTATCTGCTAAAGATTTTGGCTTAGCAAAAATCATTCTTCCCGCAGCAGTTTGAAGTATACTTGTTACAATTACGTCGATATCTTTACCAATATACTTCCTTCCGTTTTCCACCACTATCATTGTTCCATCATCCAAGTACGCGAGTCCTTGTCCTGACTCTTTCCCATCTTTAACCACTAAAACTATCATTTCTTCGCCAGGAAGCACTACAGGCTTCACAGCATTTGCTAATTCATTAATATTAAGCACAGGCACCCCTTGAAATTCTGCAACTTTATTAAGGTTATAGTCATTTGTTAATACCTTTCCGCTTATAAATTGCGCTAGTTTTAGTAGTTTAGTATCTACTTCAGCAACATCCGGAAAGTCCTTTTCACTTATTTCTACTTTAATATCTAGTTCTTTTTGTATTCTATTTAGTATGTCTAGACCTCTTCTACCGCGATTTCGTTTGAGCGTGTCAGAAGAGTCTGCTATATGCCTTAGCTCTTCTAATACAAACTCCGGTATTACAAGTGGCCCTTCTACAAACCCCGTTTTACAAATATCTGCAATCCGTCCATCTATTATTACACTCGTATCTAAAATTTTTGGAAACACTACATTTTCGTTTGCTCTTGTAGAAGCTTCATTATTTTTTTTGAACATAGATTGAATATCCGCGAAATCGGCAATTTTTCTCGTTGCGATTGTAACGCTCAAATATGCCATGAAAATATATACTGCTGTAGAAAGAATTACTCCTACAAGTGGAATAGGAATATTATTAAACAACCCACTTATCATATATGCTATAAACAGCCCTACTACAAGACCCAATGATCCAGATAAAAGTTTTGCTGTTGGCATTTTGCTAAGCTCTAACTCAATCCTATTAGCTGTGTTCAAGCCAAAACCAATCAATTTTGGGGCAATTACAAAAAATATTCCTCCACCAATTAATGCCGAAATTACAATGCCAATAGAATACCACATAAAACTGTTTTCTCTACTTATTAAACCTGTAAAATTAGTACCATAAACAAATATTGCTATACCAAACAGCAGACCTAAAGTAGTGATAATTCCTTTTATTATTTTACTTATCATGTAAAATCACACCTCCCATCTCCTATTCTTCCCTATTTTTTAATTTTTAAACAACTTAGAGAAGTCTACATAATAACATGTAAGCTTCCCGAAAAACTCTACATTAATTAGATAAACATAAATGTAAGAGTCTATTTGTCATTTTCATGATCTTATTTTAACGTCTTTTACTATCCCTTAAGCAATTCCCCTTTTACTGCATCTTCAACAAGTTTCTTTGCATCTTCTTCTAATATACCTGACACTAGAATGATTTCGCTTAAAAGTACTTGCTTTGCGTTATTAAGTATTTTACGCTCGCCAGTGGAAAGGGATTTCTCTCTATCTCTAAGAATTAAATTCCTTACAACTTCTGTTACTTCAAAAATATTTCCAGTCTTTATTTTGTCGATATTAGCCCTATATCTTCTGTTCCAATTTTGAGAACCAGTAGTTTCATCTTCTGCTAATGCAGTGATTACTTCCTTTATGATTTTTGGGAGTACCACTCTTCTTATCCCAATATCTTCTGCACTATCTAATGGAATCATTACCATCATATCATCTAATGGCAATTTCATAATATAGTACTTCCTCAACACTCCTAATACTTCTTTTACTTCAATAGCTTCAATCACTCCAGCCCCATGCATTGGATATACAATCAGATCACCAATACTATACATATCTACACTTCCCCTCAATTTTAAAAGACCACTCCAATCTAAGTATATACTAGTTGGTGAATTCTGTCAAAGAAAACTTTTGCACTTGCTTCATTTTTAGAGTATAATGAGGTAAGTTAATTTTCCTTATTCTCCACAATAGCACACATTACTAATATTCAATATCAAACTACTAGAAGGAGTGATAATTATGCAAAATTTTACTATCAATGATTTTGAAACAAAAGTTAAAGAAATCACCACAAGACACAAGAGCGTACTTGATATTTTAACTAAGCTACAAGAGAGCACTGCCAAAGTAAACAGAGCAGTAACGAAATCAGCTACATACTGTGGTTGTATAAATATTAATGCGTCCAAACAGGAATCCCCAAACAACATTACCTATTCAGAATTAAGCAAATACATGAAAACTCATGTTGAAGGAGATCTTTGTGATATATGCCGTGACAAAGTTGTTCAAGAAATTTCTCAAAACATTTTTTATCTCACTGCCCTTTGCAATACTTTTGATATCGACTTTGAGTCTATGATCAAAAATTACTACACCCAACTCAACGCTTTAGGTAAATATGGATTGCTGTAGTGCTATCACAAAATCATATTTATAGCAGTTTTTAGATTCCCTGCACCTCTGATAACTAGCCCGTTAACTTGCTCTAATTTGATTTTTTCAGGAACAATGCAGGTCGAAAATCCCATTTTTGCTGCCTCTTTTAACATTTTGTTTAGATGGGCAACAGGCCTTAGATCTGCTGTTAAACTTATTTCTCCAATAACTATCAATTCTTTTGTTGAAATCTTAACTCCCTTAAGACTTGAGAAAATTGCAATAGCAAGCCCCAAATCTGCGAAAGTACCTTCCACTTTTAAGCCTCCTACCACGTTTACATAAACATCGTAGCTTGAAAGAGGCAAGCCCATTTTCTTTTCGAGCACAGCAATAATAAGGTTTAACCTATTCAATTCAACACCCACTGCAGTTCTTCTTGGAAATCCAATAACAGCAGGCACTACTAGCGCCTGTATTTCGACTAATAAAGGCCGTGTACCTTCCATAGTAGCTACAACTATTGCACCTTCTGAACTTGTTGCTAGTGAGTCTAAAAACATTACTGATGGGTTTGTGATTTCTACTAAACCTTCTTGCTTCATTTCAAATACGCCAATTTCGCTCGTTGTCCCATATCTATTTTTTAAAGCACGTAATATGCGAAATTCCTGTGTTCTCTCTCCTTCGAAATGGAGCACTGTATCTACGATATGTTCTAATACCCTTGGACCAGCCAACTCCCCTTGTTTGGTTACGTGCGCTACAATAAAAATTGGAATATTTCTAAGTTTCCCTATTCTCATAAGATTATTCACACATTCTTTTACTTGCGACACACTTCCAGGCGCTGCACTTAAATCTTCTTTGTATAATGTTTGCACCGAGTCTACTATTACTAGTACTGGTTTCATTTCATCAATGAATGTTTCAATAGTTTCAATATTCGTCTCAGAAACAACAAATAAATTGTCTACTATTGCATCTAATCTTTCTGCTCTCATTCTAATTTGCTCTTCAGATTCCTCACCAGAAACATACAGTACTGTTCCATAATGTTTTGCAATAGAAGAAGCTGTTTGAAGTATTAATGTTGACTTACCTATCCCTGGTTCTCCTGATATTAATATTAGCGAACCTCTTACAATTCCACCACCCAACACTCTATTTAACTCACCTATTTGAGTGTCATATCTATCAAAAGCTCCACTTCCTACAGATTTAATTGATTGCGGTTTAGCACTACTCACCAATGTAGGTGATCTTTTAAAAATGCTCTTTGTAGCTAATATTTCTTCTTCTAAAGTATTCCATTTTTCGCATCCTGGGCAACGCCCCATCCACTTTGGACTTTCATACCCACATTGTGTACAAAAGAATTTGCTTTTTACTTTCGCCATAATTGCCTCTTTTCTTTTTTAAAAATTTTACATGGTTTTTGAAAAATAAATGTTTAGAGCTTTTTCTTCTGGGTAATATAAGTATACAACACATAAGAAGCAAGTAAAACTGTTTATCATGTGTAAACGGCAAAACTAATGAAAATTAGTGACGCAAAACTGAAGGACCTACCCAATAATGCTTAATATCGATACTGATGTGCATATTGTACGGTTGCCAGTTGCCAAAACAACTTTTCGGTTTAAATGCAAAGCTATTTAAAGATAGTGGCGCAAAACTATAGGGTCTAACCAATCACTACTATTTCAAACTATTTAGTCTTGAATATTAGTATCGTAGGCTAAATAGAAATTAGTATTTTGATTGCATGATAGCCAGCTACCGAGAAAGGTTTTTTTGTGTTCCGCATTAAGTAGCCTCCTTTATTCTTTAATATATAGAAATTCTCCCCCCGAAAGAATAGTCGTCTCAGACGACTATTCTTTCACATTTATTACTAATTTGTCTTCCTTAAAATCTATTTCTATCCTATCTCCCTCTTTAATACTTCCTCTTAGAAATTCTTCAGATATTTCGTCTTCTACCATTTTTTGCAAAACTCTTTTTAGAGGTCTCGCTCCTAGCTTTTCATCAAACCCTTTGTCAGCAATAAAATCTTTCGCCGCATCTTTTACGTTTAATCTAATACTTAATTTTTTCAACCTACCATTTAAACCTTCTAACAATAAATCTACAATTTTTCTTATCTGCTCTCTATTAAGCACGTGAAAAACAATAATGTCATCAATTCTATTTAAGAACTCAGGACGAAATGTTTTCTGTAATTCTTCCATTACATTCTCTTTCATTTTTTCATATTTGCTTTTAGTTGTATCTCCTACAGCAGAAGCAAATCCTAATGTTCTTTGTTTTCTAATTGTATGCGCGCCAACATTTGAGGTCATTATAATGACAGTGTTTTTAAAGTTAACAGTTTTGCCTCTTCCGTCAGTCAATCGTNCATCTTCTAATATTTGTAACAATATGTTGAATGCGTCTGGATGTGCTTTTTCAACTTCGTCAAATAGCACAACTGAATATGGATTTCTCTTAACTTTTTCCGTTAACTGACCTCCATCATCATACCCTACATATCCAGGCGGCGACCCAATCAGTCTTGAAACAGCATGCTTTTCCATGTATTCAGACATGTCTATTCTTATCATTGCATCTTGGTCTCCAAACACAGCTTCAGCTAACGCTCTAGCAAGTTCCGTTTTGCCTACCCCTGTAGGACCTAAAAATACAAATGAACCTATAGGTCTATTAGGGTCATTTAACCCTACACGGGCTCTCCTAATCGCTCTAGAGACAGCTTTCACTGCTTCCTCTTGCCCGACAACTCTCTTGTGTATTATTTCTTCTAATCTTAATAGTTTCTCTGTTTCTTTTTGATGTATTTTCTCCACCGGAATACCTGTCCACTCTGAAATTATAGCAGCTATATCATTTATACTTACAACTGGCTCTTCTAATCGTATTTTGTTTTCCCAATTGCTCAAATCTTTCTTCAACTTATCCTTAACACCTTTTTCTTGGTCTCTTATGCTAGCAGCACGCTCAAATTCTTGAATGCTAATAGCTTCTTCTTTTTCATTAGATAGTTTTTCTAATTTTTCTTCTAACTCTTTAATATTTTCTGGAAATGTCGCGGTATGCAACCTCTTTTTAGAAGCCGCTTCATCAATTAAGTCAATAGCTTTATCAGGCAAATATCTATCACTTACGTATCTATCAGACAATTCTGCAGCTGCCCTTAAAGCTTCATTTGCGATTTTAACCTGGTGGTGTGCTTCGTACTTATCATTTATTCCTTCTAAGATTTTCACAGTATCTTCTACTGATGGTTCGTTTATCATTATTGACTGAAAACGTCTCTCCAGTGCCGAATCTTTCTCAATATGTTTTCTAAATTCGTCCGTTGTTGTGGCACCAATCACCTGAAACTCACCTCTAGCTAATGATGGCTTCAGAATATTAGACGCATCAATTGCTCCCTCTGCTCCCCCTGCGCCTATTATTGTATGCAATTCATCAATAAATAAAATAACATCACCTACAGTACGTAATTCCTTCAGCACCTTTTTTAGCCGGTCTTCAAATTCTCCCCTATATTTAGATCCTGCGACCATAGATGGCAAATCTAATGCCACTATTCTTTTATCTTTTATGCTCTTCGGAACATTTCCTTCAATGATTTTTATAGCTAGCCCTTCTACTACAGCTGTTTTTCCAACCCCCGCCTCCCCTATTAAGCATGGGTTATTTTTTGTTCGCCTACTTAACGTTTGTATTATTCTTTCAATTTTTTTATCTCTGCCAATTACGGGGTCAAGTTTTCCTTCTTTTGCAAGCTGGTTCAAATCTCTGCTAAATTTATCTAAGTTTGGAGTATTGGTTTTTTCCTCTTCTATTCCCTCAGCATTTTCGTTTGCCATACCGTCATTAAGTAGTTTTATTACTTCTTTTCTTGCACTGGCTAAATCTATGCCTTCGTCTACAAGTATTTTAGCTGCTACGCCTTCTCCCTCGCGAAGTAACCCTAAAAGCAAATGTTCTGTTCCAATATAGTTATGACCTAAACTTTTCGCTTGGGCAAAGCTTAGCTCAAAAACTTTTTTCGTTCTCGCAGTGTATCCTGTAACCTCTGTGCCACCCGCTCCTTTCCCAATCATTTCAAGAACTCTTCTCTTAATTTTTTTAGTGTCTAGTTTTAAGCTTATTAAGGTTTGTGATGCTACCCCTCTTCCTTCTTGTAATAATCCAAATAATAAATGCTCCGTTCCAATAGCATTATGATTCATTTCTTTTGCAAACTGGCGAGCAATTAGTACTGATTTATGTGCTCGTTCGGTAAATTTTGAGAATATTGACATGTCACTTCCTCCTTCTGTTCACTTGACCTCTAATAATTTCTGCGCGTTTAATGTCTCTTTCTTTTTCCACAAGGTTTTCTTTAAAATGTTTGTGTAAGTATCCAACTTGTATTGAAGATATAAGCAAATCTACTTCTTCTAAGCTAATGTCTTGAATTAAATTTAAGGCTATTCCTAACTTTAAGCTTGAAATCAACTTCATTGCCTCATTTGTTGTAATTATTCTCGCGTTTTTCAGTATGCCAAGAGCGCGAAAAACGTTATCTTCAACTTCATCTTTCTTTTCTAGCAACAGTTTGTCCCTAAGCGCACTTTCCTTCTGGATTATTTGTACCACAGTATTTTTTAAGTTTTTCAATGTCTCTTCTTCGGAAATCCCCAGTGTTATTTGGTTTGATATCTGAAACAAGTTTCCTTTTGCTTCTGTTCCTTCTCCGTATATCCCCCTAACTGCGAGTCCTATCTGACCTGCAACTCTCTTAATACCTCCAATATAGCCTACATTACTTAACACAGGTAGATGAAGCATGACAGAAGCTCTCAACCCTGTCCCTATGTTCGTTGGGCATGAAGATAAATATCCAAATTTTTCATGAAACTCATAAGTCATGTCTTTTTCAATTAAATCATCTATTATATAAGCAGATGCCAAAGCTTTGTCTAATTGCAAGTCAGGCACAATACATTGAATTCTAACATGATCCTCTTCGTTTATCATTATACTAATAGTCTCTTCTGTATTAAGCACAAACGCTCCTGTCTTAGTATTATTACTTAGCATTATACTTATTAGGTGTTTTTCAACATATCGAAGTCTGTCTACTTCACTTATACTCTCTATTCTAATCAAATTGAATTCTTCTTCATACTTTCTATTTCCTTTAACTATAGCTAAGTATACTTTTTCAACTATTTCTTCACCACTGGTCTTTCTATCTACATGCGCGAAATTATAGTTTTCAAAATTTCTTGCTAAACGAATCCTACTGCTAACAACAATGTCTGCTGCTTTCTTTTCATCATACAACTCGCTAGACAAAGTTTCACCTCCCATTTTCTTTAATATCTTCTTCAATTATTTTTATTTCATCTCTCAAAAGTGCAGCATTTTCAAATTTTTCTTCAATTATTAGTTCCTTTAGCAATGCTTTTTTACTATTTAAGACTCGTTTTTTGTTAATTATACTACCCGATTTTTTAGGCAATTTACCTACATGTTGTGTGCTACCGTGAATTCTTTTTATTAATGGCAAAATGTTATTTCTAAAAGAATCGTAACATCTGCCACAGCCTAATTTCCCTGTACGCCTGAAATCTACATATGTCATTCCACAATTCTGACATTTAGGTCTAGCAATAGCAGTTGGATTTTGCTGCTTATCTATATTCATGTCTAAAAGGCTTGCTAGTAATTTAGGTATCGCAAATGCCACTTCAAAATCTTCGGACTTTTTTTCGCGTGTACATGTTTCACACAAATGTATTTCTTCCTTTACGTTGTTAATAATTTTAGTCATATGCACCGTAGCAATATTTATCTTACATTCTTCACAAAGCATTAAATCACACTCCTCTAATACTTCTGCTATATCATCAATACCAATACTATTTCACCTTCAAATCAAGTATATGCAAAATATCCTAGCATGTGTATAAGCACATGCTAGGTATATTCTATTCCACTATTGAATTGATGTTACTATTATATCGTTTTATGAATTCACCTATTCTTTTTCTTCTTGTGCAGCTGCCACTATTTTTTCACTTAGTATATGTGGAACTTCTTCATATTTTACGAATTCCATCTCAAACGACCCACGTGCTTGTGTCATAGATCTTAAATCATTAGCGTATTTAAACATTTCAGCCTGCGGCACTTCTGCCATAACAAGTTGTTTCCCATTGGTTTGGGGTTCCATCCCTATTATTCTACCTCTTCTTTTGTTTAAATCCCCCATTATATCGCCCATATAATCGTCTGGTATTATCACTTTTACTTCTACGATTGGTTCTAACAATACTGGTTTAGCTTCTTTTACTCCCTTTTTAAAAGCGACTGACGCTGCAATCTTGAATGCTAGTTCCGATGAGTCTACATCATGATAAGAGCCATCATATAATGTTGCTTTAATATTTACAACCGGATACCCAGCCAAAACGCCTTTTTCCAAAGATTCGATAATCCCTTTTTCTACTGCTGGAATATAAGCTCTTGGTACAGAACCACCAACAACTTTTACTTCAAATTCAAACCCGCTAGACAATGGTTCAAAGCGCATTTTTACGTCTCCATACTGCCCCGCTCCACCAGATTGCTTTTTATGTTTCCCTTGTACATCAGCCTTACCTCTAATAGTTTCTCTATATGGTACCATTGCATCACTCAAATCTACCTCAGTACCGTATTTGTTTTTGAGCTTATTTACAATAACCTTAATATGCAGTTCTCCTTGCCCTTTTATAATTGTTTGCTTGGTTTCTGCATTCCTTTCATAAGCAAACGAAGGATCTTCTTCTGCGAGTCTATTAAGGCCAGACCCGATTTTTTCTTCATCACCTTTAGATTTCGGCTCAATCGCTAAATAAAGCTGTGGTTTTATAAAATTAATTTTGCTATAAACTATAGGGCTACTCGGGTCACACAGAGTATCTCCCGTGTTAGCGCTATGCATTTTCGCAACAGCTGCTATATCTCCTGCAAATACCTCTTTAACTTCAATTTGCTTCTTACCTCTTAATAAAAATGGTGCAGAAATCTTTTCTTTCTTATCTTTACTTGAATTCAAAACTTCCATATCTGCAGTCATCTTGCCAGAAATCACTTTAACAAGCGAAATTTTACCTACATATGGATCCGCAAGAGTCTTAAATATTTGTGCGGAAAAAGGTTGGCCAACATCTAATGTTCTTTCTTCTTCCTTATCAGTCTCTGGATTTACACCAGTTTTCGGTGGCATATCTTTTGGAGATGGCGAATAATCATTTATTATATTTAACAATGTGTGAATCCCAATATTATTTGTAGCAGAACCACATATAACAGGAACTATGTCACCGCTAATAACTCCTTTTCTTAGCCCTTCAATAATTTCTTCTTGCGTAAATTCTACGCCATCGAAGTATTTTTCCATTAATGCTTCATCACTCTCGGCAACAGATTCAATAAGCAGTTCTCTAATTGCTAATGCTTGCTCTTTTAGATTTTCTGGAACCGGAACATCTATACAGTCTTTGTCTTTATACTCTCTTGCTACCATTCTAACTATGTTAACGTTCCCAATGAAATTTTCTTTTTCGCCCATTGGTATTTGGAAAGGTGCTATTTTTTTTCCGAATTTTTCTCTTAACTCCGTTAGTACTTTGTCAAAATTAGAATTTTCTCTATCCATTTTGTTAATAAAAATGATAGTCGGTTTCTTTTTCTCCATAGCAAATTCCCATGCTTTTTCAGTTCCTACCTCTATTCCGCTCGTTGCTCCAACTACAATAACTAAACCACCAGCAACTTTTACAGAACTTTGCACTTCTCCAATAAAGTCAAAATACCCTGGCGTATCTATAAAATTAATTTTATGATCATCCCATTCAACAGGAATTATAGATGTTCCAATAGAAATATTTCTTGCAATTTCTTCTTTATCAAAATCAGATACAGTGTTTCCGTCTTCTGGTCTTCCCATTCTTGTTGTTTCGCCTACAGTATATAAAACTGCCTCAGCTATACTAGTCTTTCCGCTCCCACCATGCCCCAATAACGCTATATTTCTTATCTTCTCCGCTTCATAAACTTTCATTGTCTTTCCTCCTAATCGTATGTTGTGAATTTTTTGATTATATAAACTATTCTATTTTGTTTAACGTATTCCTCTATTTAAGGGAAAATTTTTTCAATCATCTTCAATATTTATATGATATACTGAGACGAATGAAAAAACTACTTAGAGGTGAAAAAACATGAATATTCAGTATCGCCCACAAATCAAAGATCTAGTGCCATATAAACCTGGCAAACCCATTGAAGATGTTAAAAAAGAGTATGGATTAACTGAAGTTATCAAATTAGCTTCAAACGAAAATCCACTTGGAAGTTCTCCTAAAGCACAAGAAGCAATTCGTTCAATTTTAGGCAATCTTAGCCTATATCCTGATGGTAATTGTACCGACTTAAAGGAAGTCATCGCAAAAAAACTAAACCTTTCTCTAGTCCAAGTTCTTCCAAGTAGTGGTTCTGACGAAATGGTTGACCAAATTGCTAAGACTTTTTTAAACAATGGTGATGAAGTAATTCTAGCTGATGTAACTTTCCCTAGATACTTAACAACCACAAAAATGATGGGTGCAATACCAATAATTATTCCACTTAATGATTTTACTTATGATTTAGATGCTATGAAAAAAGCAATTACTAGTAAAACTAAGTTAATCTGGTTATGTAACCCTAATAACCCAACTGGTACTATGTTTACAGAAAAAACACTTATTGATTTCTTAGATTTTGTACCTAAAAATATTGTAGTTGTATATGATGAAGCTTATAACGAGTATGTCACAAGAGATGATTTTCCTAAAGATAGCATAAAACTACTCGGTAAATACCCTAATGTACTTATTATGCGTACATTTTCTAAAATATATGGCTTAGCAGCACTTAGAGTAGGTTACACGCTTGCATCTGAAGAAATTATTGCAAATATTAATAAGACTAGAGGTCCTTTCAATGTTAACACTGCCGCACAAGTTGCTGCAATTGCCGCGCTTAATGATCTCGATTTCTTAAAGAGAAGTTATGATGTGAATTTTGAGGGAAAAGAATACTTATATTCTGAATTTGAAGAGCTTGGTATCTGGTATGCGCCTTCAGAAACTAATCATATTTTTATAGACGTTAAAAAAGACTGCCAAGAAGTTTTTAGACTTCTTCAGCAAAAAGGCATGATTATTAGACCAATGTATAAGACTTATATTAGAGTTTCTATTGGCACTATGGAGCAGAATAAATTGTTTATTTCTCTTCTTAAGGAAATTATACATTAGCATATTTGTGTTAATTAGGGGCATGTTGTGGGGACGTTTCGTTTGGCATCATGTTGCGGGGACGTTTCTTTTAGGGATCAATCGGAAGTTTTGCCCTAGAAATGGCACAACCATCAGCTTTGAAGCTATAGTTGTGCCTAACATCACACTTACTACCGAGTGTGCAAAATTTTTGATTGTCAAGAAGAAGGAAGTCGCGATGGGAATAAATCCTATGTAATTTCAATATAGTTTTGATCTCTTTTTTTTCTTTGATTCTTGATATTTTCAGTTGATTGCATATGATTTAAATATACTTTGGAGATGAAATAAGATTTTGTGCATAGTTGCCCCTTCCCCACTTAAGAGGCTTTTTAGGAAACGTTTAGTTAGTGAGGTAGTCACGGCGAAGACCTAGGCTTTAAAATGTAATTTTCTTTTAGTTTTCCAGCTTTGCAATTAGGGCATTTGTTTACATCTTTACCTATAAGGCTACTAATAATCTCAGTAGTTGTTAATCCTTCAAACCTCTCTTTGTACTGAGGACTAGAAGTCAATTTTCTGCATAGTGCAAGTTTAACTTTTTTGTTTCTGTTTGCAAGAATTCCATAATGTCTGATTTTCACAAATCTCTTTGGGAGAACATGCATTAGGAACCTTCTGATGAACTCTACACCTGTAAGAGCAACTGTTTTTTTCTTGCTATTGTCCTTATAGTCTTTAATAGATATTGTAACAGTATCATTATCCATAGAAATAATTCTACTGTTAGCTATAGCAATGCGGTGTGTGTAATTACCAAGATATTTTAAAACAGCCACAGGTCCTGAAAAAGTTTTTTTGGAGTATGAGTACCAATTAGTTTTGTAGCAATTGTCAACAAGCTTGTTGAATATTTTTTTGCTTTGAAATTTTGCTGCACCAGCATAAAATTTCAGCTGTTCTTCTTTGTAGAGCTTTTTTAGAAAATGAAGAAATTTTCCACAAAACATTTTGGATAACACTTTTACAGGGATAAAGAATTTACTAGATGTGTCGACCCAGCTATTATTCTTTGTAAGTCCGCCTGCTAACACTACTACATGTATATGTGGATGGTAATCTAAATTTTGTCCCCACGTGTGTAATATAGAGAAAAAACCAATTTGTGCACCAAGATATTTTTTGTCTTTAGCAAGTTCCAATAAAGTTTCACTGACGCATTTGTGCATTAAGTTATATAGTAACTTTTGGTTTTGGTAAATCAACATTCTTAGTTCACTTGGTACAGTAAATACTAAATGGAAATAAGGAGCATCAATAATATCTTTATTTCTTTTATCAACCCATACAGCTTTTTTTACACCTTGGCAAAGAGGGCAGTGACGATTCTTGCAAGAATTATAAGTTACAGAAGTATGTTCACAGTTATTGCATTTATAGACAGTAGCCCCTAGTTTAGCAGTTCTACAATCCATTATGCACTTAGAGGCATAATCTTGTACTTTGTTTGGCTTGTATTCTTTTAGATAGTCAGTGTGAAATTTAGAAAAAACATCTTGTATAGTAATCATTTTAAGTATCCAAGGGACTCTTAATCCCCATTAGACTTTTTGAAGTCATATGAAGATATGCTACTGTAGTTTTTAGATGCCTATGACCTAATAATTGTTGGATGAAAACAGGATCTACTCCATCTTCAAGCATATAAGTTGCAAAACAGTGTCTAAGAGTGCTTGCTGAAATATTTACATCTAAGTGTAGTTGATTTCTTAATCTAATAATTGTATTTTTAATAGTTTTAGTGCTAATGTGCTTTCCTTTGTCTTTACCAGGAAACAACCAATCACTTTTAGCATAAGCAGAAGAAAAATGCACCTTAAAGTAGTCTCTAAGTACCTTAAGAGCAACATTAGATAATATGCTATATCTGTTTGTATTGTGTTTAGCATTGTCTACACGAACTCTCATAGTTTTAGAGCAGATGTCACTTATTTTTAATTTTGCAACTTCACCAACTCTTAGGCCACTTCCATACATTAGCACCAAAAATGATTTGTGTTTAAGATTAGTCGCTTTATCTAAGAGAGCCATTATGTCGCCTCTTGGGGGGATAACTGCAAATTTTTGTACCATTCTCATTCGTGGTACTTTATTACTATCCCATTCACGGTCTAGGATGTGGATATAGAAAAATTTGATGACCGACATGTATGCATTAATAGTGCCTGTAGTGAGTCCTTTGTTTTTTTTCAGGTGTAGAATGTAGCTTTGAGCATCTTCTAGTGTGAGTTCTTCAATTGAGTTTTCCGAATGCTCCTGAGCAAACTTAATAAATACTTCAATTCTTTTAAAATATGATTTTCTAGATGCTTCTGGGGTATTCTTTAATTCAAAATACAGTTCGAGTTTTTCATTGTAATTCATTAGAATTACCTCCTAGTCTTTTGATATTTTGTTTTTGCAATTTCATTATCAAAAGGTAGGTGGTGCTCTAGCTATTTTATTTAAAATTTGTGTTTGTATTTGTGGTTTTGCGTATGATATACTCATAATAGTGAAAAGCATAGCTCCCTTCTGGTTGTTTTTCTCGCCCACCACCGAAGCTCTTGCTCATCGGTATCGTCTCTCCCGATGAACCCGGTGCAAATACCCATCACGCAAT
>NVVX01000071.1 GCA_002733545.1 Alkaliphilus sp.
AACAGGTACTGGCGGATTAGCAGGGTCGTATCCACCTAAATTAATAATATCATTGAATGAAAAAGTCGCATTCCCTCCTGAACATGAAGCAATATTGGAACTTCCTAATCTGAATTTTTGATTTGCATTGCAAGGAGATGGAGCATGAAGGTCGCCTCCATTACCCATTACAAGTACAGTATTTGCACCAAGGCTCCATGTATAATTAGCATTCCAACTTACTACACCGCTATCTACGATATAGATAATTAAATCAGTACTTGCATGAGATTGGAATCCGATCAAGAAGTTTAAAATTAATCATTTTAATTGAGAAATTTGCAAGATTAACGAGAATTGAAAACAAACAAAAATAATTTTCTAAAAAAAAGGGTTACTTCTTCTCCTCTATTTTCAAAATCTTGTAAACAATTGGCTGAATTGTATAACAGATAAAGCATAATTCCTTTGCAACTTTGCAGTATTAAAATATATAAACATGACACAAGTAATCAATAAAGGAACTATTAAAGAAAGCTACAAGGTATCAGGAATGACTTGTGCAGCCTGCGCGATTAGTGTAGAATCCTATCTTTCGCCACTTGAAGGAATACATAATGTGGCGGTAAATTACCCTAACCAATCGGTTTCATTAGATTTTGATAACACGGAAATTTCGATTGAAACCATTCAGAAAAAAATCAAAGAAATTTCATCAGGTGCACTAATGCATTTTGTAAGAGTAAATTCCACCCTGCAATTTGTAAAACTAAATTCCACTGTTTGCTGTAATGGGGGTGGAATTTAGTTTTACAATTAAGGTGTTTTTGTTTTAGAAATGCTTTTTCCAATATGATATTACTAAAATATTCTGAGAGTATTGCAGGGGTAAAAAATAAAATGTAAAATTAGTAATAGTAGACTAATTAATTAGATTGAATTGTAGAAGTTTTTATATAGATAAAGAAAAATAGATGATACTACTAAAAAAATGAATCTATCTCAAAACAAGATAAATGAACATAAGCTTTTGTAAGCACGTGAAATCACTTCGAATTTAAAACTGAAAAAACAAGCTCATAAAAGAACTTGAGGTAGAATGTTAACACTTAGAAAGAGAATTTTTTTTAGCTTCTCACATAATAGGATCTATTACTGCAAAGAAAAAATAGGTAACTTAATGAAAACTAAAATTGATTCGTTATTGTTGTTTGAGATAGAGCCTACTATAATTGACGAAAATTAATTTTGCATTAAATATACTTTGAGGACTTTATAATTAGCGAGAACTAAAGCATGCAAGTCAACAAATCTTAAAATGATGGGAGTTTATTGGTAAAATTTTTATTGTAAAACAAGGTGGCGAAGAATGTGCACAATATGTCAAAAATTTACAAAGAGAATTCTAGCAATTCACCAAAGAGTTAGGTAAGGTTACAGCTACAAGTACAGTAGACAAGGAGAATGGCATGAAACAAGGAATATACAACCTACTAATAACTGATAAGTTGAATAATAAAATACAAATTGGTGAATCGAATTTTTCATATAAAAAGGAGAAAGTGCTAAAAGACTCTAGCTTGACTATTTTATCTCATTATATGAGAGAAGCTTTTGAGAAAGTTCTTTTGTTGGTTGATAGTGATGATAAGGTATCAAAGCAAATAGAGATTTGCAATGAAGTCATTAAGGCTCTTTATGACGAGGTTGCAGATGATGATGTTAGAGAAATGTTAATTTCAAAGAAATCAGAAGTTTTCTTGTCTGTGATTGATAAAGTGAATTCCAAAATTCTTAAGAAAAAAGCTTTGGTTAGGCCTATCACGTCTATTATAGAGGATACTTTATTTACTGGTGCAGATAAGGAATACAGTATTGCTAGTGAGATAAAGAAAGAGATACTTAGTTCTGACAGGATTGATATTTTAGTTTCATTTATTAAGATGTCGGGGATTAATCTTATTATAGAGGAGCTAAAAGAGTTTACACAAATAAACAAGCTTAGAATCATTACTACGTGTTACATGGGGGCTACTGATTATAAGGCCATAAAACTATTGGCAGAACTCTCGAATACTGAGGTAAAGATTTCTTATGATACTGAAAGGACTAGGCTCCATGCTAAGTCTTACTATTTTTATAGAGAAAGTGGTTTTAGTACTGCTTATATTGGTTCTTCAAATATGTCTAAATCTGCTATGAGCAGTGGACTCGAGTGGAATGTTAAGGTTACAGAAAAATCATCTAAAAAGATTCTTGAGAAGTTCAATGCTACTTTTGAAGCTTACTGGAGCGAAGATGAGTTTAAATCATTTATTCCAAATGTGGACGGCGTTAGGCTTAAGACAGCTCTTAGATCTGAAAGATTTATTAGTAGTGGTATTGACAGTAAATATATTTTTGAAATTAAGCCATATGCGTACCAGGAAAATATATTAGAAAAACTTGAAGCTGAGAGGCTCATAAGAGGTAATTACAAAAATCTTATTGTGGCGGCCACTGGTACTGGTAAAACGGTTATATCTGCTTTTGATTTTAAGAATTTCAAGAAAAAAAATATGAATTGCAGACTTCTTTTTATAGCACATAGAGAAGAAATATTAAAACAATCTCTTGGATGCTATAGAGGGATACTTAGAGACCAAAATTTTGCTGAAATTGTTAGTAGTAATTATGAAATGGTTTCTGAAGACAATATATTTATTACGATTCAGTCTTTTAATTCTAAGAAGATGTATGATAATTTGCCAAGTACATTTTATGATTATATAGTTATTGATGAGACTCACCATGCTGCTGCAGGAAGCTATGAAAAGTTGATTAACCATTTCGAACCTAAAATATTATTAGGTCTAACTGCCACACCAGAGAGGATGGATGGGGAGGATATACTAAAATATTTTGACGGAAGAATTTCCGCTGAGATAAGGCTTGGAGAAGCAATTAACAGAAAATTGTTATCACCATTTCAATATTTTTGTGTGTCGGATAGTGTCGATCTTAGTGATTTAAAGTGGCAACGTGGAGGATATAACGTAGCGGAACTTTCTAATATATATACTAAAAACCTTCAAAGAGTTGATTATATAGTAGAGGCAATCGATAAGTACATAAATGATATTGATGATGTAAAAGGTATAGGATTCTGTGCTGGAGTTGAGCATGCCATATTTATGAAAAACAACTTCAATAAAAAGGGGATACCCTCAATTTCGCTATACGGAAAGTCGTCTAGAGAAGAAAGAAATGGTGCATCGAAAAAACTAAAGAGTGGTGAAATTAAATTCATATTTGTCGCGGACCTCTATAATGAAGGGGTTGATATACCTGAAATTAATACAGTAATGTTTCTTAGACCAACTGAAAGCACAACCATATTTTTGCAACAACTTGGACGAGGGCTTAGACTGGCAGAAGATAAAGAATGCTTAACGATACTTGATTTTGTAGGACAGGCTAACAAGAGTTATCGCTTTAACGAGAAAATAAGAGCTATATTAGGAAAAACTTACAACTCAGTAAAGACAGAAATACAAAATCAGTTTCCCAACTTACCAAGAGGATGTTACATACATCTTGAGAAGAAAGCTAAGGAATATATACTTGATAATATTGAAGGGCATATAGTTAATAAAAGAAATTTGATTAAGCTAATGAGACAATTTAGATTAGATACAGAACAAGCATATAATATAAAAAACTTCACGGAATTTTACCATATACAACTTGAAGAAATTTATAAAAATTATACATTTTCGCAGCTTAGTTATGAGGCAGGACTTGTCAAATCTTTTGATGATATTGACAAAAAAGAACTTAGATCAGGAATTAGAAGATTGATAAGCTGTACCTCTAGGTCATGGCTTGAATTTGTTTTGGAAGTGCTAGACAGTAAAGACAAAGAATATTATTTAGACAAGGAAGTAAAAATGATACTGATGCTACACTATACATTATATCAAAAAACACCTATGGAAATGGGGCTAAGTAGTACAAAAGATATAGTAAGTAGAATTGTACAAAATAAAATTTTGACAGATGAGATGAAGCAGCTTATAAGAATAAGAATAAATAAAACGGATTTCATAGAAAAAGATATCGACCTACCACTAATGGTGCATAGCAAGTATGTAAAAGATCAAGTACTTGCAGCATTAGGAGATTTAACTTTTGACAAAAAGGTTTCAAGACGTGAAGGGGCTTGCTATATAGTAAATAAAAACATAGATATGCTATTTGTAACGTTTGATAAATCTGAAAAAGACTACTCGCCTGAAACAATGTACAAAGACTATGCAATAAGTAGAGAGTTATTCCACTGGCAAAGCCAAAACAGAACAACCCCACAGTCTGAAACGGGTAAAAGATATATAAACAGTGATGGGACAAATAATCAAGTTTTGTTGTTTGTTAGAGAATATAAGAAAATAAATGGATCAGGTGCACCGTTCTATTTTTTAGGAAAAGTAACGCATGTCAGTAATACAGGAAGTAAACCCATGGATATAATATGGAAATTAGAAGAAAGGATGACAGAAGAAATAAAAATAAAAACAAGAAGAGCTATGATAGTTGGGTAAGGAATTAAGGCGATGTGAATATTAGACACGTACGGGTTTTGGAGAAAGGCTTAACATTAGCAGCGTACAAAGATAGAGCGGAACTAATTGTGTCAGTAAGTGTCAGTAGAGACGGATCAAATTTGTCACGCTGAGATACTTTTGAAATGAATTTTTGTGACAAATCGGAAAAATAATATGTAATAGCAATGGGGGATGATAATGAGTAGAAAAGCTAGGGGAATTAGTCATACAGGGTTATACCATATTATTTTTAGAGGGATAAATCGACAAAATATATTTGAAGAAGAAAAAGACTATCAAGAATTCACAAAAGTACTTAAGATAGTAAAAGAACAGCTTGAATTTAAAATATATACATATTGTCTAATGAGTAATCATGGTCATATTTTTATTAAAGAGAAAAGTATAGGCGATATATCAACTATTATGCAAAAAACACTTACAAAATATGCAGGTTGGTATAATAAAAAATATTCAAGAAGCGGTTGTTTGTTTGGGAATAGATATAAAAGCCAAACAATAGAAGTTGACAATTATATATTGTCATTGGTAAGATACATACATCAGAATCCAAAAAAAACAGGTATAGTAAAAGAACTAGAAAAATATAAGTGGAGTAGTTATAATTATTATTTAGAAAAATGTGAAGAGGACTTTGTTGACACTGCAGATATTCTGGAAATGCTATCAGAAAACAAAAATGTAGCCAGAAATACATTTTTAGAATTTCATAGGGAAGCAGAAAAAGAAGTATTTGAAATTGGTGACAGCTGTAAAATGAGTAGTGAACAGATTAGAAGGAGGATTATTAAAAGATTAGAGGGAAAAGAACTACATGTAATAGGGTCAATGGCAAAATGTTGATAGCCTTTTTATTTGCTACCAAACCAACTAATATTCTTCATAATAAATAAAGAACCAACATCAAGTAACTGATGAAATATTCATCAAATTATT
>NVVX01000072.1 GCA_002733545.1 Alkaliphilus sp.
CCGCTCCTATTATATTTCCAGTTGTACCAGTATACGTATTTTGCTCCTATTCTTCTAAAAACCATTCCTAAATCTTCTTTTGCTTCTTTTATTAATATGTGTATATGATTACTCATAAGGCAAAAAGCATAGATTTCAAATCCACATTTATTTCTATACCCTTTAACTATTTGAAGAAATTTCTCATAATCTTCATTATCCTCAAATATTATTTGTTTGTTTATTCCTCTTAACATTACATGATATATTCCTGTACTGCTTTTCTCTCTTGCTCTTCTTGGCACAATAAACACCTCTGTTTTACTTTATCACAACCCCGAGGTTAAGTCAACACAAAAGAACCGTCCCCTTGTGTTCCTTTCGATACATTCCGTTCACTTGCTATTTCTTCAATTAAGTCTAGTGTTATATCCTTTTGCTGAGCAATATCCTTTAGTGAATCAGTCGGCATTAATAACTCAGCCGCAAATAAGTTGGCGTCATGCTCAATGTTTGTTTTTTTACTATCCCAAAAAAAATCTTCTTTCCTGCAGCAACGCATACCATGTCGTAGTACTATATGGCCAATTTCGTGAGCTAAAGTAAAACGTTCTCTCCCAATATTAACAATTTCTGGGTCAATAATAACAAGCCTCTTCAGACCCACAACTTTGCAAGCCCCTAATATTCCTTTTGCTATCTTTTTTTTTCTAACAACAATATTAAGCCTGCAAGCCACATAGTACAAATCTGTGGGTTCCCTGATATTAAGTCCGAGCTCTTTGATTATGTGTTTTGCAATAAGCTCAGGACCCAATCCACTTAGAGACGAGTTAATTTTCATCCCCGAACTCCTCCTTAAAAATTTCATTGAGTTTATCATTAGCTTCTTTACGTTTCGCATCTTTTTCTGTTCTAAAACAGGAAGCTTTCGAGAAGTCACTTGCGTAGTATTCTTTTCTATACTCGTCAATTTCTGCAAATGTCCTATCAAAATCTTTAGTCACTTTCACTGATTTGCCCAATTTAACAAACTCTATAAGCTCTAAGAACTCTTCATAATCTGTCGCGCTTAGTTGCTTCTCAAAATAGCTTAAGTCAATTTTTTCATTTGCATTAAGTTTATCCGTATATAGGGCTAAAGCTTTCTCTATTAACAACATCTTTTATTCCTCCTATTAGTTTATGGCAAAAAATCCTTAAACTCGTCACTACTTATAAAGATTCTCAAATTTCTTTTTAAAAGCTCTGATTGCCCTATAGTATGTCGAATTTACAGCGCTTTCTGTCATCTGCGCTAGCTTTGCAACTTGTTTCGCAGACATCCCATTTAAACGCAAGTTCAGAATTTGCTGATATTTTTCGGGCAACACTCTCTGCGCTTCCACAACTGCTTCCAACATTTCCTTTTCTACCAGTATTTTAAGAGGGTCACTATATCCACAAACTATTTCTGATAATTCTATAACTCTATCCACCTTGTCTGTTTCTCTTTTGTTTGCCTTAACTTTTTCAAGCATTTTATACTTTGCAATACCGCAAACGTATGTTGAAAAAGATGATTTGCCATTATAATATCCCAACTTCTCAATACTAGTTTTAAGTGTGTTTGAAAATACCTCTTCCTTCTCTTGTTCTGATAAATTTTTCATGCTTAGGTGCCCATATATATATCCTTTAAGTGTTGGAAATAGCGCAGCATATAATTCTTGTCCAGCTTCGCTATCTCCACATAAATATCTATGTACAAGACTACGATCTTTATTGTGTTTTCCCCTTTCACTCACAACATCTCTCCCCTCATTATTTTCGCTGACTATCTCTTGTTTTGTTGACTCCACAAAATGCTCTTAAATGCTGCTTTCTCCCAACATTATGGTATTGACTGACACGAAAGTGTTAAGCCTCAGTATTATTCACTTTAGAGTCTAATCTCCCACCACCAGTTCCTGCACAAAAATCAAAAAACTTTAAACTCATAGCCTATCTCACCTTTCACCACTAAAAATTAGTTGAAAATCACAGTACAGCTTCTCAAACATCTTAAAACTAAATTAATATGCTGGTAGGAGTGTTCTTTTTTATTTGCGCCTCCAATATCTCAACTGATTTGTTAGTTTTTTTCTCAATTTACTCGGCAATTCAGCTAATTTTTGTGTGTTCAGTTTCAATTTCTTCTTAGCCTAACTTCCCTGCAATATTCATACTTCTATTGGAATTGCTACATCCTTCTTTTTTTTTAGGCACTACAAGCTAAAAGATTGTACTTCGTGAATTCGTTTAAGAGGATCTTTTACTTTTAACAACTTATATATTTCTTTTTGTTGACTTTCTGGTGTTCCTGAAAGTCTTATTTGATGCATATTTTTATCTTCACTTATCATAGCTATTGTACTTCTATGATGTGTTGAGAGTATATCCTTTWCTGTTYTAAAATTATGATTATAGCCACATTGAGAGAGAGATACTTCTATACTATTTAACAAATGRTATGCAAGTACTGATATAAACAAATGTCCTTCTGTTCTTCTAGCTATTTGATGATGAACTGGTCTTAGTCCCAAATCAGTCTTTAGAGCTTTAAAAGAGCGTTCTACACGTGTTAGTAGCATGTACATTCTCCAAATTTCTTCAGCGCCTAGCTCTTCATGAGTTGTTTCTATTACGTATGCTCCTGTTAGCTTAGTTCGTTCTTCTCTTTCAATTAACTTTACTGCTTTAACATCTAGAGCAATCATTCTCTTTTTATCTACATCTACTTGAATATCATAATATTTAGCTATAGCTGAGTATTTTTGTTTTAATCTTCCTACTCTTATATGGACTTTATCTTCTTTTTTTATTCTTCCGYTTTTAATTGATTTTTTCAACTTATTAATATCTTCTAAAAACCTATCTTCACGCTTTTTATCTATTGCTTCTTCTTTAGCTTTACGCATTTCACTTAAACAGAGCACTCTTGATCCACCTGTTTCTAGCATCTCTTTTTTTAYATAAACACTTTGATCTCTTGAATCTTTTATTTCTGTAAATGTTGATTTATGATTTTYRAATTCTTTTATGTAATCTTTTGAAATATCTTTTCTTTCAATAATAACATATGGATAATTCATCTCTTTTAGTAGCTTWATRTTGTCAGCTGTTGCTATTCCACGATCCATAGCAATAGTAGACCTTGTTTTTATAAGAGCTTGTTCTTCATCTTTTAATAAATCAATTAAAACTTCTTTTAAAGTTATTGGTTCTGATTGATTACCTTTATATATTTGGCTAAAAACAGGAAAACCTAATCCATCTACAACTAAAGCAAGTGTTACTAAGGGCAGTGTAGACTGCTTTTCNTTTGATTTACCACGATGAGCGAATTCGTTATTCTTACAGCTACCTTGGAAATAGGTATTTGTTAGGTCGTATAGAAATATATTTTTATCATCAGGAAAAAGGTTTTGTTCCGTTTTTCTTAAATTTCCTTCTATGTGCTTTTTATTAGAAAGTAATAAATCAGATATTTCATAAAGGGCATTCTTTCCTACATCAGAAATATCATAATCTAGCATTTCTATTAATGATGTTTTGTTTTTAAGCCAAGATATAGTATTAGACTCACTTCCAGGATTAATAAGTCTTCCTAAAATTGTTCCTTTAGATAAAGCTTTTTGCCTAGATGTAAATTTTAAATCTTTAAAAATGCTGTCAAATCCAAGTTTTCTATAAAAAGAATCTCCAACTATTTCAATACCTAATGATCTCGACTTGTTGGTATTAATACTATTAATATCAACAGTAACCATATTTGAATTTTCGTTAACTACTTTTTTATTAGTTTTCTTTTCCTGAGTTAATTTATAATTATCTAATATTTTATCGGCGGTAGCTGCTAAGTTAGTATTATCATATGCTGTACTTTGTCCTGATAATTTACTCTCTAGTAAAAAAGCAAGTGTTTTTAAATCAATTTTAGAGAGTTCTTCTACGATATTAAGACTCATGATAATTCTTTGTCTAGGACCTTTTTCACTTCTATATGATTCTACTAGCTTATATGCAGTATATATTTTACCAGTTTTTCTATTTTTAGTTTCAACAGCTCTAATATACATAAAGTCCCTCCGATTTAATTCCGTCATCTAATTATAGCATGAAATCAGAAAGAAAACAAGATAAAATGTAAATATCTATTATTTAGGGCACTACAATTGAGTTTTAGAAATACATTTGAGTATTTCCAAGTGTTTCAGATTGAAAAAATAGTAAAATCGCTATTTTTTAGGAATTTTACAGGGAAGTTAGGTTAAATACAATTACTCGTAATTAAACAAACCCAAGGAAGCTCTTCCTTGGGTTTGTTGACACTACGATATTAATCTTCTATTTTCTAAAACTTAGGTATTCTTACTATTACCTTAAACAAATCTCCATCTATGTCTATATGAAACTATTCCATAAATTCTTTCAAATCAACCCACGCTTTATAAACGTCCTTTTTAGGTACTTGTAGTTTTTTTGCAGTGATACTTATCGCTTCTTTTGATGACACACCTCGTTTAATCATTTCATTGATAACATGCGCTTCATAGCAAAATTCATCCTCAACTTCTTCTTCTTTTTTAGCCTTTCTCCCAACAACTGTGTATTCACCTTTTTCATGCTTTTCATTTTCTTTCAATTGAAGAATAACGTCTGGCACATTTCCATAATATGATTTCTCATAATACTTCGTCAAATCATTGCATACGCATACATATGTATTAGGCAAAACATCATTCATTGCTTCTAATAGTTTTACAATGCGCCTTGGCGACTCATATAGTACAAATGTTCTTACAGAATTTTCTTTTATCTCGCTTAATTTTTTAATGAGTGCGCTCTTCTTGCCAGGCAAAAATCCGAAAAAAGCAAATTCATCTGTTTTGATTCCCGATAGTGAAAGCCATTTAGTGATGTTTGTTGTAAACTGTTTGTCGCAATTTTCGGAGATTAAAATATTTTTAATGTCGAATAAAAAGCAGTAAAAAATATGCGCCATAACAAGGTCATGGCGCATACTATATTTGGTTAGGTAATCGGTAAGCTGAGTTTTGCTTGGTACTTACCTAGCAGTTGAACTACTGGCTGGCACGTTGGGGATGATTGGCAACTCAATGTTTGAGCGCATGCCTTCTTCCCGGTGGAAAGACAGTATCGTTTCCATGCAGCTTTCAATTTCCCCTGTGGAGCAAGAAGCTTTGTTCAGTTCAAAATTCCTTTTATCCACGCCAGCGATCGATACGCGGATTTTATGGCCCTTTTTAAACAGCCAAGATGTAGGTTCCAAATCAAAGCGCATGCTGATGGTTTTACCATGGGCTAAGGCTTCGGCATCGAATTGGTCAGCCTTGTAACCATGCCACGGCAATTCTGGTTTCACGTCAACTGCGCCCAACACTTGCTCGTCACCATCGTGTAAGCCAGCCCAACCAGCA
>NVVX01000023.1 GCA_002733545.1 Alkaliphilus sp.
TTGACACTGTGGTTCTTGTTTATCCTACCACCAATTAGAAAGCAATAGCAAAACCTAAAAAAAGGAAAAACAGACCAGGAGAACCGTCCCCTTGGTTTACGTCATATTAGCTTGATTATCTCCGTCAACAGCTAAAACTTTATATCCCTTTCTTGCTAATATTGTTGCTAGGTTTCTGCAACTTGTTGACTTGCCAACTCCACCTTTCTGGGAAATTGTATCAATAACTTTACTCATTTTCTTGCTCCTCTCAATTTATTTACTATTTCGCCTCCTAAATGAGGGTATAAAAAAATAGGGCAGTAGTATGAAACCCTTGTGTTTACTCGGTTTCTTACTATTGCCCTATTATATCAACTTCATCCCCTTGGTTTGTCCGTCCCCTTGGTTTGTCCTTTGATTCTCTAGCAACTGGTCCATCGGGATTGACACTGTGGTTCTTGTTTATCCTACCACCAATTAGAAAGCAATAGCAAAACCTAAAAAAAGGAAAAACAGACCAGGAGAACCGTCCCCTTGGTTTAACAATGCCCACTTCTTTGATGTTTCCAATTATACCAATGGTCCTTCTCTAGCGGGGTTCCCACCCGCTATATGTTACGCCCTTCGTAGCGCACGAACCGTCCCCTTGATCCTGCCTCCCCTCAAAGCCACTAGCAAAGGACTAGCTATAATAAAAATCCCGTAGCTGTTCAAATGAAAAAGAAAAAAAGACAGGAACTACTCTGCCTTTTAATCCTTTAAAACAATAACAGCAAAATGTAACAAAATCACTTAAATGGTAAAAGTACCGCAAGAACCGTCCCCTTGGTCCTCCGAGAAAAAAACGGAATGAATAAACAAAAAAAGAAAAGACAGAGATACTCTCTGCCTTCCCAGTTTTTCTTTTGTTCACTCACCCTCTGAAATAAAAGGATAAGATGGTAACTGGTCCGCGGGGACTGTCCCCTTGGTCCTCTAAGGTAATGTTACAGATATTGAAGCTGGTGTATTCCCAGCTAAATCTTCTACAGTAGCAGGTACAGTCACTGTATCCTCAGAAACAATTACAGCGCCAGTAAATGTTAATGTTACAGTTAATCCATCTGCACTTAATACAGCAGATGTAAGAACTTCAGTATCATCAACGGCTGCAGTTAAAATTGTGTAAGCAGCAGCTTCAGCAGTAGCCTCATCTACAACTTCAGTGAAAGTAACTGTTACAACCGTTCCGCTAACAATAGCACTTGAATCAACCGCCGGAGCAGCACCATCAACAGTAACAACTACAGCAACATCATAATCAGCAGCTAATAATATGTTCCCATCATTATCATAAATATCTAATACTTGAACAACTTCTGGAGTAGCACCTGTATCTGGAGTATCAATCAACTCAGTTACAGTTATTGTAACAACACCCCCAAGCTCTACAACATCAGTTACTACATAACCAGCAACAGTGTAAGTATCAGGAGTGAAGTATGAGTCATGCATATCTTCAGTATAAGTTAATACAATTGTATCGATTTGTCCATTACCAGGGGAAACTAAATCATCAGTTTCAATTGTACTTAATACTGGCGCAATACCATCAGTTCTAGTACCATCAACATCGTCGACAGTTGCCATAGCTGTACCAGTAATTGATAAAGTATTCGTTGCTACAACTTCTACCTTAGTAGGTAGTTCACCTTCACCAGCTAAAACATTATTAGCATCTAACGTCAAAGTAATTACTGAAATTCCGTCTGTAGCATTATTCGAAAATGAAGCGGCAACAGCAGGTAAAGCATAAACAGCTGTTGTTACAACAAAATCAGAAGCAACTATAGTTGATAATTCTTTATTAACAGTTAATTCTAATTGATTTAAAGCAACAGTCTTAACATCAGTTACTACCGGAGGAGTATCAAGGGTAATTGCTACTTCTGTCAATAGTCCTGTTACTTGATTACCAATTGCATCATTTACTGGAGCAACATATAGTTTTGCTAAGAAAGTAGTGACATCTGGCAATTCAATTCTTACTTTAGAAGCGTCACCAAAGATAGTAATTACAGTATCAATTGGTAATGCAGTTTTACCAGCGAAGTCTGCACCCCACTCGTAGTTAGCAACATTCAACACATCTTCTGTATTCATGATTTCTGAGAATGTTACGTAAATGTACTCTGGAGTACCATCAGCAGTATTAACTGAAATTGCTGAAGTGATTGTTGGAGCAGTAGCATCAGTAACTGTGAAAGTACCAACGAACTCATCCATTTCATTTTGAGTTAAAGCATTATCTTTGATTCCTGAAATAGTAACAGTGTAAGCGCCTGTAGCTAATGGAGCATCAAATGCTAAAGTTACTACAAACGGATCAGCACTATCATAAGATGCAGTGAATCCGGTTTCTACAACTGTACCACTAGTAGCAGTTTTAATTACATAATTAGCTTCATCTTCTGTAGTTGCAGCAGGTACATCTTCAGAGAATGTAATTTGTACAGTTGACTCATCAATAAAATCAACGCTAGAAACAGCTGGTTTTGTATCGTCAGCAGTTACTGTGATAGATAACATAGCATCAGCAGCCATAACGTTACCCCAGTTATCTGCAATATCATTTGTTCCATCGTTAACTAAAACAACAAAACTAGTTGTTCCAGCCGGAATAGTGAAAGTATCAAAAGCTAATGTAAATGTGTTGTCACCATTATTAGTTACAGTGTCAGGATTCCAAGCACTGAAAGTATGGTAGAAGTTTAATCCTGTAACATCATCAACATTGTTAACTTCTTTACTAAACTCTACAACAACTTCTTTTTGAGTAGCTGAAACAACAGCTACAGTAGGAAGTGAAGTGTCTTTTACATAAGTTAATGTAAATTCTTTGTTTAATGCGTCAAATCCTGCAGCATCTTCAACTCCTGAAACCGTAACAGTATAATCAGCTTCTGCTAATTCTGCAGCTAAAGTAACAGTGTGAGCAGTTGATCCATCTACTAATGATGCAGTTACAACACCAAAAGCACCGTTATTAACTAATACTGAGAATGTTGCTGGATCAGTGTTATACACTGGCTCAGAGAAAGTAATATCAAATGTAGTTGGTCCTGTTAATTCTACACCAAGGATTACTGGAATAGTCGCATCAAATGCAGTAATAGTGTCCGATTCAAAATCGGCCATAACCATCGCTGCATCAGCAGCTGTAGCAACATTTGCAATAGAAAGAGTAAACTCTTCTTGTTGGCCTAATTCGCTACCAACTAAGTTGATAGTTACAGTTTTAGCATCAGCGGCTAATGAAAGATCAGCATCAACAAYTACACGTGCAGCGTCAAATGTGTAGTTGGTAGCTGTTGTAGCAGTTATAGCATCTACTTCTCGATTAAACACAACTTCTACTTGTGCTAAGTTAAGAACTTTAACACTAACTACTTCTAATAATTCAACATCCCAAGTAACCAACTCAGCAAACTCTTTACCTTCATAAGTGAAAGCAACTTCTGCTTCAACGTTAGCTTCTAATTCTACTTCTTCTACTACTTCTACTCCATCAGTCATAGTAAACGTAACGGCTGTTCCATCTTCGTTTACTACATAAGATTCAACTACTAAAATAATTTCAATTCCTAAGTCTTGAGCTAATGTAATTTCTTCGCCTACCATAGGTAAGTCAAGAGTAATTTCCATAGCTTCTGCCATTTGTGCTCTTGTTACTTCTTCACCAACTGCTACGTCTGCGTCAACTAAACCAGCTGTAACAGCTGCTGCGTAGTAACCCATTGGCCAAGCAAGACCAGTTGTGTCATGACCTAAAGATCTTAAAAGAACTGTAAGTACTTGAACGTAAGTTACGTTTGCTTTTGGTGCAAATGTTCCGTCGCCCATACCGCTCATAAGACCTTCTTTAGCTGCTAATCCGATGTATGGTGCAAACCATGCGTCAGCTGCAACGTCAGTGAAATCAGCTTTTTCGTCTAAAGCTTTAATTTCATCGTCTTCAAATCCTTTTAATCTTAATGCGAATACTGCAAATTGTGCTCTTGTTAATTGTTGGTCTAGCATTAAGTTTCCTTCTGCGTCGCCTAATAAGATGTTATTCTCAGTTAATCTTGAGAAGTCAGCTTCTTCAGCAGCGAAGACAAAACCAAAGCTACCTAGTACCATTGATAATACTAGTACTAATGAAAGTATTTTCTTCATTCTTTGTATTCCTCCTTCAAATTTTGTTTTTGTGAAGTGAGTTTGTTTTTAGAATGGTTGTAACTCACTTCTTTGAAACCAACCAAACCATGGAAAAATTATACCATTGACAGTAAAGATAAGTCAACTGTAGAGGTTCATTTGTAACACAATTGTAATATTATTGCATATGATACCTCTCTATGTATTACATTATACATGAACTGGCACAAAATACAATTACAGTTTCATTACAAAATGTTGCACCTCTGTTGCAAGAGAAAAGACTACACACCTTTTTCTCTCACTTATTTACTTTATTCTATATTCTTTTAAAAATTCCTTCTTTTTATTCTAAATAAATAAAAATCGGTTAAAAGATGCAAAAGCGCTCACACTAACCGTCCCCTTGGTTTGTTTATTTATTTAATAACGCTGCTTTTATGAAGTCGCTAAAAAGTGGATGCGGCTTTGTTGGTCTTGATTTAAACTCAGGATGAAATTGAACACATATAAACCACGGATGGTCTTTTAGTTCTACTATTTCAACTAGTCTTTCGTCAGGAGATACTCCGCTTATTATTAGTCCTGCTTTTTTTAGTTTTTCTCTATACTCATTATTGAGTTCGTAACGATGTCTATGCCTTTCATAAATTAAATCTTCTTTATAAATATTATGTGTTTTTGTATTGCCTTCGATTTTACATGGATATAAACCTAAACGCATTGTTCCGCCCATGTCTTCTATGTCGTGTTGCTCAGGCATTAGGTCAATTACTGGATAGGGTGTTTTGGGGTCTAACTCTTTACTGTGTGCATTCTCTAGCCCTACTACATTTCTCGCAAGTTCTACTACTGCTAATTGCATACCTAAACATATACCAAACAAAGGTATCTTGTTTTCTCTTGCATATCTAATAGCAGTTATTTTCCCTTCTATTCCTCTATCTCCAAAACCGCCTGGTATTAAAATTCCGTCTGCTTCCTTTAATATTTCTTCTTTGTTTTGTGAGTTTACTTTTTCTGAATGAATCCAATCAATTTCTACTTCTGCATCGTTATTTATTCCAGCATGCGTTAGCGCCTCAGATACTGATAGGTACGCATCTTTTAATTCTACATATTTACCTACTAAAGCAATTTTTACTTTGCTTGATGGGTTCTTATGCTTCCCTACCATCTGTGTCCACTCCGTTAAGTCTGCTTCTTTAGTTTGAAGTTTTAATTTGTCAATTACTATTTGATCTAATCCTTCTCCCTTTAGCATTAAAGGAACTTCGTAAAGACTTTTAGCATCTACGTTTTGAACTACAGATCCGGGGCTTAGGTTGCAAAATAAACCTATTTTATCTTTCATCTCTTGAGTTAATTTATGTTCTGTTCTACATACTATTACATCGGGCTGAATTCCTATACTTCTAAGTTCTTTTACACTATGTTGTGTCGGTTTAGTTTTTAGTTCCCCTGCCATTCCTAAGTAAGGCACTAATGTCACGTGAATGTACATTACATTTTCTATTCCTATATCATATTTTACTTGCCTAATTGCTTCTAAAAAAGGCAAACTTTCTATATCTCCTACTGTTCCACCTATTTCTGTTATTACTACGTCTATATTTCCTTCTTTTTCTATTCTATAAATTCTATCTTTTATTTCATTGGTAATATGAGGAATCACTTGTACTGTTCCGCCGAGGTAATCGCCTTTTCTTTCTTTTGATATTACCGACCAATAAATTTTACCTGATGTTACATTGCTATTTTTGTTTAAATTAACATCGGTAAATCTTTCATAATGACCTAGGTCTAAGTCTGTTTCTGCTCCATCGTCTGTTACAAAAACTTCTCCATGCTGATATGGACTCATTGTTCCTGGATCTATATTAATATATGGATCAAATTTTTGAAGTGACACCTTTAATCCTCTACTCTTAAGTAGTTGCCCTAGTGAAGCTGCTGTAATTCCTTTGCCAAGCGAGGATACCACGCCTCCTGTGACGAAAATATATTTTGTCTGCACTTTTAGTCCTCCTATTTTGCTGCCTCTTGATTAATTTTTCTCTTGTTTAGATATTCTATTGCAAATTCTAATTGTATATCTGTTTCACTATCTAATTCTTGCTCTACAATATAGTCTGGCGTTATACCAATTCCGTCTATAATGTTTTTGTTAGGTGATAAGTAAATTGCTTCTGTTTGTTTAAACCCTCCACCACCAGGTAAAAAGTAGATTCGTTGAACTGAACCCTTACCGTATGTTGTTGTTCCAATTATGGTTCCTACTTTAGTGTCCTGCACTGCAGCTGCTAATATTTCTGAAGCACTTGCACTTCTTTCGTTTACCAGTATTACAATATTTTCAAAGAAAGGTTTTCTTAAAAATGAAACATGTGTTGTTTTTGAGTCCCTGTATTCAATATGCACTATAGGTCCTTTTGGCACTAATAAACGCGATACTTCAACAACGCTATCTAGTGATCCACCCGGGTTGTTTCTTACGTCTATAACTATACTAGTTATACCTTGAGCAGATAATTCACCTGTTGCATTTAGAAAGCTAGTAGATGTAAGCTCGCTAAATGTATGTATTCTAATATAACCTATACCTTCAATTATTTCATATGTTATTGGCTCTATTGTTATTTGCTCTCTTTTAATCGAAAATAACTTCGTGCCTTCTATACCTTCTCTTCTTATTCCTAAAACTACTCTTGTTCCTGTTTTTCCTCTAATTAAGTTTACTGCTTCGCTTAAATCCATCCCTCTAATAGATTTCCAGTTAACTGAAAAAATTTCATCTCCAGCTCTAAACTTTGCTCTATATGCAGGCGAACCTTTTATTGGCTCTACAATATATATTCTACCTTCTTCTTCTTTGACGTATGCACCTATTCCAGAATATTCTCCGGTTAATCTCTCTATTAGATGATGAAGTTCTTCTGGATTATAGTACTTGCTATGTTCGTCTAGTATTTTTAATAATTCTTCGAGCGTTTTGCTCTCGAGCTTCTCAGCCGTAATTTGTTCTACGTTGTTGTGGTAAATTATACTTTTTATTGCGTTTAGATCTGGTTCTGTATATTCTGTTGCTTGTGCAACAGTTGTTGAAATTACAAGAAGTGCTAGTGCTAACACTGTTATTAGAATGCTTTTTTTCTTAAAATAATGCATTTTATTGCCTCCTTTTAATAATTTAATATTCCTTCTCTAAAGTCATAACGAATATCATTCTGTAAATAGCTTATTAGATTTGTTAACATTGTTGCTGCTTCTGCTTTTGATATTTTTTTTGTTGGTTGAAAGAAGTTTTCTTTTGTTCCATTTACTAATCTAAGCTCTCTTGCTACATAGACATAATCTTTTGCCCAAATTGGAATCCTCGCATCGTCTCGAAATCCTGTACTATATGGGTGTAGTGGTGCTAGGTCTTTGAGCCCAAGCAGTCTTATCATTATTATTGCTGCTTCTGCTTTTGTTAGCGTTTCGTTAGGAAAGAACTTGCCTTCACCTCTTCCTGTCATTATATTTATTTCATTTACTATATTAATATATCTGTGATTTATCTGTTCTTTTGATACGTCTAAAAATCTGTCTTCTACTGTTGAAATCGTGCGTTGCCTCTTGTTTGGATCCTCTTCCGGCACAAGGCCCATTGAAACAGCAACTGCTCTTGCAAAGTCTCCTCTGCTCATTGGAAGAGATGGTCCAAAATGTGTAGTATTTGGATTTATTGCACCTAGGCTCGCTAGAAAACGTATTTCATTTTCTGCCCAATGGCCGCCTATGTCTCGCATAGATGGAATTATTAGTCTCTTAATATTAGGGTTTGTGTCTAAGCTTAAGCTGTTTGTTCCAATCTTTCTTTGAGTAGTTCTTTCTCCACTTTCATTAAAGCGAGGCAAATCATATGTATATTTTAGCACATTTTCTTGTGCTTCGGTCAATAAAAATCCACCTGAAAAGCTAATATGTCCTGGCGCATTATCTTCGTAATGATAGTCTTTTGTTTTGTTATGTGCTACTTCAACAGTTACAGTTCCTTGCCAGTTTACTGCTGCGTCGCCTTTTTTACTGAATTCTATAAAATGTTTTATAACTTGTGTGTTGGTTGCTCCCCAAAACTGCTCGTACCCAACTACTGTTCCTCTTGTAGTTATTAGTACTTCTCCTTCTGTTTCATTTATTGTAAAAAGTTTTCTTGAGTCCCAATTGCCTGAGAAGAAAGTTATTCCTGGCTTATGTTGATATACATCTGACTTGCTCCACTGCGTGGTTTTATCATCTGTTTCAAATTCAATACCGCCAATTTCTATTGTTTCTTTAAAGCTGTCCATTGTATAGACTTCAATTTTTTGACCATTTGTTTCTTGAATTGTTATGTCAATACTTACTGATCTTGATAGTTCAGCTGCTTTTTCAATATTTTCAAGCTTAAATGTAAATCTTTCAGTTCTTCTTCCGTCTCTTTCGGTTCTTCTAACACTAACTGTTCCTTCCATTAAGATAGGTTCACCTGTAATAAATATCATTTCCTTGTATTTAAATTCATTTTGAATTCCGCCTTCGTATCCTGGGATTTCGAATGCGAATGCGTTTGTGGTTATTGTGATTATTAATAATAAAACTAAGGTTATTGTTTTTTTCATGGTTTCGCCTTTCTTGGTTCGTTTTATGAGACTCATTCGACTCACTTTGTTCGCTCTGGCTCATTGGGGAGTCAAAGGAGTAATGGGGACGGTTCCTCTGGCTCATTGGGGAGTCAAGGGAGTAATGGGGACGGTTCCTCTGGCTCATTGGGGAGCACGAGACATTTGAACCGTCCCCATTACTCCCTTGACTCCTTTTACTGACTGATAATTACTATGTATCCTTCTTCTCTGTCAGATACGTCTTTTCTTACAATAATCTGCACCGTTGCGTTTTCATTTATTCTGTAAAGCTGATTATGTGTAATTGGTTCGTCGTTTATAAAAATAATTGCTCTGTTGATTTTAACAGATTTCTCTTCTGTTGTCATGTCCCATCTGTTAGATAGGTTATTCCATATTCTTGCTTCTTTTAGAGTTACTTCTTTGTTCTCTATATCTATACTTTGTACTTGTCCTAGTAAGGCGTATTCTTTGGTTATGTTGTTGCCGAAGAACCCTAAGTTTGGTGCTAAGTTTATGCCTATTGCTTCTTTTATTATTTCACCATCTTCTAACGTTGATTCTTTTACAACAAAGTATGCAAACCTTTTTAAATAGTGCTTGTTCTTCACTCTATTCCTAAGTGTTGTATCTTCTATTTCGTTTGGGTTAATAAACCTTGCTCCGGTAAAATGTTTAGTTGCTATTTTCCCCTCTATTTCACTGTCGAAGATGATAGTATCTTCTGTTAAATCAAAGTCTCTTGTTCTAATTAACTCTACCCACTGGTTGTCTTCAATTTTTAAGTAATCTCTTTGAAAGCCAAACCTGCTTATTTCAACTCTGTAGTCAAAAATACCATTTATTTTCCCTTTATATATTACAAGCCTAGTTCCGTCAATACGGTCGTCAAGCATGCCTTCTGGTTTTATGGATACGAGTGCAAGACTTCTATTCCCATTTTGCCAGTTAGCTGTAATTGATACTGTTTGATCTTCGCTTAGGTTTAGCGTATCTACTAGTCTATTGTTTTTAATTACAATAGTTCCTGGGTGAAACCCAAAAGAAGTATTGCTTGCAACAATTTTATTCGTTCCAAAATGTATGTCTTGAATTTTACTGTCAAATAGCTGTTTAGAACCTTGCTGAACTAATGTTTTCTCTGCTGTTCTGATTCCAAATCCATTTTGCACTGCCATAATTAGTTCTGTTCCTATTGATTTGTTTAAGTCTTTTAATTCTATTTTTCCGTTGTTATTATATATTTGATCTGTAATTCTTAGTTTTACTTTGTGCTCCGCATGATTAATCCACGTTCCGTTTTCATAGATTTCTACATCTTTTAGAATTATTTCGTTACTTCTTTCAAGTACAGTTTCTAATGTTGCGCTATATATAGCTTGTATATGCTTTTCATCATCTGCCACTCTTATATTAGCTATATCTGCACTGTAGATGTCGTTAAATTCTAATTTTACTCTATCACCTATTTTAATTTCAAATAGGTTGGCTATTTTTTCATTTCTTGTTACTGTTGTTTTTGGCGTTATTCTATACTTCTCTATACTTGGGTTTGTTGTAATTTCAATACTTTTGCTGTCTATAAATAATACGGTTCCCACTTTTACTCTGCTTCTTGGTGGGATATAGCCATGTCTTTCTGGGTCTATTTCGTCTATTGCTTTTATTTCTGCTACTATACCGTTTTCTAATTTTAGTAGTACTTCTATGCCAAATGGTAGGTCTTTAAGTGTTGCTGGTAGTTTATTTATTGTTGCTGTTGTAAATTGGTTTAGTTCAAATGCTAGTTTGTTTTCGCTAAAGTCTATTATTTTAATTTGGTTGTTTTCTATGTCTACTATTTCTATAAATCCTTCTACTTGCGTTTTTACTATAGGGATTACTCTTGCATATATTATTTCGTTGTTTTGGTTTGTGTAGTACTTTATTTGGTCGCCTTCTTTTAGTAGGTTTGACAAGCCTAATTCTTCGTTTTTTTGGACTATGAAATCACTGTTTTTGTTGGTTGTTATAGTTATTATTTGGCCTGCTTGGTCGCGAAGAGCGAAGACACGCGGGGACAGTTCTTCTGTGTCATTCTTTTTAAATTCATCTTCTAATGACACAGAAAGAACCGTCCCCGTGTGTTTTGTTAGTTGTCTTTCTTCTAGTAGTTTGTCATTGATATTGTAAATTAATTGTGCTAGTTGGGCTCTTGTTAGGTTGCCTTTTGGGTCAAATCTTGTTTCTGATATTCCGTTCATTATATTTTCTTGTAGTATGGCTTCAATTATTGGTACGTTCTCAATTTTTAATTGTTTCCAGTCGTCAAAGTTATATAGTTTTACTATGTTTTCTGCATATATTGGCTCTAAATCTAGTACTCGTGAAATCCAGATTGCGGTTTGTTCTCTTGTTACTGGTTTGTTCCATGCGGTGTCTAGTTCTATTTTTTCTCTTATTTGTTGTTCTATTTGCGTTAGTTCATTGCCAGTAAATTCTTCGTCTTGATACCTCTCTATCGCATTTTCAATGATATTATCTATTTCTTCTGTTTGTGCATCTGTAAGGTTTAATATTTCGTCTACTTCATCGTTTGTTACTATTCCATTTTGTATTGCCATTTGTATAAAGCCTTCTGCCCAATTGTCAGTTGTGCTAAACACTCTTATTCCTCTTACCGTAGCTGGAGCGCCAGTTTCTCCAAATTGTTGCGCTTCTTCTTCTTGTCCAATTAGCCTTACTAGGGTTGTTAGTACTTCTTGACGTGTTAGTGTTGCGTTTGGGTCGAATGTGTTGTTGTTTCTACCTCTCATTACAGATAATGCTGCTATTTCATTAATTGCTTGTTTTGCCCAATGGTTGTTTAGGTCGGTGAAGGAGATGTTATTTAGTTGTCGCTGCGCCAGAGGGACAGTTTGTCGCTGCGCCACGAGGACAGTTCGTCGCTGCGCCACGGGGACAGTTCGCAATGTCTCATTTTCGTTTGATGCTTGGAGAAAATAAGACATTTGAACCGTCCCCATGGCTCCGCTCTCTTGGGCCGTTGCATTTTGTGGGGTTAGGGCTAATAATAATGTTAAAATCAATAACAGACACTGGGACAGGTACCTCGTCTGCTTTGGGTTGTTTGGTTTAGCAGACAAGTTACCAGTCCCCGAGTCTGCTATACCCGCTGCGCTACGGCTGCGCCACGGGGACAGTTCGCTCTGTCTCATTGGGGAACACGAGACATTTGAACCGTCCCCATGGCTCCGCTCATTGTCTCTGCTCAATTTCTGTTTTATGATTGATATTATTTTTTTCATGTTTTGCTCCTTTGCTGGCTACGTCCCCTTGACTACGCTCAGCTATCTATTTGACAATAGCATGTATATGCCTTTTGTTCTGGTTGCTGTGGTTTTTCCTTCTCTTTCTTTTGTAAAGCTGTGCGATGCTGGGTCGTACACTGCTAAGAACAGTTTGTCTTTGTTTGCTCTTTGATAGGTCATGGCGTTAAAGTCTATTTCTAATATTCCATTTCTTGTTAGGTTTCTAATTTCTTCTATATTTCTTTTTACTTGTAGGGAAAAAGAAAGTTGATACATTTTAGATGCTTTTCTTTGTGTTCTAGATATTGCTGATATTATTCTGTCTTCTTCTAAAGCTTTTAGTCTTTTAAAGGTTATTCTCATATGTGAATCGTTAAGGTCATTAATCGAAACTTGGCTTGCTTGCCTTATAAATAAGTCTCTTGGTCTTACTTTAAAGCTAAAGTCTCCATCTGTTACTTTAATCCATCTGCTTGTAGTCATTAATATTGAAACTGGAATAGCTACTGTAAATTCGTTTATATCATCAAAATTAGAAAACGAAAAATCAATTACAAAGTCGGTTCTGCCTGACTTTATCTCTTTCGTACCTATAGTTCTTACTACTGCATTTCCAAATATTTCGGTTTTTCCTTCTTTTTTAAGTTTAGTTTCTTCTTCGTCTAATTCTTCTAATTTTTCTCTAAGATGCTCATCTTCTCGCTCGCTTAAGGTTCTCACTTTTACTTCTGCAAAGTCTATTGCAGACCCGTATTCATTCATTGCTCTAAGTTTAAATTTATATTCTGTGTTAGGTTCAAGTTCTCTTATGAAAAACTGTGCTTCTGTAGTATCTCCAATATATATGTACGTCTTATCTGCAGATTTTTTTGCATATACTTCATATTTTTTTGCGCTATTAAGTATTTCTGGATCAGATTCTGTCCATATTAAATGCACTGATGCTTCAGCAACGGGGATAGCCTCAAGTACTAGCGGTCTAGTAGGTATTGGTATTTGATATTCAAAGTCTTTATATTCGCTAGATAGTCCGCCGTCTTCGTTAACTACGATTATATGACTATTGTCTAAATCGATTGCATCTCGGAATTTAACTATTATGGTATTTTCATTTTCTACTGTAACAGATGCAGCTTCCATTCCCCCTACAATTGCTATTTTTCTATTGTTTCCGTCTTCATCTACTCCTCTAATTCCTGTTGCTAAGACTATATCTGTTGTTTTAACATCATCTTCTGGTATCATCGTGCCACCAACTATCACTTTTGCACCGTCCATAAACATTGTTCCTGTTATTGTTACTTCTGTTTCTATATCATTTGTAAATAGTTTGCCCGGCGCTATTGACTCAATATTAGGTTGGCTAATATAGGTAAACAAATCTGCTGTTACTGCTCTACCTTCGTCAAAGTTTATTGCTTCTATCGTCTGTAAACCTACTCTACCTTCTGGCGTAATTACTTCTAATGTATGATAATCAATATATTTTACATTCTCTTGTGGTACTGGGAACCCTCCAATAAATACTCTAACTACTTCTGGGTTGCCAAATGYGTCTTCGTTTCTAAAACCAKATCCTTTTATGGTGATTTTTGTACCTCCAGTAACTGGACCTACTTCTGGTGTTACGTTATCTATTTCTGGGAAGCTGCCTGGTAGAATGTATTTAAAGTAGAATGGGTTTCTTGTTTGTTCGTTAGGAACTACATCTCCGTATGCAAGTCCCCCATCTTCATTTACTAGTAAAATCCTTAAATGATCTCCTACAGTCCCTGCTGATGCTTCTGGCACAATTATTATTAATTCGTCGTCTCCTGCCGATTTGCTTCTAATCTCTGCTTCGTTATCTCCAATAAATACTTTTATTCCTGCTCTAAAGTTTATACCTTCAATTATTAGAGGCGAACCTCCTGATGGTGAAGATGTTGCTACGTCTATGCTAATAGCAGGGTCATGCGTTATTCCTCCTATTTTTTCTACTTGCTCCACTGAAGTTGGAATAATATTTGTTATTACTGGCGGTCTAAATGGGCTCGTAAATGTAAATTCAGCCGTTGCGTTCTTCCCATCTTTATTAAAGACAGTTAGTGTTTGTACGCCGACTATTCCCATAGGTGGCGTGATTAATGTAATTCTCTCTTCCCCTTCTACTCTAGTGATTACCCCTAGCATTCTAGTTACAACTAAATTGTCATTTATTACTTCTATTTTAACATTTTCATCCGCCATATTCACAGTTGCTTCATCAGCTAAATGCGGCGGCAATTCGCTCCAAGGTATTCTTACTATTATAAATTCTTCTTCTTCAATAATATGGTATTGATTCGTTTTTACTGAATCTCCTTCTATATATACTTCTAATTCATTTCCTGGTATTGCTTCATTTAAGAAAAGCGAAATATTATCGTCTAAGAAGGCATTGTAATTTACAATTACGTCTCCTACTTCTACTCTGGCTTGGCCTGAAAGCACGTCTTTATATGCGTTTTTTTCTCCAAAGACTACATGGAGACCTCTTTCAATAAAGTCATTTCCTATAATTGTGATTTCACTATTACCATTTAATGCTCCTTCTGATGGTAATACCTGAGTAATTATTGGTTGTTTAGATATATATTCAAAGCCTGCTTGTAGGTTAGCAGTCGCTCCGTCGTGATTGATTACAGTAACGTCTACTTTACCTGCCGGGTTTGACGGGGTAACTTCAACAATTATCATGTCACTTACCTCTATTTCTTCGTATGTCACTTTAGGAGGTAGCACAAAGGTTATATGCTCTTTAGGAACTCTTATACCTGCAAAATATACGTTTGGAAGCCCCGCTAATCTTTCTTCTTCTGTCCCTCCAAAATTATGTGCTCTAAAGTTTATACCCGATATTATTACTCTTTCTCCACCTGCGGTGTTTCCAGTGTTAGGTATTAGCTCTGTAATTTCTGGGGTGTACCCTGGGTTAACATAAGTATATCCATCAAATTTTGAGAATGAACTTCCATCAGCATTTTGTATTGTTACTGGAACAATTGCTGAATTTTGGTCTTCTAAGTCTCTGCCATATGGAGGAACGTAGACCCATATAGTTCTTGCATTACCGCTTCTTCTAAAAACTTCTGCTTCTTCTGTTCCGAAAAATACTCTTGCATTTTCAAAGAAGTTTTCACCTGTTATTTCAGCAATATTTCCACCTCTAAAGTCTCCTAAATTTGGCGATATTTCGTCTATTTTAGGGCGAGCTACTACATCTATTATTTTAAATCCGTTTGTTAGTGTATATTTCCCTAAGTCTGGATTGACTACTTCTACGTTTAACCATTCATTCATAAAGAAACTTTTATTAGGATCTCTAGGATCAGGTATTATCACATAGATTGTTTCGTGGTCAACTACTGCAACATTGCTTCCAAATGTCATTATTGGATTTCCATCTGGTCCTATAATTCTAGGTCTTGGGTCTTCGTCAAAAGGACTTGTAAATTCTCGTAGTTCCAACTCGTTTGTCCCATCTCTAAAGTACTCAAAATTAATGTCTTTTCCGTCAATTAGTACTCTTGTTCCTTTTCTTATTTCTTCTGTTTCCCCGAGTGGGTTCGCAGGAAAAAAACCATTTCCTTTTATTATTACTAAACTACCCTTGCCACCAATGTTTGGTATTATTTGCTGGATTACTGGTTGACTAAATGTTTGTACAAACTCAAATGGATGCGATGCAAATCCGCCATTTCTGTTTATAACTTGTATATAAGTGTGTCCAGGTCTTCCGTCTGGCAGATTAAAGGTAATTGTTCCTCTAACAACGTCTATTATTAGATTTTGTATAACTTCACCATCCACTGTGACTAGTGCTTCTGGTTGGAAGTTTCTTCCCTCTATAATTACTTCTTCGTTTGATCCTACTGAGGCTTTATCCGGTGTAATTGATTCTATACTCGGCAGTAGTGCATCAGGCTGAGGGTTAACATACTCGAATAGATTCTCGCTAATCGCTCTTCCTCCTACTGCTCCAGCAGGACCTGGATTAAACACTGTAACATCAGCAAACCCACTATACATACCACTTACTGCTGCTGGTATAGTGAATTTTATTTTATTTCCAGTTGTAATCGCTTGCCCATCTACTACTCTGTTGGCCTCGTTTAAAACTAGAAATTCTGCTTCTACTACCTGCCATTCTCCTACTGCAATCCCGCCTGTTTGATTTCTTGCAGGTAAATTTGCCGCGTCTGCTCTATTGGTAAAATAAACTAAGGTTTGCCCTGCGCTATTTTTTGTTATTACTTTATATTTATGATTCCCAGAAACTGCATCACTGCCAATTATTACGGTTGGAAAATATCTTTCTTCTGCAAAGCTCGATACAATAAAGTTGTCCCCTGTAATGGTTGCAACTATGTCTTGATCGTATGGACCGAAGTCTGGCGTAATTGTATCAACGGTTGGTGTAGTTATATCTGGTCTAAATTCAAATTCTACTGGGGTATGTCCTGCTAGTGGGGCTTCTTCTACAACAAATTGATGTTCTGTAATAGCTGCACCAGATACGCTAAAGTGAACTGTTTCTGTTCTTGCTGTGATTATGTATCTACCACTTAGTCCTACCTTATCTGTCTTTACTTGAATACTAGTTATGTCTTGGTCGTCCCATTCTAGTGGTACGTTCGTGACATCTGCTTTTAATGCTATGAATACATTTATTTTTCTTTCAATAAAGCTGTGGTCTGCTAATTCGTATCTAATGTATTGTGCTTTTGGATCTATGTTTGCAAAAAATGTTATACCGCTAGTTGTGATAGTTGCTCCTACTAATGTAATGTTTTCAAGGTTGTTTACTGAAACCAAGTTTCTAATTCTTAGTTGCTCTATTAATTTTTCTTCGTTAGTGAATGCGCTAGTTGGATTAACATCTATAATTTCTAATACTGCTCCTGTGGCAATTACATAGTTGAAATTTTGCGTATGAAAGTATGTGTCTCCATCGAAGTTTTGAATGGTAATAGGCTTTTCTCCAGTTGTTGCAATGAACGGCACAATAACTTCTAGACCAATTTTTTGCTCTGCTCCAACTTGATATGTGAAAGTGCCATCACTAAATGGACCTACATTCCGTATGGCTTCTATTCCACCGATATATATTTTAGTTCCTATGTCTAAGAGCGGAACTTGATTTTCTGATTTTATTCTAACAATTGTTCCCTGTGTTCCTTGTAGTGGGGTAATGTCTACTGCTCCTAGGTTCAAGGGGTTAGCTACATTTATTGCGTTTCTTACTATGTATCTAACTGTGACAAAGGAGCCACTATGTCTTTGAAAAATAAGGTTTTGGTTTGTTCCTGCTGCAATGTTGATTGTGTCTGTTATTACTGTTGCTACGGTCTTTTCTGGGTTTGTGGTGTAGTCAACAGGGTTTGCAACAAAGTCGCCCGTGGTTACTGCTAGTTGGTATCCTTCTACGTCGTCCGGAGGTGCAATTGTGTCAAAATGTGATCCTTCAATTGTAAACGGATCGCCTTTTAGTATGTCTATTGGCCAAGATGCTGGGCTTAGTGCGTTTATTGTATCTACTTTCATTACGGCGATATCAGGAATTAAAAAAGCTTTGCTTTTATGTATATCTTCAAAATGTTCCTCGCCGTCTCTAATAATACTAAAGAATACATCTCCAGTAGCATTGAAAATCGTTTGCAATGTTTGTCCTGCACCTGTTGGTACATATATGATGTTGGCGTCGTCTATTCTGGTAAATCCTGTTAATGTTTTTTGAACAGGGTATGTGTAATTTCCTGTAGTTCCTTCTCTCTTTCTCACTCGAATTGCTTCTATATTAGTTAGAGGAAATCCGTTAAAAATTATTTTATACGTTGTGACTTTTTCTCCATTTATTACTTCTACTTCTTCTTGAATTGTAATTCTATCTATGGTAGGTGTTATAGCTGCATAAGATTCTTCTATGTTTATAAATGGTGAAAGCATGCTTAGAATTAATGCTATTACCATTGTTATGGCTATTTTTCTTTTCATGTTGTTGCCTCCTTGTTTGCTCCGATACGACCACGGGTCCGACCACGCTCCGCTCCGACCAGGGACGGTTCTTGGATCGCTCCGACCACGGGGACGGTTCTTATGGTTTTGCTGGGTAGTTTCTTGTTTAAAAACCATGAAGAACCGTCCCCGTGGTCTCCGCTAAGAACCGTCCCCATGGTCTCCGCTTAAGCTCCATAGTGTTTTATCGTCATTTTGCTATCTAATATTTAGTGGTATTTTATTACACTTATCTTTGTCATCTAATTTTAACATAATTTCATAGTAGAGTCACGAGATACAATGCGATATTTTCATTCTGATATAGAGAAAATTTTCTATAGTTTTTTGCATTTTTTTACGATATAATATGTATACATAATTTATTTAGGGGGATGACAATGAGCGATGCAAAAAAGATTACGAACGCACGATTATTTGAAATGATGGAAATGATGTACTTTGAGCTGACAAAAAATCAGGAAGAGATGAAAATAGCTATTAAAGGTAATACTGATGCTATTAAAACAAACACTGAGGCTATCCAAAAAAATGCCGAAGGAATTCTAAGAATTGAACTTGTGCATGGGAAAAAAATAGATCTACTTCTTGACGGGTATAAATCGCATTCAGAAAAATTAGATCATATTACTCAAGAGCTTTCTGCTAATAATTCTAAATGGGATAGATACGAATTAGAAATATTGTCGATGAAAAAGAAAATAGCTAGGTAGTAAAAAAGGAGTGTTTCATCTTGAAAAATAAATATCTTATTTTTTTCTCAYTCATATTTGTATTTGTATTGGTATTCTCTGTAGCGGCTTATTCTGGCACATATAGCAGAACTATCACTGCATGGTTTAGCAATATTCAGGTTATGTTAGATGGCGAAGAGCTGCCTTTAGAAACTGAGCCTTTTATCWATGATAATGTAGTTTATATGCCAATTATTGATTTGGCTGATGCTCTCTTTATGAAAGCAGACTATGATGTAGATTCAAACATTTTGCATATCGATTCTAATAGATTTGTAATTGGAAATGTGGATACTGCTGTCCCTCCTTTCACTTTGGCAAGCAGAAGAGAATTAGAGTCATTGAGAGCACATATTGCTCAATTAGAAAATCAAATCGCTTTCTTAACAGACGACCGATTTAAATATAAGAGCATTGAATCACTTTCTGAGTTAGAAGATTATCTTGAAGAGAACTTCGCTCGAGTTAACGATATTCCGGTTTCACATCAGCTTAGAAGGTTAAGTGGTAATCGACATAGACTTATTGTCACTTTTAACTCTCAATACAAGGATGAATGGGAGTCGTTAGATAGACGAGAAATAGAGAATTGGATTGATGATGTATTCCACGTTTCAAGACAACTCTACAAATTTGAATTAGATTTAGAAGGTTTTTTTAGAGATAGCGCTACTATATCGGCAGAAAAATATGTTTCTTTTCTCACAAGAGGAAATATGCTCTTCTTCGACTTTAAAATTGCGGAGCATAAAAAAAATCAGTTAATCGATGGCATCAAACTTGAAAATGCTCTAAATCGTCGATTGCGATTTTCAATCAATGAGTCTTTTTCATATGAAGTCTTTGTTAATAATAATGATGTAGATATAATTATACACTTTAACCGTGACAATTTTGACGACTGGTCTTTTTCAAGAATTAATACTTATTTAGAAAGGCTTAAGAGAGAAGTTGAAAAAGTTTACTCGCATATAAATGTTGATGGCAGAATTATTTGTAATAATAGCAACAAAACAGAGCTTACCTTCAGTATTCTTGATGGACGAATACGCTCTTATGACTTACTAGAAAAACTTGAAGATTATCTTAACGACAAATACGAAACGTTCCGTGCAAGTGGGGATACCTTTACATTTACTTATACAGTAAACGAAAGCCATGCTGCTACTCTTGAAATTATTTTAACAGGTGATTTTGATGCTTCTGATTCGGACTGGCAAGATGTCGAGAATTATAGAGAACATAGTTTCAGAATTTTTGTTCAGAATGCTTTTATATACGTAGACAGTCTCTGGTCAGTAGATATTTTTGGCGAAGTTAGAGATGAAAATAATGATCCAATATGTGAGCTTGATTTTGATAGTGATTCTCGCACTTTGCAAGATTTAATATTTGAGTAAGTCAGAAGACCACGGGGACAGTTCTTATGGTTTTGCTGGGTAGTTTCTTGTTTAAAAACCAAAAAACACAAGGGGACGGTTCTTCTGTGTTGCTCGTTTTATTGATTCCGCCAACACAGAAGAACCGTCCCCTTGTGTTTCTAGTTATGTGATTCCCATATCTTTGTTACTAGCACTGTCATATCATCTTTAGCTATTCCATCACTAAAATCAAGAGATTTTTTTAATATATTATTTGCTAATTCTTGGGGATTGTTCGTACATGCAGTTAATAGGTGGTTATGCAACCAGTTCTCTTCTCCTGCATCAATTACGCCATCTGAAATCATAACAATAAAATCTCCACCCTGTAGTTTGCGTTTGTCGAAGCTTCCTTTCACTCCTGAAATTATTCCAATTGGTAAGCTAGATGAAGTTATGCTATCAACTTTATTGTTTTTCCTCTTAATAAATCCTGTGACACTCCCTATTTTTGTGAAGTCTACTAATCCATCGTGCAAATCAATTACTATCATATCAATGCTCGAAAAAATCTCTTCAGTTGAATTGATTAACAAAAGAGAATTTATTGTCTCTATTGTCATTGCTATTCCAAAACCTGCTTCAACCATTTTTTCTAAAATCGATATGGTTGCTTCAGACTGTAAATATGCACACTCACCCGAACCCATTCCATCACTCAGAGCAGCTAGATATTTCCCGCTTTTTAGATTCATATGTGTAAATGTATCCCCCGAGAAAAAATTTCCGTCTTTTGCTATTCTAGCTACTTTAGTACAAGCTACAAAGCGATTAGCTTCTTCTAGAACAAAACTACATAGTGATTGTTTTTCTTTTGTGATGCACCGTGCATTTTTTTTAACCATTTGCAAGCCAATTGCTTTAGAAATAACCTCTAAGTATTTTTCACTACAATCCTGCTTGTTTTTGCATGCTTTTTTTTCAATATAGATTTCTAGTTTACCTTCTTTATTTGTCACTACCGAAACGTTTTTTGCCCGCAAAGCAGATTGATCTAACGAAACACAAATTATTTCTTTAAGCTCTCCCTCATGTATAATTTCCTCCGTCATTTCTTTCGCCAAGGCTCCAATTTCTAGTGATATCCCCTTTAGTTGCTCTCCCATTAATTCTTTCATCTCTAAATGTCTATTTCTCCAAATCATATTAGTTTTGCTTAGTTCACAACTAAGCATCATAGCTTCTGTAATTTGGTCAACTCGAATACACTTTTTAAATATTGCGTTATAATCATTCCTAATGCAATATTCGTCTTCTGTTTCTATTAGAGTCATGATTTTAGATAAAGTTTTATATGTAGCTACGTAGTTTTCTTCCCAACAGATTCTTTTTAATCCGCAGTTTGCGCAAGTACTTTCTGCAATTTTTTCAATCAGTTTAGGCATGTCTTCGTGCTTTGCCTTGCCTTGTTTATTCGTTATATTTTCGAATAACTTAGAAAGTTCATTAAATGTTTCTGAGAAATCTATTAACCGTGTTGCTACTTTTTGATTTGCTTCTTCTCTATACTTGTTAGAATCATATGTAGTTCCTATAGAAGAATTACCAAGTTTCTCAAGTTGCAACAACCAAGCCTGAGGTATTATCAAAAACAATAGAAATGCAACTAATATTTCTTGCCACCGAATAACCACTCCATAATATCCATTACTATAAAATGCAAGTATCCCCGCCCCTAGTGAAAAACCAAGTGCGCATCCAATTTTACCCAAATCCTTAAAAAGCCCTGCTAGTAAACCTGAGAGTGCAAAAGTGCCAATAATAGTTGGCGTCACTCTCCCACCCGCCATGCTAGTAATTAACCCCAATGTAATGCCAATAGCAGCACCTGCTCCCGCTCCTGCACTATAGGCAAACACAATAATAATTAGTATCCCTATAACATTACTCGCTGACACATCATACATTCCCCAATTGCCTATACCCAACAGTACTAGTCCCCCTAATATAGCGACACAAATAATCTCTTCTGTATTAAGTATTTGTCTTCTGCATTTTTGTGTTATAACAGGAATCGCATAAGATGCAATATATATCACAGTAAATATTACTAATAATTCAAACAATATCATTATCAAGCCATACACATTAAAAGTGTCAATTACAAGAAACAATAGTTTTATCGGCAAATAAATAGCTATGCTCGTTATCGCAATGTAGTAGGTTTTTTTACCCCGAAATCTATCTTTGTAGTTAAACGTAAAAATAGTTGCTAATACGAATGCTACATATGGCATTGCTTGATATAACCCTTGTGTAGATATTGTTCCTGCTAAAATTACTAACCCTAGTATAAGGTATTTTTTATTTTCTTTGTATAGTGCTACAAAAAAAGCTATACCAAATGGTGTTAAGATCTCTAGCATGCTCGCTCTGCCTAGTAAAAACGCTACCGGGAACAGCAAAATCATATTCTTTTGAATAATAAAAGAGAAGTAGCTTTTTTGACGACTATACGCTATATTCCGTTCTAACATGAATGCACCTTCCTTAAAACATAATGTTGTAGAGAAAGTTTATCAGAAGCGCGCTGAAATATTTGTCGTGTTGGGCGAAAACGCATAAAAAAAATAGACATATTACGCCTATTTTTATTAATATTCAACATTTTATACTACAAAACCAATATTACTGCTCTAAGTTAAAAGTTGAACTGGCTATATTCACAGAAAAACGCGAATTTTCGCTTGCAATTAAGGCAAGATTTTTTCATGGTTCGTTTAGAAACTTTTCTTCACGTACCCATTTCCTTTTCTACTGCCTTTGTTTTTATTCTTAGATTTTAATGTTTGCATTTTCTCTTCACTCTCTTTTAGAAAATTGCTCACTTTATCGTCAAATGACACAAATCGCTTTTCATTGCTAGGCGCTTTCCAACTGTCTCTTGTTGGTTTTACACTTCTTTTGTAAGGTCGATCGCTCTTGACCTCAGGATCAGCTTGCTTAGCAGACAGGCTGATTTTGCCATCTTTTCCAATTGTTATCACTTTAACATTTAGACTTTGTCCTTCTTTCAAAAAATCACTTACATTTTTGACATAGTCATTCGCAACTTCGGATATATGAATTAGTCCTGTTTTGCCATCTCCTAAATCAATAAATGCTCCAAAATTTGTTATACCTGTAACTGTTCCTTTAACGATAGTTCCTGCCTCTAACGACATATAAAAAATACTCCTCCTTTAAAATATCACTCTAAAAAAATGATTTAAAAACTGTACTCTGCTGATTATACCACATCATTCCCAAAAGGTATATACTTTTAATTCTCTGTTTTTCCTATATCTATGAAAATAATTTCATCAGAATGAATCATTCTCAGTTTTTCTCGTGCCATTTTCTCAATATATTCATTGCTTTTGGCGTTTCCCAGCGAATTACTAGTGCTAATTATTTCTATTTCTACTTGCCGTATTTCTTCTAAGTAATCAGATTTTTGAATTCTCAAATCCTTTATTTCACGCTGTTGTTCAGCTAGAGTAAAAAAAGAATATATCCCAATAACAATTAGAATCATAGTAAAAATTTTGATTTTCTTCTTCTTTTTTTTTCTCTGCATGATTTAATCCCCTTTTGCTTCATTAATCTACAGTATAACATACCTATATTTCTTTTACACTTAAAAAAACAAATTTTTAACATGCTATTTACAGCTAAGCATGGAAAGATACAAATCTTCACTACATCAGCAATATAATTTGAAAGTATCTTTACTATACCCAATAAAGCGCCGGTTAAACTAGGTGCTAAAAAATAATGATAGATGATGACACCAATTAAAAAACCCATAAAATTATAATACCTTAGTTCTGCTTGGTTACTTACTATTAGAGTGTAAAAAGCTACCATCGTTACAATTGACCAAAAAATCATATCTTGCATGTTTGTTATAATAACCTTTGGGTTAAAAATTTTTCTAAATAATCTGTACAGTTCATATATAAAGCCTATTAAAACTCCTCCATATATTGTCATCATAAACACCAAGGCTTCTTGATTAATTGAATACATTTCATTATCCTCCAAATAGGATATTATTTAAACAATTTGCTCAAGAAGCCCATCCCTTTTGCCCCTAGAACACCTTTTTTAGTGTATATTATCGAGTCCACTGTACCATTAACTATCACATTTCCATCTTCTAAACTTAGTTTATTTACATTTAACTCTAGTCCTTTAATTGTCAAAATTTCTTCTGCTGTTTTAAGTACTATTAGTTCGCTATTAAAACTCTCTACATATTCTATACCTGTCACAGACATTTTATTTCGACTTTCTAATGTTATATTATGCAGTGTTTTTCTAACATTTCTGGTTTCGCCCAAAATGAATCACCCTTTCCTATCGCCCCTTCAAATTATTTTTATGAAGGGGCGATAGAAATTAGAACATAGCATTTTTAAAACTAATCCCATAAATTCACAATTTCTATATCCTTAAAATAATGCTCTAGAATTTGCATTGATTTTTCACCATTATTTGCAAGGTGATATGCTCCCCACTGGCTTAGTCCAACGCCATGCCCATAGCCCATCCCGTTGATAGTAACTTTATTATTGTCAACAGAAATATTTTCTATTTTTGCCGACTTCATTTTTTTGCTGCCAATCGCAATCCTAAACGACGGAGCATGAACAGTTGTATCACTAATTTTCAGCTTCAGAGCTCTATTAGATGGGCCTTTTTCTATTATTTCTATTTTGTCAAACTCACTAACGGTTTGACCAGTTTCTTTAAGTGCCGCTATTACTTCATCTTTTGTAAATACTGCTGTCCAGTTAGCATGTTCTTTTGGCGCTTCCTTTGAGTCAGGCGATTCTACGGCTTTAATGTAGGGTGGTTCATCTTCTTCAAAACCTAACCCTTCTTTCGCAGTAGCTGTTTTTCCGCCAGCATGCGAGTGAAACCAAGCGTTTATTAGTTTTCCTTTATGGATTGCAACTTGTCCCCTAGTTTTTTCTACTGCTTGCTTGATGCGGTCATTAATTTTTTCAGCATTCCATGCCTGCGCTTCTTCAATATCTGTAGAAACATGAGCTCCTTCATGTTTAGATCCGCCTTTTTCCGTTATAAATTTCAACACAAATGTTCTTGCTAACACTGCTTGTGCCATTAAAGCTTCTTCTGGCCAATCATTTTCCATTTCTCCTGCCAAAACGCCCATAACATATTCTTCAAATTTCATTTCTTTAATTTTTTTTTCTTCTACTATATATACTTTAATGCTCGGTTCCTTGCCTCCATCTTCCCTTATTTGCTCAGGTATAAGCGCACTTAGGTCTTTTTCACTTTCTTGATTTTCACCTTGTTTTTCTTGCGATTTCGCTCCTTGATCTTCATCAATATCCGGCCGTTTTTCTACCTTACGACATCCAAACACTGACATAACTAAAGTGATTACTAGTATCAAACTGATTATTTTGCCTCTATACACAAAAATTCCTCCTCTTCATATCTATTATTTGAAGAAAAGGAGTTTATATTCGGGTTTTTAGAAATTGATAACATGGTCAACTTTTAGCTAAGTGAAAGACCCATTCGACTTCACTTCGTAGAGTTTCTCCTACTTGAGCTTACGAGGCTAACAGGTTCTGGGTGACAGTTAGTGTTCTATTAGTTTTTACTATCTAGTATCCTAAACATCTCTTTTGCGCCATCTTTTGAAACATGCTCTGATAGTTGCGTTATTTCTGCATAAAATAAGTTTTCTCCAAATTGAATTTCTATAATATCTCCTTCTTTGACTTCAACTCTTGCTTTTGCCATTTTCCCATTTATTTTTACTCTCCCTTTATCGCAAGCTTCTTTTGCCACTGTCCTTCTTTTTATTATTCTTGAATTTTTCAAATATTTATCTAGGCGCATTTTGTCTCCTTAATTATTAATTTTTAATTTTCAAATAAAAAACAGGTCATTATGACCTGCTTTGATTAAACGTTAACTTTTTCTTTTAAAGTTTTTCCAGCTTTAAACACTGGTGCTTTAGATGCTGGGATATCGATTACTTGATCTGGGTTTCTTGGGTTTCTCCCTTTTCTAGGTTTTCTGTCTCTAACCTCAAAAGTTCCAAATCCAACCAATTGAATCTTTTCACCTTCTACTAACGTCTCTTCTACACTTGCCATAAATGCATTAAGTGCTGCCTCTGTGTCTTTCTTAGTTAATTCACATTTTTCTGCCATTTTTGAAACGAGTTGTGCTTTGTTCATTTACTATTCCCTCCTCATTAAATTTTAGAATATAGTATGCATATTCTCCTTTAGTACAAAAATTCCTGCTTTTTTCCTGCTTACTATACAGCATTAATTAATATTTCTATTTTCACTACTAAATTATTCACATTATAGTATCTTTTTATGAGCTTGTCAATACTTTTTGCCTTTAAAGTTTCCCTAATCCAGTGGGTATGCAGTACCATTTCTATTTTCTAAAGATCATTTTTATTTCTTCTAATTGTTTTAGCAACCTAACACCACCAGGAAAAAGCTCTAAATCTTCTTTTGTTAATGTCTTCGTAACCAGCAACATTGCAAGATATACAAGCCCTCCACAGACTATAGCAATTAATGTGGCTTTATTATTTCCTATCAAATATAATAATTTGTTATAGATGATAAATATTAAGATACCCATTACACTCACAGCTAATGCAGGTTTAAGAACAATTTTCAAATAAACCATCTTTGTTTTCGTTTCTTTTTTTACCGAATAATAGTTTAGTATAAAAGCAACGAAATACGCCACTACAGTGCCTATTGCTGCGCCTTTTACATTTAAGGTCATTATACCTGTCAATACATACGTAATAAGTATTTTAAATGCTGCTCCTGCTATTAAGTTTCTTACGGGTATATGCGGTTTGCCTAGACCCTGCAGCACGCCAGTTAGTGCCTGTAGCTGCGTTAGAAAAAACACTGCTGGTGATAAAAAAAGTAGGATTTGTCCAATTGAACTAGGTTCTCTTGGAAATAGTAAGGTCATAATAGGCGTTGCAAGTACAGCCAACCCTACAGATGCAGGTAATCCTATTAGTATTGCCATTTTCAAAGCCATTTTTGTATCAGACTGCACAGCCTTCCAGTTGTTCCCTATTGATGCCTCAGATATCACCGGTACTAAGCTTACTGCTAGTGCAATCGTTAGTACTTGTGGCAAGTTAATAAGCGTCATTGCCATTCCTTGCAATTGACCAAACAAGCTAGTGGCCTCTGCATAAGTAAACCCTATAGACTGAAGTCTCCTAAGTACTATAATAGTATCTAGCATATTAATCACAGGTATAACAGCGGCTCCTATCGCTATAGGAAACGCCATTTTAAGTAGATTTTTAATAATTTCTCTAGTTGTTTCTTCGACGTATGTGATGGTAGTATCAATCTTTGTTGTTATATTAGGTGCTTTCCTCTTATATATCATTACCATTGCTATAAGTCCCATGAATGCGCCTGCAAACGCACCAAGTACTCCGCCAGCTGCTGCTAACTTAATATTATAGTACCTCAAGAAAAATACAGCTAACATTATACCTATTGTCACCCTCGCCATCTGCTCGACAATTTGAGATATGGCAGTTGGTTTCATGTCGTTCATCCCTTGAAAATACCCTCTAAAGGATGCAAGTAACGACACTACAAAAATTGTTGGAGATAGCGCTAAAATGGCGTAATACGCATGTGGACTTTTAAATAATGTTCTAGCCAAAAATGGCGTTATAAATACCATAAGTACTGAAGCTGTTACTCCTAAAAAAAGTAATAAAAAAAATGAAGTCTTAAATATTTTATGTGCACCTTTATAATTGCCTTTAGCACGTTTCTCTGAAACTAGCTTTGATATTGCTGTTGGAAAACCTGCAGCAGTAAATGCAAGCAAAAAATTAAATACATTATAAGCAACTTGGTAGTATCCCATTCCCTGAGAACCAATAATATTGCCTAAAGGTATTCTAAAAAATGCGCCTATTATTTTTACTATAATCCCAGCCGCCCCTAAAGCAGCCGCTCCTCTTAAAAAACTATTCTTTTTCAATTTGTCCTCCTAGAAAAATCTTCGCGTAAAATTACAATAAATTTTCCTGGCAGACAAAATATTCCTTTCATCCGCCAGGTCATTTTAAACAATGGATTATTCCATTTGTTTAGCCAAAAAAACAGCAGCAGTTTGTGCTAGTTTTTCTTCTACCTCTCCCATTGTCACTTCTTTCTCTCTTGAGCATAGTATTATCGAACCAATAGGGTCGCCATGAGTCACAATTGGAGCAATTACTTGTGTGATATAGAGCAAATTTTCTTTTTCATTGTCGATAATTGGCTGTTCTTTATCACCTTTTTTAACAAAAGAAGTTACTCTTCCTTCCATTATAATTTCTAGTTCTTTGCTCACTTTTTTATCTGCATATTCTTTTTTAGCGTTTCCAGTTACCGCTATTACAACATCTCTATCCGTAATAATTGCTGTATGCCCTGATGCTTCATGTAATGATTCTGCATACTCTGTAGCAAATTCACCCAATTCACAAATTGGAGAATACTTTTTAAGTATTACCTCACCTTCGCGATCTGTAAATATCTCTAACGGATCGCCCTCTCTAATACGTAAGGTTCTACGAATTTCTTTTGGTATTACCACTCTGCCTAAATCATCAATTCTTCTTACTATTCCTGTAGCTTTCACACGCATTGCCTCCTAGCACTAATTTAACTTCTATTATCAGTTTTATTATTTTGATTTAGCTGATTTTTTATGCATAGGAGGTAAATATTAAATGCTTTCGTTTAAAGTTATTTCGGCATTAATTTTTAATTCTTCTGTATGTGATTGAAATGATAATCTTTTTAAATGTGCAAGTATCGACTCTTTAACTTCGTCGAACTCTACAATTTCTGCAATTCTATCTTCTAACAGGATAATATGATATCCAAACATGGAGCTTATTGGTTCACTTACTTCCCCAATTTCAAGAGCAAAAGCTGCTTCTTCAAATTCTGGAATCATTCTTCCTCTTCCAAAGAACCCTAAGTCTCCGCCTAATTCCTTGCTTCCAGGATCTTCAGAGTACTGCATAGCTAATTCTTTAAAGTCTTCACCTTTTTCAATTCTAGCTCTAATTTCATTTGCTAACTCTTCATCATTTATTAAAATATGGCTTGCCTTTACTTCTTCAGTATTAAAATACTCTGGATTATCATCATAAAACTTTCTTGCCTCTTCTTCTGTGACTGTTGCCTTTTCAATAAAAAACATCATATATTGTTCCATAATATAGTCTTGTTCTATCTGTTTTTTTATAAACTCATCGCTAACACCATGTTCGTCTAATGACTTTTTAAACTGTTCATCATTTTCCTTAAATTCGCTAAATGCAGTAAACGCTTCTTCAATTTTCTCATCGGAAGCAGTTATCTCATTTTTTGCTGCCTCTTGTAATAATATTTCGTCCATAACTAATTTATCCAATATTTGCTCTTTCACAGATTCAAGCAATGTCTTGCCTGTACCATCGTCTTTTTCTAGTACGTTTTCTCCAAATTCTTTTTCATAATCAATTACTACCAGAGCTAAGTTATTATTGAAGTCGTCAAGCGAAATTCTAGCTCCGTTTACTATTGCTACATCATTTTCTGTGATTTCTTCTGTTTTTGCACAACCTATAACCATGCTTGTTGAAAGCAATACCACAATGCAAATTGCAAATATTTTCTTTAGTTTTAAAAATTTCATGCCTTTCATCTCCTAGTTTTGTTTTCTTTATCATGCTGCTTAATATTATACATGATTTTGGTTCGTTTTAACACCACTAATATTCTCAATCACATCTTTTAATTTTTGTAAAAACTTGTACTGATCTTTTTCCTTAATCTCGTACGTTAAGTGAGGATCTTTAGTCGCGTGGAAAACAACTTGCTTGCTATACATACGTAACACTTCTGAAATGTTCTCAAGATTATTGGAAATCCCATCTCCAAATAGGATGTATACATGTTTTTCTCTTTGTGCTATAGAAATTATATTGGCATTTCTTGCTACCGCTTTAGTGTACGAAATTAGCAAAAGGTTCCTTACTGACACGGGTATGTCTCCAAACCTATCTTCTACTTCTTCTTCAATTTCGTACATGCTCGCCAAATCTCTAATTGAAGCAATTTTCTTGTAAATTTCGATTTTTTGGTTCTGATCCCTTATATATTTTTCTGGAATAAATGCATCTACAGATAATTCTATAGTTGTCTCTATCACTGTTACTTGTTTTTCTCCTTTTAGTCTCGAAACAGCTTCGCCAATCATTTTAACATATAAGTCATATCCAATAGATGACATGTTCCCATGTTGCTCCCCACCTAATAAATTTCCAGCACCACGAATTTCTAAATCTCTCATTGCAATTTTAAACCCTGCCCCAAATTCTGTGAACTCCTTTATTGCTTTTAACCTTTTCTCTGCAATTTCTGTAAGTACTTTGTTTTTTTCATATGTTAAATATGCATATGCCTGCCTGTTAGTCCTTCCTACCCGACCTCGTAGCTGATATAGTTGCGACAAGCCTAGTTTATCTGCATCATGAATAATGATAGTATTAACATTTGAAATATCTAACCCTGTTTCAATAATTGTAGTGCATACTAAAATATCAAAATCGCCTTTATGATAATCTAACATCAATTTTTCTAGCTGTCTTTCTCCCATCTGCCCATGCGCAACTGCAATTTTTGCTTGCGGAACTAGTTTAGCTAGCTTGTTTGCAATTTTATGAATACCTTGCACCCGGTTATAGACATAATAAATTTGTCCATTTCTTGCAATCTCGCGTGTAATGGCATCTTCAATAATATTGTCATTGTGTGCTATAACGTATGTTTGAATTGGCAAACGTTCTTCTGGTGGGTCTTCTATGGTGCTCATATCTCTAATTCCGACCATTGACATATGCAGAGTCCTAGGAATTGGTGTTGCTGTTAGTGTAAGTACGTCGACAGATTTTTTTAGCCTTTTTAGTGCTTCTTTATGTTTTACACCAAATCTCTGCTCTTCATCAACTACTACTAGCCCCAAATCGTTAAACTCAAGATCCTTAGATAAAATTCTATGTGTTCCAATTACAATATCAATGTTTCCTTGTTTAATTGTCTTTATTATTGCCTTTTGTTGAGCGGGCGTTCTGAACCGACTTAACATCTCGATATTAACTGGAAATCCTGAGAATCTTTGAACGAAAGAATTATAATGCTGTTGTGCCAAAATTGTTGTCGGTACCAAAACAGCCACTTGTTTATTTCCCATAACAGCTTTAAAGGCAGCTCTAATTGCTACTTCAGTTTTCCCATAACCTACGTCACCACATAAGAGCCTATCCATAGCTCTAGGTTTTTCCATGTCGCYTTTAATTTCTTCGATACTAATTAGCTGGTCTGGTGTTTCTYCATAAGGAAATAGTGCTTCAAATTGTCTTTGCCAGTCTGTATCAACCTCAAAAGAATGCCCGATATCATTTTCTCTCTCTGCGTATAGACGCAACAAGTCTTCTGTCATATCTTCAATTGCAGCTTTAACACGGGCTTTAGTTTTTATCCATTCAGAGCCTCCCATTTTATTTACTTTGGGCTTAACTGCTTCACTTCCAATATATTTTTGTATTAAGTTCATTTGGTCTGTCGGCACATATAAATTGTCTTCTCCTGAGTAGCTAATTTTTAGGTAGTCTTTTTTTATCCCTTTTACGCTTAGTTCTTTTATCCCAGCATATCTACCTATTCCATGAGATTCGTGCACAACGAAATCCCCTGTTTTGAGTTCTGAATAATTTGCGATTGCTCTAGTATCTTCTCTTTTTCTTTTATTCTTTTTTTGCTTATGTACACCATAAATTTCATAGTCTGAGATTAGAACGTATTTAGAATCTACATATTCAAAACCTTTCTGTATGCTTCCTCTCACAATTGATATATGCCTGGCTGCAATGCTTTTTTCATCTACTTTAACAAGTGATGCGCTCATTTCTCTTTCTTTCAATAATTCCTCTAACCTCGTTGCTTTGTCCTCTGTCCCTGGCAGTAATACTATTTTATATCCTCTCTTTAAGAATGTTTTCAATTCTTCCACTAGCACGTTTGTTTTTCCATGGAATGGTTGAACATCTCTTGTTACAAAATTAGTTATCTCCATTGGTGGAAAGTCTAAATTTTGCTTTGCTAGCAAACTCATTGTAATAACCGTATGTTTCTTAAAGCTTTCAACAAGCTCATTATACGTGAGAATTCTCTCAGATTGCCCCGGCAATACTTCGCCTCGTTCGAGCAGTGTTTTAAAATTCTCATTAAACTCTGTTGTTACAACTTCTGTCTTCTCTTTGACTCTACTAGGTTCGTCTATAAAAACTAGTGCATCTGGTCTTAAATAATCAATTAAAGATGCTCTTTCTTTGTAAATATATGGCATGTATAGGTCTGCACCTTTAAACTGCTTCATTTGCTCTAATTTTTCTATTTTTTGTGCAGTCTTTTTTTCAAGTCTCGCCTTAATTACATTGGAATGCATCAGCTTTGCTTTATTTAGCTCTTTTATAATAGACTTGATTGCACTTTTAATTTTGCTTGGCTCAAGAATAATTTCAAGCACAGGATAAATACTTATAGCGTCAATTTTTTCAATTGATTTTTGTGTTTTTACATCAAAAAAACGAATAGAGTCTACTTCATTATCAAACAGCTCTATTCTAACTGGATATTCAGCGGATACAGAAAATACATCGACAATCGATCCTCTTATACTAAAATCCCCTATTTTCTCTACCTTCTCAGTACGAGTATATCCTTGAATAACTAAATTTTTTATTGTTTCGCTTAGGTCTATTTCCTCTCCCAAATTAAAATTCAAACTGTATTCGCAAAAAAAATTAGGCGGAGTAAGTCTTAGTAAAAGTGCTCCTATAGAAGCTACTACTACACTCTTTTCATTCTTAATTAGTTTTTCAAGCACTGAACTTCTTTCGTGTTCTTGTGAGTGCCCTGTTGTTTCTACATCGTAGTACATCACTTCTTTTGACCTAAACAAACTAACTTTATCACCTAAGTAAAATTTTAAATCTTGAAAAATTTTTTTAGCTTCTAACTCATTATATGTAAGTATACATATTTGTTTGTTTGTATCACAATGTATTGCCGCAATCATATGGGCTTTTTGTGAATCGGTCAGCCCATGTAGCGCAAGAATATTTTTTTTTGTTTTTACCGATGATATGACTCGTCTATAATCAACTGATTTTTTTATTGGTTCTAAAAGAATATTTTTCATTTAATTGCTCCTAGAGTGCGGAAAAAAAGGTTTCACCATATTTTACCCATTGTATTTGTTCATAGCTTCTTCTATACTTTCTTCTACGATTGATTCTATTGTTAGCACCGCTTTACTTATTGATTCATTTACCAACGATACTTCTTCTTTTCTAAATCTGCTGAGTACAAAATCAGCCAATTCGCAATTTTCTGGTTTGCCTATGCCAATTCTTATTCTAGAAAATGAGTCGTCTTGTAATTGATATATGATTGATTTCATTCCATTATGTGTGCCTGCACTTCCTTTTGTCCTGATTCTTATTGATCCTGTTTTAATATCAATATCATCGTAGACTACAATGAGTCTGTTCATGTCAATTTTGTAAAACTGCATTACTTCCCTCAAGCTTTCTCCACTTAAGTTCATAAATGTCTGTGGTTTTACCAAGATTACTTTCTCATTAGCAATTCTTCCTTCTCCATATAATGCTTTGAATTTAATTTTTTTTATTTCAATATTGTTTTTCTTGGCTAGCAAATCAACTGCACGAAATCCGACATTATGTCTCGTCTCATTATATTTTTTGCCTGGATTGCCCAGCCCTACGATTATATACATTATTTCACCTCGAGGTTGACAAGGGGATTGTTATCCTCTTTGTCTTTTATCTTGCAGAAGACACGCGAGACATTTCACCTGCGCGCGTCCAATGTCTTTGTCACTTGCCTTGCAATACTACCATTCAAATAGTTTGCTAACTGAAATGTTTTTATGAATTCTCAAAATAGCTTCACTAAATACAGGCGCAACTGAAATCACTTTAATTTTTCCATTTCTTTTTTCTTCTGGAAGGTGCACAGTATCCGTAACAATAAGCTCTTTAATTGCAGAATTTTGGATTCTTTCAAGTGCAGGTCCAGATAAAATTGGATGTGTACAGCATGCATATACATCTTTAGCCCCAAATTCTTTTAACATATTTGCAGCTTGCGTGATTGTACCTGCTGTATCTATAAGGTCGTCTATTAAAATTACATTTCTTCCTTCAATATCTCCAATAATATTCATAATTTCTGACACATTCGCTTGTGGTCGTCTTTTGTCAACTATTGCTATAGGAGCATTTAGGTGATTAGAAAAATTTCTTGTTCTTGTTACACTACCAATATCTGGTGATACAATAGTTAAGTCCGCTATATTCTTTTCTTTAAAATATTTCGCTAAAATTGGTACTCCCAATAAATGATCTACTGGGATATCAAAATACCCTTGAATCTGCGATGCATGCAAGTCCATAGTTAATACTCTATCAGCTCCAGCTGCTGTCAAAATATCTGCAACTAATTTTGCTGTAATAGGGTCTCTTGCTTTAGCCTTTCTATCTTGCCTTGCATACCCATAGTATGGTAATACCGCGGTGATTCTTCCTGCTGATGCTCTTTTAAATGCATCCATCATTATTAACATTTCCATAAGATTCTCATTTACTGGCGGACAAGTCGGTTGAATAATAAATACGTCTACTCCTCTTACTGTTTCGTCAATATTAACAGATATCTCGCCATCACTAAACGTAGTAACCTCTGCTCTACCTAAAGATATTCCTAGTCTCTCTGTGATTGCTTGTGCTAAGTGCGCATTTGCGTTACCGCTAAATATTTTTATTTCGCCTCCGATAGTATTCAAGCTTATTTCTCCTCCTTAATTTGCAATCCTTTTCTTTTGACCCATCCTTCTTTATTCATTTGCCTGCTTCTAGCAACAGCTAGTGTTTCTTCTGGCACTTCTCTTGTTATTGTTGAACCACACGCAACGTAAGCATTTCTTCTAATAATAATCGGTGCTATTAAATTAGAATTGCTTCCAATAAACGCATTGTCTTCAATTATTGCTTTGTGTTTAGACTTTCCATCATAATTAACAAACACTACTCCACAACCAATGTTTACACTTTTTCCTATTTCAGCATCGCCGATATATGCTAAATGCGAAGCCTTAGAGTAATCACCAATGATAGAATTTTTAATTTCTACAAAGTCTCCAATTTTAACATGCTTCCCTATACGACTATTAGGTCTCAAATAAGCGTATGGCCCTATACTAGAGTGTGTATCTATAGTGCTTTCTATAATAGTTGAGTTTTCAATAGTCACTTGGTCTGCTACCTCGGAATCTGTTATCTTTGAATTGTGCTCAATAGTACATTGTTTTCCGATAACAGTACTCCCTCTTAAAATAACTCCTGGGTGAATTATTGTGTCTTCTCCTATTTTAACCTGTTTTTCGATATAGGTGTTTGCTGGGTCTATTATAGTTACTCCATTTTCCATATGCATTAAATTAATGCGTTTTCTCATAGCCATTTCTACTTCTGCTAATTGCACTCGAGAATTTACTGCCATTATATCATTATATTCTTTGGTTTTATATACTCCAATTTTTTCACCAAACTCCTTGATAATTGCTAGTATATCTGTAAGGTAATATTCNTTTTGCGTATTTGTATTTTTTATAAGCGGGAGTGCTTTTTTTAAGTCTTTTGAGTCAAAACAATATATACCTGAGTTTATTTCTTTTATTGATTTTTCCTCGAGAGAGGAGTCTTTTTCTTCAACTATTTTTTTTAATTGGCTGCCTGATCTTACTATCCTTCCATAACCAGTTGGGTTGTCTAAGTCAGTAGTCAGCACCGTCGCACTATATTTACCCTTTTTATGGCAATCTATTAATTCTTTTAGTGTCCTTTGCGTGATTAATGGTCCATCACCGCATAAAACTATTACTACTCCTTCTTCGTCAATGTGTTCGTATGCCATCATAACTGCATGTCCTGTTCCTAGCTGCGCTTCTTGTACTACTGATTTTACTTCACTAGGCAATGCTTTTTTTACTTCACTACCTTTATGCCCTATTACCACTATACAYTCTTCTACATTCAAGGAATTTGCAGCATCAATTACATGATTTAACATTGTTTTTCCACAAACTTTGTGCAACACTTTTGGCATTTGTGATTTCATACGTTTTCCTTCGCCAGCAGCCAAAATGATTGATTTGATTTTCATATTATTCTCCTCTATTTTCTTCTTCACTTATGAAATTCAAAGTCTGAAACAGTTCTAAGTGTTCTTTGCATTTCACCTTCTACTTATCATTCTAATATATTTCAAGGAAATAAAGAAGTGTTTTTCGTGATTTTACATAAAAAAAACAAATACGTCATATTCACATATTTGTTTTTTTAGTAAAAGTATTATTCCATAGTTTATTCTACTTCCTCTTCAGTTTCAGTATCCGTTTCCGTTTCTGTTTCTGTTTCAGTATTAGTTTCAGTTTCAGTTTCTATTTCAGTTTTTGCTATTACATCTTGATTCATTTTATGATATTCACTAAAAATTGCATCTTGTATTTTGTTTCTTGTTTCAGAATTGATAGGATGAGCGATATCTCTAAAGTCGCCTTCGTTCATCTTTCTGCTTGGCATAGCAATAAACAATCCACTCTGCCCTTCGATGATTTTGATGTCATGTACAACAAATTCATCATCGAATGTTACTGAAACGATTGCTTTCATTTTTCCTTCTGTTGCTACTTTTCTTATTCTTACGTCGGTTACTCTCACTGTCATTCACCACCTTCCCAAACTGATGAAAATACTTTAACTTCTGCGTTGCTAATTGCGAGCTCAGTCAATCACGTACCGTAGTACGCTCTTTCCTTCTCTCTCATTGCGCCTTGAATTTAAAGCATTTTCATCAGTTTGCTTGTTCTGAAAATACTTCAATTTTTGCAACTCACAATACTCTAAATCTATCTATTCTCCACATTTTCTTCATTTCCTTCTTTTATTTTGTAAATTTTCAGATTTTTCTATTAAAACTGCTTTAATATGTTACATATTTGTTGGAAATATTTTTATATTATTGTCTTCATCATTCGTTTCTTCTAGCGTGAGCAAAGATGTGAACTCTTTAACTAATTTTCCCTTAGGTGATTTAGTAGCAATCAACACTCCTACTCCTTCTACCACCGCTCCGAATTCAAACATCATTTCTATTATTCCTCTCACTGTGCCTCCGCCTTTCATGAAGTCATCTATAATTAGTACATGTGCATCTTGTCCTATCGCTCTTTTAGCTAAAGACATGCGTTGCAATCTTCCGGTAGATCCTGATACATAATTAATGCTTACAGTTGAACCTTCGGTTATTTTACTATCTTTTCTAACTATTATTAGCGGTACATTAAGTAGTTTTGCTACTGAAAATGCCAACGGTATTCCCTTGGTTTCAATTGTAACTATATAGTCAATTTTTTTGTCTGAAAATTTGCTTGCGAAAATCTCACTAGCTCTATTCATAAAATATGGTGAGTATATTAAATCGGTCATGTACAAGTAGTTGCCTGGGAGTATTCTGTCTGCTCCATTTAGTCTTTCGCTCATCTCATCTAAAATTTCTTTGGTATATTCATTTGAAATATACGTAGCGAATTTCACACCGCCTGCCGCTCCTGTAATGGTTGTTATTTTGCCTAACTCCATCTTTTCCATTGTTTTCTTAACTACTACAATATCTTCGCTTATAGTTGATTTAGCTGCATTGAATTTTTCAACAAAATAGTTTAGCGAATATATTCTATTCGGATTAGTGCTAAGTATTTTAACAATTGCTGCAACTCTCTCATTTCGCTTTAATTTGTTCATTTTCATTCCTTGCATTCTCAATAACCTCCGTAATAGTACGAATTTTTTATTCTATATCATATATAATATTCGTTTTTATCTGATTATTCAAGTTTATTTTGTATATTCTATGAGTTGTGATATTATACACTGTAAGAAATGCATATCTATTAGCGCTAAGAGCTTTTATGTTATATGATTGGACCATAGAAAGGTATATTTGCTTAATTTCAAGTCGAGCACATACCATATGTAGTGGTTTTGGGACGACTCACACACTATATGCGGCATACTGGAAGAAATTACAGGCTTTCTATGGGCAAATCGTTATATAAGAAACTTAAATTGGAAATACTAAGGTAATCATCATTCATAGATATATGCAAGACACAAGAGGGGGCGTTTCGCCTAGTGATATATGATGCAAGAACAAAAAAGACAGGCGAAACGTCCCCGGCGTCTTACTATTTTACAAAGGGAGAGAATAGCAATGAACCACATACATTTAATTGGAATTGGCGGAATTAGCATGAGCGCAATTGCAGAACTTTTACTACATCAAGGAGTAAAAATTTCTGGCTCCGATATAGAAAATACAAGTATTATTGAAAAACTAAAATCACATGGCGCAGAGGTATTTATAGGACATAGTGCAAGTAATATTAAAAAGCCTGATTTAGTGGTGTATACTGCAGCTGTACACGAAGACAACCCAGAGCGTATGGAGGCTAGCAGGCTAAATATCCCTCAAATTGATCGCGCTGAGATTTTGGGCAATATAATGTCTAAATATGATACGCCAATCGCAATTTCTGGAAGCCACGGAAAAACCACAACAACTTCTATGCTTTCAATTTTCTTAGAAAATTCAGGTTTTGATCCTACAATTTTAGTAGGCGGCGAGTTAGATGAAATTGGTGGTAACGTCAAGATAGGCAAAAGCCAATATTTCATAACTGAAGCTTGCGAATATGTAGAGAGTTTTCTTAAATTCAAGCCTTTTGTAGGTGTTATTCTTAATATCGATGTGGATCATTTAGACTACTTTCAAGATCTTAAACATATTAAAAATTCATTCAAAAAATTTGCTTCTCTTATACCAAACAACGGGTTTTTAATCGCTTGTGGAGATGACTCAAATACTATGGACGTAACAGGAGATTTAGCTTGCAATCTTGTTACTTTTGGCATAGACAATAATTGTGATTACAAAGCCGAAAACGTAACCTTTAACAAACTTGGATACCCTTCTTTTGAGGTGTTCCATTCTGGTGCAAAACTAGGAAATTTCGAACTTAATGTACGTGGGCAGCACAATATATACAACACCCTTGCTTCAATTGCTACTGCACATGTTTTAGGCATGTCTAGCAGCCAGCTTGTTGACAGTGCTAAGATGTACAAAGGAATACATAGACGTTTTGAGTTTAAAGGCAAGGTACAAGGTGTTGAAGTATATGATGATTACGCACATCATCCTGCAGAGATTAAAGCTACTCTTTCTGCAGCTAAAAAGTTTGTAAAAGGTGACATATGGTGCATTTTTCAACCACATACTTATACACGTACTCGCTCTTTGCTTGAAGATTTTTCAACTTCATTTGATTTAGCCGATCATTTAATTATGGCTGATATTTATGCAGCACGAGAAATAGACGATGGGACTATTCATAGCAAAAATATAGTAGAATTAACTAAAATCCGTACTGATTCACTCTATATTCAAGATTTCGATGAGATCGTGGAGTACATCTACAATAATATCAAACCAAATGATATTGTTATTACGATGGGTGCAGGTGATATTTTTAAGGTGGCCGATCTTTTGATAAGTAGATATTCTTAACCCAAGCTAAACATTCATTCGCCCAAAAGCTGTGTATTACTACTGTGCGTTTAGCGTTTCCTCTTTTATCAATTTTAGCATTTCACTAAAATAATGCCTAAAACCGCTTTCCTCACAAGGCGACCCCTCCGCTGGATTAAGAGCAAAAAATAGGATGAAGTTACAAAATAATCATTGCAAAATCAACAAATAACTGCTAATATATTGGTAAAAACGAGTGCTTTGTTTTATGCAGGCGAGCATATATATTACTTGCTCATATATTTGTTTTCTAGCAATAGATAAAAAATTAGCTACGGAGGTGCTACTATGAAAATGAGTTTAATCTTTATATTGTTGATGATGTTTCTAATTACTGGTTGTCAAAATGAGATCCCTGCTACAGAAGAGGAAAAAACTTCACTACTTGATACCCCACCGACTGAAGCAATAGCAAGAAGTGAAGATCAAAATGAAGTCGCTGATGAAAAAGCAAAAAAAACGACAATGCTTAAATCAATTGAAGTGATTGAAGATACAAAAAATTTAAAGCTTATCTTCACAAGTCATTACTATAATATTACTACGTTTATGAAAGATTTTATAATTGAATATTTTGATGATTATTATGAATTGAGATTTAGCAATTCCAATAAACGTCTGTTCGAAGAAGAGACACTTGTTCATAATGATAATATCAGTGATATTGCAGACAGCAAATTCATTAAAAGATGGTATAAAACCTTTACTACTATTAGTCATTCAACAACTTATAGTATTTTGTTTAATAATCCAATTGAATATACGATTGAAGAAAAAMCTAATCCTGGAAAAATTGTAATTACAATTAGTAAATCCACAGAAAATCTTGAAAATTTGTATATCCTCAGAAGTCCTAGTTTAGATTTGCGAGAGTTATGGATTCATATTTATGAAACTGCAGGCCTTACATTAGATTTAGATTTGCATTTTAGAATTTTAAAAAATGCATATGGTTATTTTTACCCTGTAAAAAGTTTTAAAAGTAAAAATGAAGCAGAAGATTATAAAATCAAAATACTTGAGGAGCATGATCCTGAAAATAGTCTATATAGTTCTTCTTATAATCGCCCTTATAACTTAATAATCGAAAGTCAAAGTGACTTTTAATCATTGAATTGCAACAATATACCTCTAAGACAAATATCTATCTAAGAGGTATATTTAATGCTTTTAGTCAAAAATTTTAATTCATAACAACACCGTACACTCTTGTTGAAACTTCGTTCCTAATATCAGTTAAATCGTTATAAATTTGATCCCCAGGACAATGAGAGGAACCATTATCTCTATGCCCAATAATATTTGCTGGACTTATATTGTATTGATAGCATAACCACGATAATAAGTCCACTAACTTTGAGCGTTGTCAGCACTGAAGAGTAAATTTTTTTATTTTAACCTACTAGGCACCTTTTATAATTTTTTAGCTTGTAAAATTTGACAGTTCGTTTTTTGCATTTTTAGC
>NVVX01000073.1 GCA_002733545.1 Alkaliphilus sp.
CAACTGCTTGCGAAAGAGAAGAACAAATGCTTAACTTGGAAAGCGTCGAATCTGAAACTGGAGCAAGAGTTAAATCTGAACTTATTGCAAGAAATGAGTCAAAAGAAGTTGTAGTAGATATTCCAGACGAAAACTTAAAGATAGCAATAAGAGAAGCAATAAATAAACCAACCGGCGAATTGACAGCATATGATTTATCTAATATGGCTGAGTTAATAGCAGAAGGAAAAGGGATTGAAAGTATTATAGGACTAGAATATGCTGTGAACATGACTGTTCTTTTATTAAGCAATGATTCACTATCTGAGAGGTATAACAACATAAGCGATATTAGCACGTTATCCAATTTAAAGAACCTAACAAGATTGGGACTCAACAATAATCAAATAAGTGACATCAGTCCACTAATTGGTTTGGAAAGCCTTAATTTTTTAGAGCTTAGGGGTAATCAAATAAACGACATCAGCTCACTAGCTGAGTTAGATAAACTAAAGACACTCTGGATGGATAGTAATCAAATAAGTAATATCAGCTCGCTTTCGGAGCTAGAGAATCTGGCGACACTTTGGATGGATAACAATGAAATAAATGACATAACCCCTCTTTCTAGTTTGGAAAACCTAGTGGAACTTTCGATTAGTAGTAATCAAATTAGCGATATCAGTCCGCTCTTGCGCTTGGAAGGTTTGGTTAAGCTAGACCTTTCAGATAATCAAATAAGTGACATCAGCTCGCTATCTGGTCTAAAAAACTTAGAAATGCTTAGGCTCTGGAGTAATAAAATAAGTAATCTCGGAGGACTATCAGAGTTGAAAGGACTGAGAACGCTTTTAGCTTCTAATAACCAAATAAGCGATATTAGACCGCTATTAAATCTAGAGAATTTGTATTGGTTGGAGCTTAAGAACAATCGCATAAATGATATTAGCCCAATATCAAGGCTAAAAGGGTTGCAATTTCTCAGGCTTGGGAATAATCAAATAAGTGACATAACTCCTCTATCGGATTTGAAGAGACTGACAGATCTCTCGCTCGATAATAATCAAATATATGATATCAGCTTAGTAAAAGACTTTGAAAATTTGCACGAACTACACATAGGTGGAAATCATGTAACGGATATTAGCGCAGTTATGGACTTAAATAGACTGACGGTGCTTGGATTCCAGAATAACCCTCTTTCTGATACATCTTTAGCKAAAGTGAAAGCTTTGAAGGCGAGGGGAATCATAGTTGAAACTCAGTGGTAGCTTTGCCTGTTTCTATAAACTGAAAAATTAACTCTGAAAGTTGCCTTAGCTTTTGTTCTCCTAGTTTAGCATAAAACGTATTGATAGCATAGCTTTCAATACGTTTTACTCTGCCTTTCTAAGATTTTATCCCATAAGTGGCAATGTATTTATAAAACCTATAATGCCATCTGCTATTGCATATGCTGCATCTTTAAGGAAAGTAGGCGATTTTAGTTTGGTAATATCATCAGTATGATCCATAAACAATACTTCTGGAAGAATAGACCATGCATTCACATTGCGCGGATCCACTACAAATATATTGCCAGCAGTTCGTCCACTTGGAGCTTTTTTTACTCCTCGGTCTCTAACCTTTAACTTAGAAATCATGGAAGCTTGTACTTTTTGTGCAAGTTGTTGTGCAAAACCGGACGAATTATCATGTATCCATGTTTCTATACCTGTTCCTCCACCAGCATTACAGTGCATGCTAACAAATATATGTGCGGCGTAATTATTTGATTGCTCAGTTCTTTCTCTAAGAGTTAATCCCACATCTGATTCTCTACTCATCATTGTTTGAACACCATAAGCTTCCAACCTATCTCTCAGATGTTTTGACATATCCAATACAAAAGTTTTTTCGGAATGTTTCTTGTCTCCCGATTGAGCACCAGAATCGCCTCCACCATGCCCAGGATCAATAAATATCTTATAGCCTGAAATATTTGACATTCTTATTGCCTCCTAATATTTAATTGTCTCTCAAAATAACCAAAATATACTTTTCCATTCTCTGTATAAAACTAATTCTCTTTACAATTTGTCTTTTCAAAATTGTAAACTGGATATTTCTTTCTCCTCTACATAGACGAAATTGCACCCTAAAAATAAACCTCCCTGCTTTTTAATTTAAGAAAAATTAACTAGTTAAACAATTCTTATCTTAATAAACGAAATAACTGTGCTTAAGTCAACTATCTTTTGAGAATAAATTCATTTTTATTTCTAAAACATCCTCTTTAATATCGTCAATAGTATTTAGCCTTTCAGTTAAGGCAGCTATAATCTCTTGTTATTTCACTTCTCTTTGTTCTTGTTTAATATCTCTTTTTTCTTGGTTTTTTAGGATAGATGCTTTTTGTGGAAATTTGTCGCACGGTTTTTTGCACAAAAACATGAGAATATGTTAATATACTACTATTGGAAGCATATTTTAAAAATTTGCTTTCTAAATAAATACTTGTATTTCAAGTACATCTCAACAAAACAGAGGGTTGGAAATGAAAAGATATATACTTAAGCTAGCAATCATAATTTTACTCATGGGCATAGTAATTACCCCTACTGCTTGCAAAAGAGAAGGGGTGGAAGGTTATAGCTGGTAGAAGCCAGTAGAATAAATTGATAGAGTGCAAAAGTGCGTTAAAACTTTTGACACTACGTTCAAAATGGGGATAGGAGGAACTATGAAAACAAAAGAAAGAAGTTTACTGGTCATTTTAACATTTTCGATTTTGTTATTTTCAACATTGACGGGATGCAATAATACAAATATGAATACGCACAATTCTAGCAATAAGATATTGAATAATGAGGATACAGGTACTAACATTGAAAATCCAAGTCAAACTGAGGCATATTCTGAAAACCTAGAATCAAGTGTTTCATCTGATGATAATGATATAAAAGTAGAGGCTGGATCACAGGTTAATGTTGTACTTAAATCAATTCAGCTTGAGGAAAACGATGATTGTTTAACAATATTGATTACAGCATTTGAGAGTAGTATTGATTATTTGGATACATTTGAGCTGGAATACAACTCAGATTATAATGAATTGTCATTTATAAATTCATTTCGAGGATTGCCTGAAGACTCTATTTTAGTGAAACCAAATAGAGTTAGTAGAATTGCAGGCAGTAAATTCATTAAACAGTGGTACAAAACAGGTGTTGTAGGTGACCATAACGATAGATGGAATATCACATTTTATATGCCGATTAAATACACAATAGAGCAATTAAGTAATCCTATTCAGTATAAAATAATAATACAAGAAGCAGGAAAAAGCGGAAATTCAAAATACATTGTGAGATCTAAGAGCGGATCATTGACCGATGCTATGTATCATTTTCAAGAAGTATCTTACAGATACTATAAGGATTTAGGACGTGAGACCAATATTTTAATTATTAGAGACGAAAACGGATTTTTCTGTAGCATTGAATCATTTGACAATGAAGAAGAGGCAGAATCTTTACTAATTCAACTAGACAGACTTATTACAGAATATGGTGATCCAAATTTTAAATTCGAGTTTGAAATCGAAAAAAGAGAGAATTAGTCTCTCTTTTTTCGATTTCTACAATGTTTCATTAGTATGGCGATGCACCGTTTAGTCTTACTTTTACATTAGTTCTAATGCTTGGTATCGCGTCTTTGATAGCTTGACCTGGACAAGCTGATGATGACATGTTGTAATGACCAATGATTGCTGATTCAGATAGACCATATCTGCTACATAAGTATGCAAGCAAGTCGATTAATGCCGATTTCTGCGACCAGTCAAATAACTTTTCTTCAAAGTTGCCATGGCAATTGATATGGATTGCATAGTAGTTGTTATTACTACCACCAGCTGCTTTCATAGCATAATCGATCTCAAGACCTTCCATAATTGTACCGCCTTTACCTACACCAAAGTTGTAAGCGATGTCAGACCACCCATTGTCGTCCATATGAATTCTTTGAATTTCTCTCATTCTGGCTTGCTCGGAAGTGTTTTCGATAGTGTTGTTGTTTCCAGCACAGTGATGCACCACTAAATACCTAACACCATCTCTTTGGCGAGGGGTTTTGCTTCTTGAACGAGCACCCCATTCTGCTCTACTTAAGACTGTTGGTTTTGATTGAAAGTTATACATGTTTTTCCTCCTCATTTTTGATTTAAGAAAAATTAACTAGTTAAACAATTCTTATCTTAATAAACGAAATAAGTCTGCTTGAAGTCAACTATCTTTTGAAAATAAATTCATTTTAATCTCTAAAACATCTTCTTTAATATCGTCTATAATATTTAGCCTTTCAGTTAAGGCAGATATAATCTCTTGATATTTAATTTCTCTTTGTTCTTGCTTTACATCTCTCTTCTCTTGATTTTTTAGGATATAAAAAATCAAACTTACACTTAAAAAAGCCCATATACCGTGAGTAGCTGCAATTTGCAATACTTCTAATTCCATTTTACATTTCCCTTTCTAATTGATATTTCATTCTTTTAAAAGCTTGCTTTTTCGTATTGTTAATAGCTTGCTTTGTTACTCCTTTTTCTTTTGCAAGTTCTATTTCTGTTTTTTGAAATATAAAAGAATCTCTGATTCTAGATATCAGGGATAAATCCCGAGGTATTTTAAAGGATGATTCTCTTGAAACTTTGTCAGGCATTAATCCTGCACCACAAGGGTGCAGGATTAATGCCCAAGTCGTTATAAATATTTGCTCAATAACCCATTTTTGATTTTTAGTCAATGATTTGAGTAAGTCTTTGATTGTAAGTTCAGATTCAAGATTTTTAATTTCACATGCTGTGGATATTGAATCTATAAAATTCTCTGTTATGATCTCAACATTCGAATGCTTATTTTTGCGAATTAGGTCTACAAATTTATTTTGCACAACTACGGTAATGAAGTTTACTAACTGACCTATTGTCTCAATATTTTTCAAGTCCAACTTCTTTAGGCTTGACATAACTACAATTATTAGCTCTGAAGATATGTCGTCATACAAGTAAAAACGGTTATGTTTGTTAATGATTGGACTAAATCTATAGATAATTTCTAATAAAGCTTGATCACTACCCCCTTGCTAGTCTGAAACAGTTTACGCGTTATTGGAAGAGGTGCATTTTGTGGGATTTTGTCGCTTATTGTCGGAATTTGTCGCACGATTTTTTGCACAAAAACAAGATAATATGTTAATATACTACTATTGGAAGCATATTTTAAAAATTTGCTTTCTAAATAAATATTTACATCTCAAGAAAATGGAGGATTATAAATGAAAAGATATATCTTTAAGCTAGCAATCATAATTTTACTCATGGGCATAGTAATTGCCCCAACTGCTT
>NVVX01000024.1 GCA_002733545.1 Alkaliphilus sp.
AGATAAATGGGGTTTTCTTAACGGAATACGTAGCTTTGTGCTGTTTACTTGCTACGCACCCGCTAATTTTAGTCCTTTAAGCAACTTTTTAGTGTTATATGCTGCAATTTTAAATCCTAACCAGATTTTTGAGCAGACTAATCCCCTGATTGGCATATTGTCAATTTTATACTTTCGCCTTAGTACAGAGGGTACTCCTTCAATAGCCGCTCTTTGACTTATTGACTTAATGTATTCCTTTGTTTGCATTTCTTCGCGCAGTTTATCTATCTCATGCTGCTTTTTAATGTTTTAATAAACAGAGCATTCACGGTATATACTAATTCAATACGCGATAGGTTTTTGCAAGAAGATGAGACCATTAAGGAATCTACTCTTACTTTTTTGCCATCAATTTTTAAGTGTTTGCTGATAATGYCAGCCAAATTTTCTATTTCCTCTTGGATTAAATCGATACCAGTTTCTTCATAATATTTATATATTCGTCYTCTAAAATTAGTAAATGTCATATGAGAAATAGGTGGTCTTTCTTCACTGGTGAGCCTTAGAGCATATTGAAATATATCATCAAAAAAGATTGAGCCGTTTTATTCTATGGTGAGTATATCATAATTGGAAATAAATTTGCACTAATCTAGAGATTTCTTATGTGTTATTTAGATCAAATCCACACAATATGAGAAAGAACCAAAAAAACTTGAGGTAGATTGGTTTATTTTGCAGGAGAATTAGTATTTATGAAGAATATATATATTAATTCTCTTTTTTGTGTTGAAATTATGATAAAGTTACTTTTCAACTCTATTTCAGCTAAAATATGAGAGATAAAAACGAAGGGAGAAATATAAATGAAGTTTAGAAAATTAGTAGCTGGTTTAATTGTCGCAATTATGGTGCTTTCATCTTTAGCTATGGCTTTTGCTACAGAAGCAGAAGCGGTAACAATAACAATCATACATACAAATGATATTCATGGTAGATTGTTAGAGGGAAGATTTGCAGGTATGGGTTTTGCAAAAGCAGCAACATTAATTGAGCAATTAAGAGCCGAAAACAAAAATGTGTTATTGTTTGATTCAGGAGATACAGTTCATGGATTACCAATCGCTACGCTAGATAAAGGTGAGGGAGTAATTCAAATAATGAACGCTATGAACTATGATCTTATGGTTGCAGGAAATCACGAATTTAACTATGGTAGAGATAGACTAGTAGAATTAGATGCTATAGCTGACTTTCCAATTTTAGCTGGAAATGTTATTGATGAAGAAGGAAACCCAATATTAGAACGCTATGTAATTAAAGAAATTGAAGGCGTAAAAATTGGAATCATCGGTGTTGCTACGCCAGAAACTATGTACAAATCTCACCCTAAAGGAGTAGTGGGGTTAACGTTTGTAGATCCGGTGGACTACACTAAGGAAGTAGTAGCAGAGATTAAAGACCAAGTAGATGTTATCATTGCACTAGCTCATCTAGGAACAGATGTAGATAGTTTTCACACAAGCATTAGACTTGCAGAAAATGTTCCAGAACTAGATATTATTATTGATGGACATAGTCATACAAAAGAAAACAGATTAGTTAACGATGTATTAATAGTGAGTGCGCAGGAATATCTTAAATACTTAGGTGTAGTTCAATTTGAAGTTAAAGATGGCGAAGTAATTTCAAGAACTGCAAGACTTATAAGTAAAGAAGATGCAGCTGAAACAGAAGAAAATGCAGTGGTATTAGAAGTATTAGAAGGAATGAAGGCAGCGCAAGACGAGATTTTTGCTGAAAGAGTTGGATATACTACTGTTAAATTAGACGGAGCTAGAGCAGACGTACGTTCTAGACAAACTAACATGGGTACTATGATTACTAATGTGTTCTTAAGAGTGTCGGGTGCAGAAGTTGCCTTTACCAATGGTGGGGGAATAAGAGCACCGATTGAAGCAGGACCAATTTCTAGAGGAGATATTGTAACGGTATTACCTTTTGGTAATGCAATCGAAGTTTTAGAAATTAGCGGAGCTGATTTAAAAGCAGCACTAGAGCATGGAACAAGAGTAATTGAAGAAGGATTAACAGGAAGTTTCCCACAAGTAAAAGGTATTAAGTTTGACGTAGATATTTCTAGAGCAGAAGGAGAAAGAGTCATTAATGTTTGTATTAATGGAGAGCCTCTTGAGCTTGATAGAATGTACGAAATGGCAACAAATGACTTCTTAGCAGCTGGTGGAGATGGATACGGTATGTTTGCAGAAGCTAAGTCACTCAGAAGTTACATGGCAATGGAAGATGCAGTTGTAGAGTTTATTAAATCTGTACCATTTATAGCACCAAGTGCTATTGGTGGAGCAACTGTAGTTGAAGGTGGAGTTGTTGTAGAAGAAGAGGTAGAGCAAGAAGCAGCTACAATAACTACTAACAAGTATGTAGTACAAGCAGGAGATATGCTTTGGAAAATCGCAAAACAATTCGGAACAACTTGGCAAGAACTTAAGTCTCTAAACAATTTGAATGATGCAAACTTAATTACAATTGGGCAAGAATTATTAGTGCCGGCTAAATAGTTATAAGATCAAAATATGCATTAAAAGACCAAAGTCACTGACTCTGGTCTTTTAATGCAATATGTTTAATTAATTTAACCCTTGGTTCTATTAGCTCTTAATCTATCATGTGAGTTTAACAGTTTTTTTCTAAGACGAATAGCATCAGGCGTAATTTCAACTAATTCATCTTCTGCAATAAACTCAAGTGCTTCTTCAAGAGTGAATTTTTTAGGTTTTAAAATTTTCAGTGCATCATCTGCACCAGAAGCTCTTACGTTAGTAAGTTTTTTGTTTTTGCACGGATTAACAATCATATCTTCGGTACGGCTATTCATTCCAATGATCATTCCTTCATAAACATCAAGTGAAGATCCAACGAATAATACACCTCTATCATTTAGGTTAAACAGAGAGTATGCCATAGTAGTTCCAGGTAATTGAGAAATTAATACTCCGTTCTTTCTTCTAGGAATCTCACCCCTATGAGGCATGTATTTATCAAAAGACCGCACTAAAGTACCTTCGCCTCTAGTATCGTTGATAAATTCGCTTCTATATCCAAGGAGTCCTCTTGTAGGTACAAGAAACTCAATTGAAGTATAGTCGTTTTCTGAAGACATTGTTTCCATAATACCTTTTCTTAAGTTAAGCTTTGAAATAATTGTACCACTATATTGGCTTGGAGCAGTGATATTAACACGCTCAATTGGTTCGTTCAAGGCACCATCAATAGTTCGATACAAAACCTCTGGCTTTGAGACGGATAACTCATAACCTTCTCTACGCATTTTTTCAATAAGAATAGAAAGATGAAGTTCGCCACGACCAGAAACTTTGAAACCATCAGTAGATTCAAGTTCTTCGACACGTAAGCCAACATTAACTTCTAACTCTTTTTCTAAACGTGCTAGTATATGTCTAGTGGTTACATATTTACCGCTTTTACCGCAAAACGGAGAGTCATTTACTAAGAAATTCATTGAAAGGGTAGGTGCTTCAATTTCTATTAGCTTCATCGGGCTAACATGGTTTTCTACACAAATAGTTTCGCCTATTGAAATGTCAGGCATGCCTGAGATTATTGCAATATCCCCACTTACTGCAAATGGCTTTTCTGCTCTAGCTAATCCTTCATGCACAAAAAGTTTGGAGACTTTACCTTTTTGGGTAGAACCGTCTCGCTTTGAAATTACTACTTGTTGACCTTGCTTAATAGTTCCCTTGGTAATACGACCAATGCCTAACCTGCCGATGTAGTCATCGTAATCCAGTGAAGAAATTTGCATTTGCAGTGGCTCAGAATCTAAATTTGGGTATGCTTCTACATGCTCCATAAGCAGATCGAATAGAGGATCTAGATTAGTAGATTCGTCGGACATATTCATTTTAGCAATACCTTCTCTTGCAACACCGTAGATAATAGGGAAATCAAGTTGTTCATCAGTTGCACCTAAGTCTGCAAATAAATCAAAAGTCATATCTACAACTTCTTCAGCTCTTTGGTCTTTTTTATCAATTTTATTAATAAAAAGAATTGGTTTTAGTCCATATTCAAGAGCTTTTTGTAAAACAAAGCGAGTTTGAGGCATTGGTCCTTCGCTAGAATCAACTAATAATAAAGTTGTATCTACTGTTTTCATTATTCTTTCTACCTCTGAAGAAAAGTCTGCATGTCCTGGTGTATCTACAATATTAATTTTCACTCCATTATGTTCAATAGCGCAGTTTTTAGAGTATATTGTTATTCCACGCTCTCTTTCTAGGTCATTACTGTCCATGACACAATCAACTACAGTCTCGTTTTCTCTGAAAACTCCACTTTGCGTTAAAAGCGCATCAACTAAAGTAGATTTTCCTGCATCAACATGTGCAATTACAGCGATATTAATTATTTTTTGTTTGTTTTCCATAAATACCATCTCTCTCATCTTAAATTATCTATTGAAGTTTAACCGTTATATTATATACTTATATATAGAGATTAACAAGAACAAAAAAAATATTCATGAATATTTTTTAAACGCAAACAAAGAAGATTCACAATAAAATATTGATATAGGAAAAGGAGACAAAAATGTCATTAAACATTGTTTTATATGAACCAGAAATACCTCAAAATACTGGTAATATCGTAAGAACATGTGTTGTTACAGATTCAATTCTTCATATTATTGGGCCAACAGGCTTTTCAATGGACGAAAAACATATAAAAAGAGCAGGTCTAGACTATTGGGAGCTATTAAAAATGCACTACTATAAAGATTATGATGAGTTCAAAGAGAACAATAAGGATGCAATAATTTATTATTGTGAAACAAGAACGAACACCATATACAGTGAAGTAGCTTATGAAGAGGAGTGTTTCATAATGTTTGGTAAAGAAACCACAGGGATACCAAAGAGTATTCTAGACGAAAATGCAGAGAGTTGCGTTAGAATCCCGATGTTAGATATAAAAAAAGCAAGATCACTTAACTTATCAAATACAGTAGCGATAGTAATATATGAAGTATTAAGACAATGGAATTTTGTCAACATGAAATAAATGTCACTTTACTTATAGAAGAAAGAAGATATAATACTGTTAAGATATAGAAAAAGGAGGAAGAGAACATGAGGAAAGAGAAAATTGTTAAATTTGCAAAGCAATCTTTGGAAGACATTCAAATAACCGTGTTAAGATTTCCATTAGCAATAATGCTATGCGTAATTCTCGCAGGTATTACGATTTACCGAATCGAGATGCCATATGAAAAACTAAGAGATATTGATGAAATTCTTAATAGAATTATGGCTGTAATAGTACTCGGAGTACCTTTTTCATTAGGGGTGGATCTCCTTATAGAAAGATTTTGGGAGAAAATATGTTACCACGTAAAAATAGTTTTTAATCTTTTAAAAATAGTTTTACTTGTTTTATACTATTATTTTGCATTACCTAACATAGACATGGTACCTATGCTTAGGCTTTCAATGTTAGCTATAGCTATGATATTTATTTTTATTTCTGCTCTATACATGTTTAAGAGAGAGAACTTTGAGATATTTATTACAAAGATTATGACTAAAGTAGCCATGACAGCATTTTTCGCAGTAATGCTTGGATTAGGCATAACATTTACGCTATTTGCAATACAGTCGTTACTATACGAGAATATGAGCAGAGACTTATACGCTTATACATGGATAATTATTAACTTTGTTTTTGCACCAACTCACTTTCTGAGTGGGTTTCCTAAAATAGATGATGAATATACTGTTAAAGATTACAGCAAAGTATTAAAACTATTATTAATCTACATAGTGATGCCAATTATATCTGTATTTACACTAGTTTTATACACGTATTTCGCTAAAATTATTGTAACGCAAATATGGCCTGAAGGAATTGTATCGTATCTTGTATTATCGTATGCTGGAGCGGGAATTGCCACTTTGTTTTTAGTAAAACCATTTGTTGAAGAAAATAAATGGGTAAGAATTTTTACTAAAGTATTAACTAAGACTATAATACCTCTGCTTATTATGATGTTTATTGCAATAGGAATACGAATAGGAGAGTTTGGATTTACTGAAAGCAGATACTATATTCTACTTATTGGGATTTGGGCAACATTTGCGATGATATTTTTAAATTTCAATAAGGGGAAGCGAAATGTAGTACTCCCTATTAGTCTAGCATTTGTTCTTTTAATAAGTGTAGTAGGTCCATTAAGTGCATTTAACGTATCTATTGCAAGTCAAAACCAAAGATTTCAAAATATATTGCATAAGAATGGTATGATTTACAATAAAGGAATAGTAAAGAATGACATTGATATAGATAAATACGACAGAAGAGAAATCAGCGGGATTATTCGCTATTTCGCGGGAACACATGACTTAGATGATTTGGAATATTTACCCGCTGATTTTACTGTTAGGGATATGGAAGAAACATTTGGATTTAAAGAAGAGTATGGAGAAAGATCGTTTATAAATTCGCATTTTCACTTTGGGATTAATGACGAAACGCAGGCGGTAGATGTTGTAGGTTACGATGTAATGATACGAGGTATGATGCGTAAACTGCAGGCTGGAGATCCTAAAAGTGTGCAAGGGGAGTTGTTTGTTGTAAGAAAAGGCGATAAGATTGTAATACTGAAGAATGATGTGGAAATTTACGAATATGATATGATGAAAATCACTGAAGCTTTAATTAAAGAATATGGAGTGGATTTTCGAGATAGAGATATAGTTAGAGGCGATTTGGTTGTGGAAGAAGAAAATAGTCTTATTCGAGTTAAGTTGGTTTTTAGTAGTATTTTTGGTTCTTATGACGGCGACGCCGATGAAATAGAAATTAATGGAGCTGAAGTGATACTTTTAATAGATTTTAAATAGAAGAAGCACTAGTCGCAAGTCAATATATTGACTTGCGACAAAAAAAGGTTAAACACTTTTATTTGTATAAAGATGTTTAACCTTTTTTAAAATTATAGTGTTTTAGCCATCTCTGATAACATCTGTGTACTAGTATTTAACTCTGCGAGAGCTCGTACAATTTGCTTAGTTGCTTCCTCTTGTGAATCTGTAATTATTACATTTTCTTTTATTAAAGTAGATGTTCTATCAACGGAATCGTTTATTGTATCCAAAATACTGTTAATGTCAATTACATAGCTTTTCGTCGCAATAGACAGTTTTCTGATTTCTTCAGCGACAACTGCAAATCCTCTACCATGTTCGCCCACACGTGCAGCCTCAATTGAAGCATTCAGACCGAGCAAATTGGTCTGCTCAGAAACTTTTTTGATATAATCGACGATTTTATCAGTTTTACTTACTTGCTCAATGGTGGAATTATTCTGTTTTAAAATGTGTTCATTTGAAATTGAAACTTTAGACGCTCCGTCAGCAATTTCATCAATACTTGCAGTAACTTCCTCTAAGGAAGCGGCAATGCTTTCTGTTGACTGAGCGTGCTGTACTTGTCTTTCAAGACTTTTACCTATGCCTAGAGAACCAACTACATTACCATTTTCATCATGCAAAGGAATAGTGGTTGCTTTAAATGGAATGCCAAATACTTCTTTAGGTATAATTTTTACTATTTTTCTGTTTTGTTGAACACATTCATACATAGCATCTCCAGGTTTTAGTTTAGCACCCTCTGTTTCTTTAATATCAAGTTCATTGCCGGGGAAATATTTTATAAAAAATTCAGTATCTGAAACCCCTACAAAGATATCTTCATCAAATAAATCCTTAATATACATAGCATTGTCAATAAAGTTGTCTAAAATATTGTCACTCATGATACAATCTCACTCCCTTATCAGAATTTTTTTATTATTAAAGCAATTATATATCAGCAGCACTAACTTTACAATTGAATTTGCAGAAAAATTTGAAAAATCTATAAGAAGCGTTTAGTTTTTCATTTACTAATAACGAAAAAGATATTGCAAAAAATTTAACAAAAAAGTGTTGATACTTATTTGTAATTGTATTATAATGAATTTGAATATGAACTGAATATATTATTGGATGAAGACTGCGGGAGAGACTTTGAGTTTAAGAGCGCCGAAGGGTGAAGCTAGAAAATGCCAATTTTTTAGTGAACATCTCAGGCAAACGGACCGTGTTTGGACAATTCTCTGGAAAGCGTAAAGCACCGAAGGAGCAATTAGGTATTATTTAGCTATATTATAGGCTATTATTCCTTTAAGAATCTCTCAGGTAAAACAACAGAGCTAACTTGTGGCAACATGGCGTTGACATCGGTGAGTTCTGTTTTTGTTTGCATATATTTTTAGTGCTTTAGGAAGTATATATTGTGAGGTGTATTACGTAAATGGCAACAATTATTACAAACAATCCACTAGTCCTTGAAAAAATGAGCAGTAAAATTAAAATTGATTTTAGAGAAACTGATTTAAAAGGAATTCTTATAGAAGCAAGAAATAGAATTCATGCAGGTCATAAGTTGCTTAGTCATCCACTATCAGGCAGTGTAAAACCTAACGAAACAAATTATAAGAGCCTTATGATTTCTGATGAAAAGGCGAAGCTAGATTTAGACTCACTTAGAATAATAGAATCAGCAATAGAGACAACTTTGAAATTTTTAAGCATGAGAAAATACAAGTGGGAAAGTAAAGTTTTAGACGATTTCCAAGAAATCGATTTCACATTAATAAGTAGTGCAGTAGAAAGTATGATTTAGAAATCAGACAAGGGGACAGGGACTTGTCTGGTAATTGTAGATATTGAATAACAGACAAGTCCCTGTCCCCTTGTCTGATTAATAAAAAAACTAAACAAGTGAGGTGGCAGTATGGAAAAAATTTATGATGTAATTATTATTGGTGCAGGACCAGCAGGCTTATCAGCGGGGCTGTACGCTGCAAGAGGAAAAATGTCTACTTTAATTTTAGAAAAAGAAAAAGTAGGTGGACAAATTGTTACTACAGAAGAAGTAGCTAACTACCCAGGCTCAGAAGCTGATGCAACTGGACCGAGTCTTGTTGCGAGAATGATCGAGCAGTGCAATGAATTTGGCGCTGTAATAGAAAAAGATACAATCAACGAAGTAAAGCTAGAAGGAAAAATCAAAGAATTAGTTGGTGCAAAAGCTACTTACCGTGCAAAAACTGTTATTGTGGCTTCTGGTGCTAGCCCAAGACTTATGAACGTGCCAGGAGAAAAAGAATTTACGGGAAAAGGCGTATCATATTGTGCAACATGTGATGCGGATTTCTTTACTGATTTAGAAGTATTTGTAATAGGTGGTGGAGATTCGGCAGTTGAAGAAGCAATTCATTTAACAAAATTCGCAAGAAAAGTCACTATAGTACATAGAAGAAATGAGCTAAGAGCAGCAAAATCAATACAGGAAAAAGCTTTTAAACATAAAAAAATAGATTTTATTTGGGATACAACAGTAAAAGAAATAAAAGGTGATGGAATTGTAGAAACTGTTGTTTTTGAAAATGTCAAAACAAACGAAATTACAGAATTCCACGCAGATGAAGAAGATGGTACAGTCGGAGTATTTGTATTTGTCGGCTATATTCCGCAGACTTCACTAGTTAAAGAATTATTAGAAACAGATAGAGTTGGGTATCTCATAACTGACGATAATATGAAGACAAAAATTGCTGGTGTGTTTGCAGCTGGTGATTGCCGCGTGAAATCATTAAGGCAAGTAGTAACGGCAGTTTCAGACGGCGCAATTGCAGCTATCCAAGCTGAAAAACATATTGCAGATGCGTTTGAGGAATAGAAGATTTTAATAATAAAATATTAAAGGAGGTGAAATAAATGCTAGAATTGACTAAGGTAAATTTTGAATCTGAAGTCCTGAAATCGGAAGGGTTAGTACTAGTTGACTTTTGGAGTGACGGTTGTGAACCATGCAAAGCTTTAATGCCAGACATTTTGGACTTGAAAGAACAGTATGGCGAAAAAATCAAGTTTTCAAAAATAAATACTACTAAGGCTAGAAGATTAGCTATAAAAGAAAGAGTTTTAGGTCTTCCCACTGTGTGTATTTATAAGGATGGAATAAAGGTTGACGAGGTAACTAAAGATGATGCAAAGAAAGATAAGATTGAAGAAATGATAAAGAAACATATGTAATAGTTGTTTTTAAAATAAAAACCAGACAAGGGGACAGGGACCTGTCTGGTGACTATAATAAGTTCAGCGCACCAGACAGGTCCCTGTCCCCTTGTCTGGTCTAAAATAAAAGGGAGGTGAAGTATGTGCGTTTAGAACTAGGTAATATTTTTATTAAAGACGTAAAGTTTTCGGGTGAAACAAAAGTTGATGGAGGAGTTCTCTACATCAACAAAGAGGAAATGCTAAAAGAAATTGGTGGAGATGAGCATATTAAAAGCATCACTATCGAATTAGCGCACCCTGGTGACGAAATTAGAATTACTCCTGTAAAAGATGTTATTGAGCCAAGAGTAAAAGTAGAAGGACCTGGTGGGATTTTTCCAGGAATACTAAGCAAAGTAGACACTGTAGGTAGTGGACGTACTCATGCTTTGAAGAATGTAGCTGTAGTTACTGCTGGTAAAATAGTAGGTTTTCAAGAAGGAATAATTGACATGACAGGAATTGGAGCGGACTATACTCCGTTTTCAAAAAATCACAATATAGTAGTAGTTTGTCAACCTATTGATGGATTAAAGCAGTATGATCATGAAGCAGCAGTAAGAATGATAGGTTTTAGAGCAGCAGCTTACTTAGGTAAAGTTGCTAAAGATGTCACACCAGACGAAGTAAAAATTTATGAGACAGAACCTATTTTGGATTCAGTGAAGAAGTATCCTGATTTACCTAAAGTAGGATACGTATATATGCTACAAACACAGGGATTACTTCATGACACTTATGTATATGGAGTAGACGCTAAAAAAATTGTACCAACGCTACTATATCCTACAGAAATAATGGATGGAGCAATTATTAGTGGAAACTGTGTGTCTGCATGCGACAAGAATCCAACTTACGTGCATTTAAACAATGGGATTATTGAAGAACTTTACGAAAAGCATGGTAAAGAAATCAATTTTGTAGGTGTAATTATAACTAATGAGAATGTTTTCTTAGCTGACAAGGAAAGATCATCTAACTGGACAGCTAAATTATGTAAATTTTTAGGGCTAGACGGTGTTGTAATTTCTCAAGAAGGGTTCGGAAATCCCGACACTGACTTAATCATGAATTGCAAAAAAATTGAGAATGAAGGTATCAAAACTGTAATAGTAACTGATGAGTATGCTGGAAGAGACGGAGCTTCTCAATCACTTGCAGATGCTGACGATAAGGCTGATGCAGTAGTTACTAACGGGAATGCTAATGAAACAATAATTCTGCCGCCAATGAAAAAAATCATTGGAATGACAGATTATGTTGATGTAGTTGCAGGTGGTTTTGATGGAAGTTTAAGACCAGATGGCAGCATAGAAGTTGAAATTCAAGCAATTACCGGCGCTACAAATGAAACTGGTTACGTTACATTATCAACAAAAGGATTTTAGAAGATAGTAGAGCGTTTTAGCGAGACAAGGGGACAGGGACTTGTCTGGCACGAAAAATTAAACACGACCAGACAAGTCCCTGTCCCCTTGTCTCGATTTAGTATTATCATGTTTTGAAATTAAAAAAATATATTATTGAGAGGATGGTTCATATGTCATTATATGATGGTAAAAAAGTTATCATTATCGGCGATAGAGACGGAATACCGGGTCCTGCGATTGAAGAATGCTTAAAGACAACTGAAGCAGAAGTAGTATTTTCTGCAACAGAATGTTTTGTCTGAACAGCTGCAGGTGCTATGGATTTGGAAAACCAAAAAAGAGTTAAGGATTTAGTTGAGAAACACGGTGAGGAGAATGTAATAGTTCTTCTAGGTGCAGCTGAAGCAGAAGCTTCAGGTTTAGCAGCAGAAACCGTAACAAACGGCGATCCTACTTTTGCAGGTCCTTTAGCAGGAGTCCAGTTAGGACTAAGAGTTTATCATGTAGTAGAAGAACAGTTTAAAGGCGAAGTTGATGGAGACATTTACGAAGATCAAATCGGCATGATGGAAATGGTACTTGATGTTGATGAAATAGTTAGTGAAATGACAGAAATAAGAAATGAATTTTGTAAGTTTAACGATTAGGGCCGTACCATATCATATCATTTCCTGAAAACAGGAGAGGGGGTAAAGCATGAGCAAAAAAAGAGTTGTTCATTATATTAATCAATTTTTCGCTGGTATTGGTGGAGAAGAAAAAGCTGATATCAAGCCTGAAATAAGAGAAGGGTTCGTTGGACCTGGAATGGCAATTAACAAAGCTATTGATGCAGATGCAGAAATAGTAGCTACAGTTATTTGTGGTGATTCATATTTCAATGAAAATTTAGAAGAAGCAAAGAAAACTATTATTGAAATGGTAAAAAAACATAAACCAGATTTGTTTATTGCAGGACCAGCATTTAATGCTGGAAGATACGGAGTTGCTTGTGGATCTATTGCAGAAGCAATTAAAGAGGAATTAAATATTCCAGTTCTTTCGGGCATGTATATAGAAAATCCAGGTGCAGATATGTATAAGAAAAGTATTTATATTATTGAAACTGGAAATTCTGCTGCGACTATGAGAAAAGCTGTGCCTGCAATGGCTAAGCTGACTCTTAAAATGCTTAAAGGTGAAGAAGTTGGCGCGCCTGACGAAGATAAGTATATCCCTAGAGGAATTAGAAAGAACTATTTCGCAAAAGATAGAGGTTCAAAAAGAGCTGTAGATATGCTTATGAAAAAATTAAAAGGTGAACCATTTGTAACTGAGTACCCAATGCCTAGTTTTGATAGAGTTGAGCCAAGCGCGGCAATAAAAGACTTAACAAAAGCAAAGATTGCTATTGTAACTTCTGGTGGGATAGTTCCAAAAGGAAATCCAGAAAGAATTGAATCTTCAAGCGCATCAAAGTATGGTGAATACGATATTAGTGGATTTACAAACTTAACAGAAGAAAGCCACGAAACTGCGCATGGGGGATATGACCCAGTGCATGCGAATATCGATCCTGACAGGGTTATTCCTGTTGATGTTCTTAGAGATTTAGAAAAAGAAGGAGTTATTGGTGAACTTCACAATTACTTTTACTCTACAGTTGGTAACGGGACATCAGTTAATAGCTCAAAAGAATTTGCTGCTGAGATAGCTAAGAAGCTTCAAAATGACGGTGTAGATGCTGTTATTCTAACATCCACATGAGGCACTTGTACACGTTGCGGTGCAACGATGGTAAAAGAAATTGAAAAAACAGGAATGCCTGTAGTTCATATATGTACAGTAGTGCCAATTTCATTGACAGTCGGAGCTAATAGAATCGTTCCAGCGGTTGCTATTCCTTATCCATTAGGGAATCCTGAATTGGATGAAAAAGATGAAAAAGCATTAAGAAGAAAAATTGTAGAAAAATCATTAGAAGCTTTACAAACAGAAGTTGATGGACAAACAGTATTTGAAGATTAATGTATGAGACACTGGGGACGTTTCACCTGTCTCCTTTTCAAGTGAGAATACTTCAGAAAAGGAGACAGATGAAACGTCCCCAGTGTCTCAAACTAGTAGAAAGAGGTGACTTTAAAATGTCAGATTACGCAGTAATAAAAGGAGCAAGTTATATTTTAGTTCACACTCCAGATATGATTTTACATAATGGAACAACACAAACGATGGAGAGGTTAGCTAATCCAAAATCTGAATATCTAAAACAAATACCAAATCATCTTAGATCATTTGATGAAGTTGTAAGCTATCCACCAAATCAAGTATATATTGGCAATAATAAACCGGAAGAACTTCATAACTTTGAAAAACCTTGGTTTGATAAGAAGATAGAAAATGCTAATAGATATGGCAAATTTGGCGAAATTATGCCACAAGATGAGTTTTTAGCGTTGATTAAAATGGTGGATGTTTTTGACTTAGTATTGCTAGAGAAAAGCTTTACTAATTTAGTAAGAAAGAACATCAATACTCATTCATTAATGACAGATGATTTAAAAGCGAGACTAAAAGATGGCGAAGAAATCGCAGTCATTGAAAAATTTATAAAAGAACAAAAGGCAGAAGCGCTGTATCATAACAGTAAACTTGTGGGTTGCGTAAAGCGAGCACATGAAATTGATGTAAACCTGAATGCACATGTTATTCACGAAAATTTGATTTCAAAAGCTTCAGGTGTTTTAGCTTTTCTTAACTTAATAGAGAAAAATGATATTGATGTTAACTCAATAGACTATGTTATTGAATGTTCAGAAGAAGCATGCGGAGATATGAATCAAAGAGGCGGAGGGAACTTTGCTAAAGCAATAGCAGAAATGGGTGGAGCAGTAAATGCAACTGGCTCTGATCTTAGGGCTTTTTGTGCAGCTCCAGCACATGCACTAATCGATGCAGCATCCTTAGTTAAGGCTGGAACATTTAAAAACGTTGTAATAGTTGCAGGAGGCGCTGTAGCAAAACTAGGAATGAATGGGAAAGATCATGTAAAAAAAGATCTTCCAATACTAGAAGATGTGCTAGGCGGCTTTGCAGTATTAGTAAGTGAAAATGATGGAATCAATCCTATTGTGAGAACTGATTTAGTGGGAAGTCACAAAGTTGGGACAGGCTCATCTCCTCAAGCAGTTATGACTGCATTAATATCTGACCCACTTGACAAAGGCGGTTTAATGATTACTGATGTTGATAAGTATTCAGTAGAAATGCAAAACCCAGACATAACTAAACCGGCTGGCGCAGGAGACGTTCCAGAATCTAATTATAAAATGATAGCAGCATTAGGTGTTAAGAGAAAAGAGTTAGAGAGAAAAGACATCGCAACTTTTGCAAAAGAGCATGGTATGCCAGGTTGGGCACCTACTCAAGGGCATATTCCATCGGGAGTACCATATATTGGGCATGCAATAGATGCGCTCGTAAATGGAGAAATCGATAGAACTATGATAGTTGGAAAAGGGAGTTTGTTTTTGGCTAGAATGACAAACCAATTTGACGGTGTATCAGTAATTATAGAAAAAAATGTAATTGGTTCAGATGATAAAGCTACAGGAATTTCAGAAGACGAAGTGAAAAAGATGATTGCAGAAGCAATGAGAAACTTTGCATCACACTTATTAGAAGGATAGGGGTGAATCATATGGAAAATAAAGTAGTTAAAAAGATGATAAGTAAAGTGTTTTCAGATATTGCTGATGGCATTGAAACAGGTCAATTTGGCAAGAACATTAAAATTGGGATAACCACTCTTGGCAGTGAACATGGCATTAGCAATATAGTTAAGGGAGCAGAACAAGCTGCAAAATACGAGGCAGCGTTTGACGTAGTTCTAATAGGCCCAAAAATAGATACTGAACTAGAGTTAGTAGAAGTAACTACAGAAGACGAAATGCATAGAAAAATGGAAGAATTGCTAAAATCAAAATATATAGATGCATGCGTAACAATGCATTATAATTTCCCTATTGGGGTTTCTACAGTAGGTAGAGTAATAACACCAGGAAAAGGAAAAGAGTTATTCATAGCTACAACAACAGGAACTTCAGCACCAGGTAGAGTAGAAGCAATGGTGAAAAACGCAATACATGGAATTATTGCAGCAAAAGCTACAGGTATTTCTTCGCCTACAGTTGGAATCTTGAATGTAGATGGTGCAAGACAAGTAGAACGAGTCTTAAAAGAGCTTGATGCTAATGGCTACAAAATTAATTTTGCTGAAGGCATGCGGGCTGACGGTGGCGTGATTATGAGAGGTAATGACTTGCTAGCAGGAACGCCAGATGTAATGCTACAAGACACCTTAACAGGAAATATTTTAATGAAAATGTTTTCAGCCTTTACAACTGGTGGGGACTATGAGGCATCAGGCTACGGATACGGACCTGGAATTGGCGAAGGGTATGATAATACTATACTTATTTTGTCACGTGCCTCAGGCGTGCCTGTAGTAGCAGGTGCAATCAAGTATGCAGCTGACCTAGTAAGAGGAAACATCAATAAAGTGCTTAGAGAAGAATTTGAAGCAGTTAACAAAGCTGGGTTAAAAAACATTTTAGATTCATTAAATAAAGGAAGCAAGAAATCTTCAGAAGATGAAGAAGAAGTTTTAGCACCACCAAAAGAAATAGTTACAGGCTCACTAGCAGGTATAGACATCCTAGACTTAGAAGATGCAGCAAAAGAACTATGGCGTAAAGGAATTTATGCTGAAAGTGGTATGGGCTGTACAGGACCAATTTTAATGATAAGTGAAGCGAATATTGAAAAATCAATAAAAGTTTTGAAAGAACTAGAGTATTTACCTAAAGATTATACTCATTGTTAGGTGTTTTGACAAGCAAAAAAGAGAGTCCAAATGGGCTCTCTTTTGTTGGTTCGAAAAATAGGTAAAGATGAAAAACCACAAAAAAAGACAAAATAGCACAAAAAAACTCATCAACTGTATTGTTTATCAATTTAAATTGACATATAATTAAGAAAAATAGATGCGGCTTGAAAATACAAGCGGAGGAGAAAATAGAATGAAAAAACTGCTATTTACTATCTGTGTATTATTCTTAATAATAGGTCTAATAGGGTGTGAAAATTATAATGGAGAGAGTGAAACTGAGAAAATTCCTAAAGAAGTAAATGAGGAAGAAAAAATCAACAACACAAGTATTAGTGTTATTGATTCCATTGCAGTTGGAAAAAAAATCTATTTATTAGTAGAAGCAGATAATGGAATCCATATTTATTATGGCAGTACGAATAATAATGTTGATGTGAAAAAGATTTTTGAGTTTGCTGAAGCTGAAAAATTCGATAGAATTAGTGTGGATGAAATTAACAATGAACTGATTTTAAAAAATGAATCTGAATTAACTTTCTTCGACTTAGAAAGCAAAGAAGAAACAAATAAAATTGATTTAGATGGAAGTAACGTTACTAGCAATATAATATTTAATAATTACTATAAGGAAAGCTATTTTTACGCCGTAAAATGCAAGACAAATAATGCAACCAGCGTTGTTATGAGTTCAAGTAATTTTGAATTTCCTATTGAACTACTTACTACCACTAAAAATATAGTAGAAATTTTCATGGCAGAAAATTTAAAAGGGTTCGGTTACGGAGTTAAAACAAAAGGGATATCAGACTTGAGTTATTACTACCATGACTTAGTTACTAACACTACTGAAAGAATTCCGTATAAATACATAGATGAAGTTGATTTTAACATTTATTTGGAGAGCTTTAAAAGGAAAATGTTTAATATAGATGATTTTGTTGTCGAATATGTAGTCTCTAGGTCAAAAAAAGAGTATGATCTTGTAATTAAAAATGGAATTATTTTTGATCCCGAGAAAGAAACAATAAAAATTGGATTTAATATAGGAATAATTGATAATATAATTGAGAGTATTACTAATAACAATATAAAAGGCAAGCGAGAAATAGATGCTCACGGGTTGATAGTTAGCCCAGGATTTATTGACATACTCTCTTTTAATCCTAACTTAGTTGGTGCAAAGTTTAAGATAGGAGATGGAGTAACTACAAATTTGTCTATGCATGGTTGTACTAACAACTTCGATGCTTTTTTTGCGCGTTATGAAAGATGGCCAACTTTAGTAAACCATGGTGGAGCAGTTTTCATGGTGCAAATTAGAATGGAATTGGGCATAGGGCATTTTAGCGAAGCTACAGAAGAACAAATTGAACATATTGCAATGAGAACAAGAGAAGAAATTGAAAGCGGTGCACTTGGACTTGCTTTTAGTCCAGAATACTATCCGGGAACAAATTCAGAAGAAATAAAAGCCGCAATGAGAGTCGCTAGTGAATATAATATATGGACTCATTTTCACGGAAGACATTCCTCACTTGTTGGTGAATATACAAGTATTGATACAGTAAAGGAAGTGCTCGCTTACGCAAGAGAATTAGACACTCCTGTACATTTTATGCACCTTCATAGTACAGGAGGAACAGGAGTTATGGAAGAAGCACTAGAATTAATTAGAGAAGCAAGAACAGATGGCTACGAAGTCAATTTTGACATCTATCCATATGATTCGTGGGCAACTAATATTGGTTCTGCAAGGTTTGACGGAGATTGGAAGAGTAAGTTTGGAATCACGTATAGCGATTTACAGATAGCAGGTACTACTAACTTTGTTACTGCCGAGGACTTTGAAGATCATAGAAGAAATCAAACAAAAGTGATTGCATTTGCAATGGATGAGGAAGAACTTATCATGGCTATGAGGGAATACTATAGTATGATTGGAAGCGATAGCATAGTAWCATCAGATCCTTCCTTAAACCATCCAAGAGCTTCAGGTGCATTTGCAAGATTTTTTGGCAGATATGTTAGAGATCAAAATATTATGCCTCTAATGGAGGGAATTAAAAAAACATCTTTCTTGACAGCAAAACAACTAGAACCTATATCCGAGGACATGAAAAATAGAGGGAGACTAAGAGAAGGTACTATTGCAGATATAACTATTTTTGATTACTCAAAAATAATTGATACGTCTTCACCAGAAATTCCAGCATCTTTATCTGAAGGAATTGAGTTTGTAATTATTTCGGGGGTCGTGATAAAAGATGAAAATGGGATTGACACTAGCAAAAGGCATGGCAAACCAATAAAAAATAACTTTGTTAACCATTGAAGCGTCTGTAGTCACTATAGTTACAGGGGATTAACATATTGGCAGTAGACAATCTGTGCAAAAAGTGCTACTCTTAGTAAGTGATTAAAATTAAAAATGAAAAGAGGAAACATGAATGGAGCAAAAAATGCTACTACCAGGTGAAGTTGCAGTAGCGACTATAGGAAATTTAATAGGAGGAGCAGCAATAATTCCAGTATTATATGATTCTATTCTTGTCAAAAAACCTACTCATAAACAAACGAAACGTTTGCATAGAGTAGCCTTAACACATTTGATTAAATTTTAACTTGAAAAATGTAATTATTTTTTGCGAAWRNGCASNATAKWTWWRYWATGTGTAGAAATATATAAGTCAATGTATTATTAATATCAATATTTGAGGAGGAATTTTGAATGTTTAAAAAGATTTTTGTTTTAGCTCTTGTTGTAGTTATGATGGCTACTGCATTAGTAGGATGTGGTGCTACTGAAGAAGAAGAAGGACTTTCTATGGCAATGGTAACAGATGTTGGTGGAGTTAATGACCAATCATTTAATCAATCTGCTTGGGAAGGACATCAAAGAGCAGAAAAAGAATTAGGATTTAACGTAAGTTATTTAGAGTCGAATCAAGATGCAGATTATCACCCAAACATGGAAACATTAATGGGAGCAGGAAACGACTTGATATGGGGAATTGGTTTTAAAATGGGAGACACTATTTTAGAAGCTGCTAATAACAACCCAGATCAAAAGTTTGCGATTATTGATTATGCATATGGTGATGATGCTCCAGATAATATAGTCGGTGTATTATTTAAAGAACAAGAACCTTCTTTCCTAGTTGGTTATATTGCTGGAAAAATGACTGAAACAGGAAAAGTAGGATTTGTTGGTGGAATGGAATTTCCAGTTATTCACAGATTCCAATATGGATTTTTAGCAGGGGTTGCGCATGCAGATCCTAGTGTTGAAGTTTTTGTACAATATGCTGATTCTTTTGTAGATGCAGCTATTGGTAAAGCTATTACTAAACAAATGTACTTAGATGGTGCCGATATTGTTTTCCACGCTGCTGGTGGAGTAGGCGATGGTGTAATAGCGGCAGCTTTAGAAGAAGATAAGTGGGCTATAGGTGTTGATAGAGACCAAAATGACTTAGCACCAGATAATGTTTTAACATCAGCAATGAAACGTGTAGATAATGCTATCTTTAATGTAGCAGAGATGTTAAAAGAAGGTAACTTCCCTGGTGGCGAAACAGTTGTAATTGGTTTAGCAGAAGGCGGAGTTGGAATTGCTCCAACATCAGATAAGCATGTACCTGCTGACTTGTTAGCAGAAGTTGCTGAATTAGAAAAGAAAATTATTGCTGGTGACATTGTAGTTCCTTATAGCGAAGAGACTTTTGAAGCAAGCAGATAATAGTTGTAAGTGTATTAAAACTTATTAAACAGGCGAATATTACACTTTGATAGTATATGTACGAAAATAAAGATTGGTTAATACCAATCTTTATTTTTTGCACTATACTTATACAAATACGTGAAATTGCATTTGATTCCAATGCAAATTTGACACATATAGTTAGTTGCCTAGAGCTAAACTAAGAGAGACAGTGAAGAAATTTTGCGAAAAATTTTTAATGATAGGAGGATTAACCATTGAAATCTATAGATTTTAGTGTTAAAGCAGTTGAAATGAAAAATATTATTAAAAAATTTGGCGATTTTACTGCCAATGATCAAATAAATTTAAGTGTGCATAGAGGAGAAGTACATGCATTGTTAGGAGAAAATGGTGCAGGAAAATCTACTCTTATGAATGTTTTATACGGACTGTATCAACCGACTTCAGGAGAGATTTTTATCAATGGTGATAAAAAAGACATTATTGATCCAAATACTGCAATTGCTTGTGGAATTGGTATGGTGCATCAGCATTTTATGTTGGTTGAAACCTTTACAGTTGCTGAAAATATTGTACTTGGAATGGAACCAACTAAAAAAGGTTTATTAGATATGGAAAAAGCAATAGAGGATGTAGAAGAAATATCTAAGAAGTATGGTTTGTTTGTTGATCCAAATGAGAAGATATACAATATTTCTGTTGGAATGCAACAAAGAGTTGAAATATTAAAAGCTTTATATAGAGGGGCAGACATACTAATATTGGATGAACCAACTGCAGTTCTTACACCGCAAGAGATTAAAGAACTAGTGCAAATAATGAGAAATCTAACAGAACAAGGTAAGACTATAATTATTATTACCCATAAATTAAAAGAGATCAAAGAAGTGGCAGACTACTGCACGATTATTAGAAGAGGGAAGTATATTGGTACCGTTGATGTGAGCAAAACAACAGAATCCGAACTTGCATCTAAAATGGTCGGGCGCGAAGTGATATTTGAGGTAGAGAAGCAAGAAAAAGAAAAGGGAAAATTGTCGCTTAAAATTGATAATTTAGTTGTTAAAAACAACAGAGGAATAGATGCGGTTAGAGGACTATCTTTAGAAGTTTTTGAAGGGGAAATATTAGGACTTGCTGGAATAGATGGTAATGGACAAAGTGAGTTAATAGAAGCCTTAACAGGTCTAAGACCAGTTGTATCAGGGAAGATACATGTAAATAGCAAGGATATTACAAATAAAACACCTCTTGCCATTTTAGCAAATAAGCTAAGCTCAATACCAGAAGATAGACAAAAAAGAGGTTTAGTAATGGAATACAGTGTTGCAGAAAATATGGTTTTAGAAAATTATCGTATTAAGCCATTTTCAAATAAGGGGATACTTAATCACGAAGAAATAAAAGCATTTTCTGAAGATCTTATTGAAAAATTTGATGTTAGAACAGAAGGACCAACGCAAAAGGTAAGTGCACTTTCAGGCGGGAATCAGCAAAAAGTAATTATTGCAAGAGAAGTTACTAATGACCCTGATGTTTTAGTAGCTGCGCAGCCTACGAGAGGATTGGATGTAGGTGCAATTGAGTTTGTGCACAAAGCACTAATTGAGCAGAGAGATAAAAATAAAGCTGTGATGTTAGTATCTTTGGAGCTTGATGAAATCATGAATATATCAGATAGAATTGCAGTTATTTACGAAGGCGTTATTGTAGGAATAATGGACGCTAAAGACGCAAATGAAAACAAAATTGGTCTTATGATGGCTGGAGGTGCTGAAGATGAAGCTATTTAATGAGACGAAGTCTAAAATAATCGGCTTATTTTTAAAGGAGAATTTGAAATTTACCTTAATATCCATATTTATTGGCTTTTTAATAGGATCGATAACACTAGCAGTGGCAGGATTTAATCCCTTTAGAGCCTACGCAATAATGTTTAGCGGCGTATTTGGACGCTTAAATTATATTGCTTGGGTAATTATAAGGTCAACTCCACTAATTCTAACTGGACTGTCAATTGCATTCGCGTTTAAAACGGGATTATTTAATATTGGAGCCGAAGGACAATTTATTATTGGTGCTTTAGTTGCTGCGCTAGCAGGCTATTTTATTCAACTACCTGCAATACTGCATATCCCAGTTGTTATATTGTTAGCCGCTTCTGCTGCTGCGCTGTGGGGCGGCATAGCTGGATATTTGAAAGCTAAATTTGGAGTACACGAAGTTATAGCTACCATAATGCTAAATTGGATAGCTCTGTATTTAACAAACTTTGTAGTTACACTAGAAGCTGTACAAAGACCTGCAAGGCCAGTATCTCACAATATTCAACCGACAGCAAGTTTGATGTTTTTTCAACAATGGAAAGTTACAGAAGAAGGTAGAGCTTGGTTATTAGACAACTTTCTTGCAAGAGAGATACTAAGAACTCCTTTTAATGCAGGAATTTTATTTGCTGTTATATTAGCAGTTGTAGTATGGTATATTTTAAAACATACAACACTCGGGTATGAATTAAAAGCTGTAGGACTTAATAAACACGCAGCTGAGTATGCAGGAATCAATGTACAGAAAAACATAGTGCGCGCAATGCTTATTTCTGGGGCTTTGGCAGGCATGGCAGGGGCATTCCATGTGTTGGGCAATACACAGAGAGTAGCAATACTTGCAGCCATGGAAGGCTTTGGATTCAATGGAATAGCGGTAGCGTTAATTGGTGGAAGCACAGCAATCGGAGTAGTTTTTTCAGCACTGCTGTTTGGTGCTTTACAGTATGGAGGAACTAAGATTCAACTTGCATTAGGTGCTCCTACCGAGGTAATAAATATTATGATAGGAACTATTGTATTCTTTATAGCAATTCCGCGTTTGATAAAAATACTATTAGCAAAGTTTAGCAAGAAGCGAGGTGAAGATAATGCTTGAGAGTTTAGCATTTATAATTGGTACTACATTAATGTATTCTACTCCACTTATTTTTACGGCTTTAGGAGGAGTTATTTCGGAAAACTCAGGAGTAATTAATATCGGTCTAGAAGGTATGATGACTATGGGGGCGTTCGTTGGGGCTACAGTAGCATACTTTACTGGAAATCCTTGGTTAGCTTTTTTAGCTGCAGGATTAGCTGCTGCACTATTAGCACTTTTACATGCAGTGGCATCAGTGACTTATTCTGCAAACCAAGTGGTTTCAGGAATAGCCATTAATTTCTTAGGGCCGGGGATAGCATTGTTTTTAAGTAGAATGTTTTTCGATGGTGCTACAATGACAAAGCCTATTCCACTAGGTGGAACTATGCCAAGACCATTTCACAATCTGTTTATATGGCTGTCAGAGAATCTTTCTGGTACTGCGGGTAGGATGTTTGAGAGTAACTCTGTTATTGATTTAATTTTCGATCAAGATGCAACAGTATTTATAGCTTTGATAAGTGTTTTTGCTGTATGGTTTGTACTATATAAAACAAAGATTGGCTTAAGAATACGTGCGGTTGGAGAGCATCCAAAATCTGCAGACACGCTTGGTATAAATGTTACCAAGATTAGATATTTTTGTGTTATGGCATCTGGAATGTTTGCAGGTTTCGGTGGTGCTGCACTTAGTATTGCAATAGTAGCTAACTTTAGACAAACTCTTGTTTCAGGACATGGCTTTATTGCCCTAGCAGCAATGATTTTTGGTAAATGGAAGCCACAAGGAGCTATGTGGGCTTGTATGTTGTTTGGCGCTGCAAATGCATTAGTTGTATTCTTTGGAAGAGCAGCTTCGCCTATTCAAATATCACAACAATTACTTTCAATGCTTCCATATATTTTAACGTTAATCGTTCTTACAGGAATTGTTGGAAGGGCAAATGCACCAAAAGCTTTAGGCGTTCCTTATGAAAAAGATAGTAATTAGGTAGCAGTATCTATGTTGAAGGAATGCTACAATATGAATCAAAGCTAAAAATTAGAAAAGAGCTAGTGAAAACTCATTAGCTCTTTTTGCAAATAATAAACCTGCAAAATTTGTGCCAATTATTTTTTGCCTATTTATTCTTAATCAAAAAAATGATATAATGAAAATATTCAATTTCCTAAATAAGATTAGCAGGTGATATTATGCAAATGGGACATACTCAGCAACTAATACAAACACAGAAACTAATTATGACACCTCAACTAAAACAGTCAATTAAAATACTACAACTTAACTCAATCGATTTAAGGCAGCTTATTATGAGCGAATTTTTAAAGAATCCGATTTTAGAAATTGAAGAACATATATCAGATGAGTTAAATGAACACAGGGAGAATGATGTGAATCAAGTAGACTGGAAGGAGTATTGGAAAGATTACTATAAGAGCCCAGTTTATTCGGCGAGGATACAATCTACAAACAATGAAAACGATTACAATTATGAGAATATAGTTTCTACTACTATTACCCTACAGGATTTTTTGATGGAACAATATAGACTTGCGCCTATTACAGATAGAAAAGATGAAATTGCATATTTTATAATAAATAGTTTAAATGCAAACGGATATCTACTACTTACACTAGAAGAAATAGCTAAGAATAACGAAGTAGATTTGGAGATTATAGAAAAAACTTTAAGCATAGTCCAGTCATTCGAACCTTCAGGAATTGGAGCAAGAGATTTGAGAGAATGTCTTATCATTCAGTTAACAAATAGAGACTTAGAGTACTCAAACGCGTATAGAATTGTAGATAGATTTATAAATGAGCTTGCAGCTCATAAATTTCCGTACATAGCAAAACAATTGACGATTACAGTTGAAGAAGTTCAGTCAATTTACGATTTTATCAGGACGCTTGAACCTAAACCAGGCAGAGAGTTTTCAAGCACTGAATTACGCTATATAACTCCAGATGCTATAATAAAAAAAGTTCAAGGAGAATATATTGTAACTTTAACAGAAAGCAGCTCGCCACGCCTGAAAATAAGTAATGTATATAGAAATTTGCTATATAGTAGTGAAAAAAACAATGAATCAGCAAATTATATTAGCGAAAAACTCAACTCAGCATCTTGGCTAATCAAAAGTATAGAGCAGAGAAAACGCACAATACGCAGAGTAATTGAAGAAATAATAAAAAGGCAAAATGATTTTTTTGAATATGGGAAAGGGCACCTAAAACCGATGACTTTAAATGAAATTGCGTCTAGTATAGATGTTCACGAATCAACTGTTAGTAGGGCGACTAGTGGTAAATATGTAGAAACGCCCCTAGGTACGTTTGAACTAAAGTATTTTTTCTCAAGTGGAGTTGAAGGCACCTGTGGAGAGAAGATCTCTTCAGAAAGTGTGAAAAAGCATATTAAACGTATTATAGAAGAAGAAAATCCTAAAAAACCGTATAGCGACAATAAAATAGTAACAATTTTAGAGACAGAAGGAATTTTGATTTCAAGGAGAACAGTGGCAAAGTATAGAAGTAGTTTGAATATAGTTTGTACATCCCAGCGTCGGCGCTACTAATCAGAGCCATTTAAATACATCAATCTCGTCGTCGCTTCACTCACTCTCCGTCAATTGCGTACTGTAGTACGCGCATTCGGTCGTGATCGTGGCTCCTAGAGCTTGAAGCATTTAAATGGCTCTGATCTGTTGAAAAGAGGAAGAGATTCAATCTCGTTGTCGCTTCACGAAGGCGCAATCGATTACGTACCGTAGTACGCTCACTCAATTGCCTTCGTGGCTCCTAGAGCTTGACGCATTTAAATGGCTCTGATCTGTTTAAAAGAGGAAGAGATTCAATCTCGTCGTCGCTTCACTCACTCTCCTTCGATTGCGTACTGTAGTACGCGCACTATTTGGGCTAGGGTTTACAAGAAGAAACGATGATAATATCAATAAGGCATTAAATTACGGGTATAGCATAGTATTAGCATGTTTTAATAGAGAGATAGTATCTAACGGATATTTTACTCAACTAGGTTTGTTTCATAGAATCGTGCAGCTAACATAAAGACATTGGTGAGAGACTTGATGGGTTGGATAAGAAGACGACTGCGGATGATAGTAATGAAACAGTGGAAAACGTAAGTCCGGTTCTGTGAGAGCAAAGAAAATAGGACTAATTTTCCTATTTTCTAGCTACTCGATACATTATTTCAGAAAAAATAATAAATAGAAAGAAATTATTGTGTTAAAATCAACTATAGAGAAAGATTGTAGTAATTTCTCAAAAATTATTCGTAGAATTGCATACACTGGATATGATAAAAATGTGTATTTTTAAACAGCATGCTTGATTAGAAAAACCAAACAATTTGTTTTTTTTGAAACAAACTTAAAAGCGGGCACGAATCCTGCAAGTATATTATATGAAATGTAAAAGTGAAAGGCGTGAGTGGTATTAAAATCAAAATCCTTTTGAAGCAACATGTAGGAGCACCTTGTAAAACTACAGTGAAAATTGGTCAAGAAATTAAAAAAGGTGAACTAATTGCCGAACCTGAAGGTTTAGGTGCTAATATTCATTCAAGTGTATATGGAATAGTTGTTGACATTAATGATGCAATTGTTATCGAGATGGCAGACGATCAACCAAAATATTTTATGCCAATTGCAGATACATCTTGCAATATAGAAGCAGTGAAAGAAGCAGGTGTTGTTGGTGCAGGAGGTGCGGGATTTCCAACCCATGTTAAACTTAATGCTAAACTTAATGATGGCTACGTTTTAGTTAATACTGCTGAATGTGAGCCAATATTAAAACATAACATAAAACTAATAGAAGAAAAGCCAGAATTATTAATTAGAGGATTGAAATATGCGATGGAAATGACAAAGGCTAAAAAAGCTTATATTGCTATTAAGCCAAATCATAAAAAAGCTATCATCATTTTAGGGAAAGCAATTAAATTTGAACAAAACATTGAAATTAAGTTCTTACCTAATATGTACCCAGCTGGCGATGAAAGGGTAGTTATTAGAGAAACGTTAGGTGTAGAGTTAGAGCCTGGCCAACTACCAAATGCTGTAAATGCAGTTGTATTCAACGTTGAAACTTTGAAGAACGTAGCACTTGCGATTGAAGAAAGAAGACCTGTTATTGCAAAAGATGTTACTGTAGGGGGACGTATTAAGGGAGATGTAGATGGAAAAGTTTTTTTGAACGCTCCAATAGGAATGCCTGTAGATCACTATGTTAATCTTGCAGGTGGTCTTGAGAAGAATTCAGGTGAAATTGTTATTGGAGGACCATTTACCGGGATAGCTGGTCATGAGAATTCGCCAATCACTAAGACAACTGGCGGTGTATTAGTCGGCATGGTATTTCCTAATGACAACAGAAAGTTTGGAATTTTAGCCTGTGAATGCGGTGCCCAAGAAGACAGATTAACAGAAATTGTTGACGGAATGGGAGGCACAGTTGTCGCAGCGGAAAAATGCAAACGAATGGTTGAAGTTAATGGAAGATACAGATGTGATAAACCAGGTGAATGTCCTGGACAAACTGAAACAGTTTTAAAACTTAAGAAAGCAGGTGCCGAAGCAATCATTGTCGGAACTTGTGAGGACTGAACTAATACTGCCGTGAAGGTAGCTCCTAGTTTAGGAGTCCCAATATATCATAGTACAGATCATATATTAAGAGCAACAAATCATAAGCTATACAGAAGAATTAGAGAATAGTTTTTAAGTGAATGTTGGCAAATAACATTTTTATGTTGGTCAAATAAAAATTTTTAGAAGAAGGAGGCGATTGAATGTCAATTACAGCTGAAACAGCTAAAAAATATGCTAAAGATCCTGCAGTATTATGTTGTAGATTTGAAGCAGGAACAGTTATTGATGTAGCAAATTTAGAGGATCCAGCAATTTTTGCTGACTTAGAAGAATCTGGTTTGTTAAAAATCACTAGTGAGGTATTAACTATAGAAGAAGTTTTAGGTGCGAAATTAATTAAAACAGTAGATGCATTAGTTCCACTTACTGATGATGTATTAGAAGGTGTTAACAAAGTTGAGAAAAAAGTGGTTGAGCAAGAAGAGAAGGACGAATTTAAAGTAGCCAAGGTAGCACCTGTATTGCCAGTGACTTCAGTTGCCGTATCAGCGGGTGGAGTTATAAAAATTCATATAGGTGAAGGCAGAGATATTAACTTAGAGATTCCTTTAACAGGGCTTGCATCGTCAGTAGCAGCAAGTCCACTTAATACTACAGTAGCAGTAGATTCTATGTTATCCACAGCATCTACACTTGGAGAGCAATCAGTGGTGGAAGCTAAAGAAATAAGAAGAGTAACAAAGAAGCACTATGAAATCAATAAAGTTGACTATGCTGACGAAACCAAAATAGTGGGATCTACTCTTTATCTAAGGAAAGATATTTGTGATGAAGCACTAGCTTCACAAGAGCTAGTAGTAAATATCAAAATAGACATCATTACGCCTGACGATTATGACAAGTATTCTGAAACGATCATGGATGTTCAACCAATTGCAACAAAAGAAGAGGGCGAGATTGGACATGGAGTAACAAGAGTTATTGATGGTGTAGTAGTAATAGTAACTGGTACTGATGAGGATGGTGTTCAAATCGGAGAATTTGGTTCTTCAGAAGGTATTTTAAATAGAAACATTATGTGGGGAAGACCAGGTGCTCCTGATAGAGGCGAAATTCTTATTAAGACAGAAGTTGTAATTAAACAACATATGAATATGGAAAGACCAGGACCTCTTGCTGCTCACAAGGCAACAGATGTTATTACACAAGAAATTAGAGAAGCGCTAAAAGCGTTTGAAGGGGAAGCTTATAACGAAGAAGATTTTGTACAATATAGAAGAAAAGGCAATAAAAAAGTCGTTATCGTTAAGGAAATTATGGGACAAGGTGCTATGCATGATAATTTAATATTGCCAGTCGAACCAGTTGGAACATTGGGTGCGCAAGCAAATGTTGATCTAGGGAACATTCCTGTTATGCTAGCGCCAACTGAAGTAATTGATGGTGCCATTCATGCACTTACCTGTATTGGACCTGCTTCTAAAGAAAACTCTAGACATTATTGGAGAGAACCACTAGTACTTGCTGCTATGGCAGATGAAGAGATTGATCTTTGTGGTGTTATTATCATAGGATCACCACAAATTAACTCGGAAAAATTCTATGTTTCTAAGCGTTTAGGGATGATGATTGAAGCGTTAGACGTGGATGGTGTAATTATTACAACAGAGGGATTTGGTAATAACCATATTGATTTTGCATCTCATCATGAACAGGTCGGCATGAGAGGGATTCCAGTTGTTGGCTGTACATTTGCTGCAAATCAAGGTGCGCTTGTTGTGGGGAATGAATACATGGTATCTATGATTGACCTTAACAAGTCGAAATTAGGCATTGAAAACGAAATTCTTTCAAATAATACGCTTTGCCCAGAAGATGCTACAAGAGCATTAGTTATGATTAAAGCAAGAATGGGTGGCGAAGATATTAAAGCATCCGAAAGAAAGTGGAATGCAAACGTAAAACTAAACAATGTTGATGCTATAAATGCTCAGGCAAAAACAAAGATTAATATGTTAGTAAATGAGCAGATGCTTGAAAAATCTAGAAAAAGACTTGAAATATATGAAGTAGAGTAGCGATATGGATAAAATCGATTTAAAATATGGAGATAAACTGATTTATATGGAAGGAATCATCGTTGACATTAAAGCAGGTTGCATTGAGATGGATCTTAAAGGTCGTCTTGGAAAATTTAAGGTACCAATGCGCATGATGATATCTGACAATAAGTTTGAACTAGGACAAATTGTTGGATTTATGATGAGCTATCCAGAAGTGATTTGTGAAGTGCCAGATCAACACTACATCAGCAATATGAAGAAATTGCAAAAGAAGGAGGTTAAATAAATGAGTTTAACAGTTGTAAAAGGTTTGCAATCAGAAATTTTTGTTCCAATTACTCCGCCACCTGTGTGGACTCCAGTAACAATGGAACTAAAAGACATGAAAATTGCACTTGTTACTGCAGCAGGTGTGCATATGAAAAAAGATAACAAATTTAATTTAGCTGGAGACTTCTCTTGCAGAGAAATTCCTGGAGATGCTTTAGTAGAAAATTTGATGGTATCACATGGTGGCTATGACAATGGTGATGTCAATAAGGATATCAACTGCATGTTGCCAATTGAAAGATTAAGAGAACTTGCCGATGCGGGTTTTATTAAAGAGGTTGCGACAGTTCATTTTGGATTTATGGGTGGTGGTGGAAATCAAGAAAAATTCACTAATGAAACTGGTCCTGAAATCGCAAGAAAGCTTAAAGAAGATGATGTTGACGCAGTGCTGTTAACTGCTGGCTGAGGTACTTGTCACCGCTCTGCTGCAATTGTACAAAGAGCAATTGAGGAATCGGGTATTCCTACAATTATTATAGCAGCTTTACCGCCAGTAGTAAGACAAAATGGTTCTCCTAGAGCTGTAGCACCTCTTGTTCCGATGGGAGCAAATGCAGGTGAGCCAAATAATGTTAAGCAACAAACAGCAATTTGTAAAGAAGCATTAGAATGGTTAATAAAAATCAGTTCAGCGGGTAAAATTATACCATTAAAACATGAATATGTTGCCAAAATTTAGATTCTTTAAATAAATATTAACTTTGAATCTCTGCTATAATCTGCGGAGATTCAAAAACGCGATTGACAAGGATATGAGGAATACCGAGAGGGTGCATTAAGATCAATGACGCAAGGTGGTGAAAGTGTGGGGATTGGTCCATCAACAAAAGAAACATCTCTACATCATTTGAGAAATCCTTTACTTGAGGGATGGGGCAATTCACATACTGACTACGCAAACACAATTGAGCAAATTGGTAAGAGAGGTATTTCAGTTGTTGGTATTAGCTTTGTTGGGACACAAGCAAGTTTTGTAGTTACAAATAAATACATGGACACCATTGTAGACTCTAATAAATCAGCGAAAGGCGTTGAGACTGAGGTTGTTTGGCAAAACAGCGTAGATAGAATTGATGCACGAAAGGCGCTAGCGTTTCTTAAACTTAAAATGAGAAAAAGCAAAGAGGAGCAGACTTTATGACAGAAATTGATAATATTAAGGCGGTTGACTCTCATACAATGGGAGAACCCACTAGAATAGTAACAGGTGGAATTCCAAGAATTCTGAAAAAAACAATGGCTGAGAAGAAGAAATATCTCGAAAAAGAAATGGATCATCTAAGAACAGCTATTATGCATGAGCCGAGAGGGCATAATAATATGTTTGGCTCAATCATTACAGAACCAGTAAATGAGGGTGTTGATTTTGGTATTATCTTTATGGATGCTGGAGGATACCTAAATATGTGTGGGCATGGTGCTATTGGTGCAATTACAGTAGCAATTGAGACAAAAATGGTTGAGGTGGTTGAGCCCGTTACACATATAAAAATGGACACACCAGCAGGTATTGTAACAGCTAAGGCAAAAGTATCTAATGGTAAAGCTCAAGAAGTATCAATAGTTAACGTTCCTTCTTTTTTATACAAGAAAGACCTTGTTGTCGAAATGCCGAACATTGGTAAGGTTAAATTTGATATTTCATTTGGAGGTAGCTTCTTTGCGATTGTGCACGCTGACCAACTAGGACTAAAAATAGAACCAGAAAGTTCAAGTAAACTAAAAGATATTGCAATGGAACTAAGAGATATAATTAATGAAAAAATAGAGGTGCAGCATCCGACTCTAAATTATATTAATACTGTAGATCTTATTGAAATATATGATGCACCTACACATCCAGATGCTGACTACAAAAATGTAGTAGTGTTTGGGCAAGGACAAGTTGACCGTTCGCCATGCGGAACAGGCACAAGTGCAAAACTAGCCAAACTATACGCAAAAGGCGAGATAAAAATAGGGCAAGATTTTGTTTATGAGAGTATTTTAGGAACGCTTTTCAAAGCTAGAATCGTTGGTACTGGTGAACTTAAAGGGTTTACTACAGTTACTGTTGAAATAACAGGTGCTGCGTATATTACAGGTTTTAATCACTTTGTACTTGATCCAGAAGATCCAGTTAAATATGGATTTATATTAAAGTAATAAAGCTATAAATAGAATAAAAGGTGTATGTAAATACACAATGTTTGTTTATCTATTTTGTTTTAGAGTGAAGACTCCCACTTCTAGATGAAACAACAAAGTGATTCACACGAAACCAGAAATTTCGGTTCTCTTTTTGCATACTTGGCTAACTAAGTGATTCACTCAAAATTGTAAATTTTGGTTCTCTACTTATACTTTTATAAGTGGGAATTTCAAACGGGGTAGAATCTCTGTTCCCCGATGTTCAGCGTAGCTGGACGAGTTCACTTAGGAGGTTTATTATGATTACAGGTGTTTTCGGCGTGTTAGGTGTTATGGGTATTTGGTTTAGTGCTATATTTGGGAATAACTTTATGGGAAATAAAGACAAACTTGATCTGGATAATACTTGGCCGAAAGTAATTGGAATTGGATCATTCGCACCAACTAGTGCTTTATGTAGAGCAGAGTGGTCTAAAAAAAGTGTAGGAGAAATCCTACGGCTTTTTTGCGTTTTTCAAAAATTTTGTTTTTAAACATAAAAAAGGGGTAAAAACAAGAAGAAGCTAATAATTGTAGTTGCAAATAAAAGAGGAGTGAAAAAAATTTGAATACAGTATATATTGAAAATCTAAATGTTGTAATGAGCAAAACAACTATACTTAAGAACATATCTTTTAACGTAGCTAAAGGAGAAATTGTTGGATTAATTGGTCCATCAGGTGCAGGAAAAACAACAATAGTAAGAACAATCACGGGGATAGTTAAGAAAAAAGAAGGCTTAGTTGAAGTAATGGGTTCCCAGCGCATTACTAATGATACATTATTAAAACTTGGCTATATGGCTCAAAAAGATGCTTTATACGATGACTTAAATGCTTATGATCACCTAAATTTTTTTGGGCGACTATATAATGTTAAAACTAAAGAACTCAAAGACAGAATAATGACCATTCTAAAATTAGTAGATTTGCAAGATGAAGCTTACAAACTTGTTCATCAATATTCTGGTGGTATGAAAAGGCGATTGTCACTTGCTATAGCCTTAATTAATGATCCGGAATTATTAGTGCTAGATGAACCTACCGTAGGATTAGATCCAATTCTAAGGAGGAAATTTTGGGAAGAATTTAAAAAAATGAAAAGTAAAGGGAAATCATTAATAATTACAACTCACACGATGGACGAAGCTGCATCTTGTGATAGGTTAGTTTTTATTTATAGAGGAGAAATTCTTGCATTTGACACTCCAGCTAGACTTCTTGAATCTTCGAACACGACAAGTGTTGAAGAGGCGTTTATTTGTTTTATTACACGTGAAGGGAAGGTGAAGCCATGAGATCACTAATTATTGCTAAGAGAGTCGCTAAACAAATATGGCAAGATAAACGTACTCTTGCGCTAATGTTTTTAGCCCCAATTTTTATATTTGCATTACTTGAAATTGTTCTAGTTGTCGAGAAAAATGGAATTAGAAATGCGTCTGCATTCAATCATATGGCACCACATTTACTAGCTTACCTTGTTTTTTTCTTTGTCTTTCTTATTTCTGGGATTGCCTTTTTAAGAGAAAGAATCAATGGAACTCTTGAAAGGCTATTTATTTCACCTGTTAGTGAATATGAAATCGTTTTAGGGTACTTTTTAGGATTTGGTCTATTTGTCACGATTCAAACTGTAATGATTCAACTTTTTCTACTATTCGTCTTAGAAGTTCCAAATGAAAGTCATTTCTTATTAATGTTGTTGGTAAATTTGTTGCTTGCTGCAACTGCTCTTTCAATAGGAATTCTTTGTTCTGCTTTTGCTAGAACAGAATTTCAACTAATACAGTTCATTCCGATAGTTATTGTTCCGCAAATAATATTTGCTGGAATGTTTGACATTACACATGTTCCTGACTTTGTACTAAACCTTTCAAAAATCATGCCTATGCCTTATGGATCAAACGCTTTGTACCAATTAATGATGCATGCTACAACGATTCATGATATTATATACGATATACTTATTTTGATAGTCTTTGTGTTTGTTTTTCAAGTATTAGCAACATTAATTATTAGAAAAAATAAAGCTTAGTGTGACAAAGAATGTGTCCTTACTTAGTTTTCTGTTTTATTATCAACTATAGTATGCCCTATAAGATACATGTTTTATAAAAAGCTGCTGTTCAATGGGGTTTTTCTAATGTTAGATTATTTTTTGGAGAAAATAGAAGGATATCTCATTGACAAAACAGAAAGGTAGAAGTAATACTGAACGAAATTGTTTTCTAAGGTGGAGTACATATGTTAACAATTCAAGGGACAATAAATAATTTAGTGTTGCAATTATGGGGAAATGGTAATTTGTATGAAGAGAACTAAAAAAATATTGAATTGGGGTGATGATTTATGAGATTAGTATTTGATGTAAGTTTAGAAAAAAACACACTTCCACTTGAGTACAGAAGGATTATTATTAGCTTTATTAAGAGTGCATTAGCACAATATGAAGGAGGGCGTTTTTACAATCAATTCTATGGTGGCTGTGTAGTGAAAAACTTCTCATTTGGAGTGCAGTTGGGAAAAGCAACATTTAAAGATGATTGCATAATATTGGAAAACGGAAACATTAAACTTGTTCTTACCATCAATAACGATAAAGAGGGAATTGTTATATTTAACAGCCTTATGGGAATGGGAATGAGAAAGAAGAAATTTAGTTTAGGAGATGATAATTCTTTAGTTTTAGAAAAAGTGAGCATAAATAAAGAAGTTGAAATAAAGGAATCCTCAGTGATGTTCAAGCTAATTAGTCCACTTTGCTTACGAGAACATAATCCGCACAATAACAAAGATTACTATTACTCTATAAAAAGTGATAAGTTTATTGAAAAATTTAAAACTATTGTAAGAGCACAAATTCCTAAAGAACTAAAACCATATGTTGAAAACATGCAGGTAGTCCCGATTGACTGCAAAAAAACGGTGGTTAAGCATTATGGTCAAAAAATCGAAGTAACGATAGGTGTTATTGCAATTAGTGCAGAAATATTACTGTTAAGTCACTTATATAAGAGCGGAGTTGGAAGCAGAAAATCAGCTGGATTTGGCCTGCTAGACATTGTCGGGGGTGTGAAATGAAGACTATCCTTGAAGAAAGTAAATTTGATACAATGCTTGAAACATCTGATTGGAGATATGGTGCTAGTATAGTTGGCTTAATAAAGTACTTCAAATATCATGAGATAGAACATGAGGAAGGGCATGATTTCATTAAATACAATAATTGTGATATTACCGAAGATAGATATTTATTTTTTGCTGAGTATCATTTTGGTGACAAAATGCATCATAAAGCACTTGACGAATTGGTAGGTGGCGATGAGTTTACTGAGGAACAAGAGGATTTTATCAACAAAAAGCTAACCGCTAACACCGTTATGAAGAAGGTATTTGGGAAGGAAAAGTTTGATGGCACCAACAAAGAAGAAATTTTAGACTTAATTGACGAAAACAGACTTTTGCTAATAAAAGCCACGTTTGTAAATGGTAAAAGTTTGTATTCTAAATTCACCAACTCGGGTTGTTTTCTAAAAGAAAAAGGGAAAACCTGCAGGCTATTGGGTTATTATGTTGACCCTAATAGAAAAACTAAGTCAATATCTTATAATTGGGACGTTAGCACGTATAATTTTGTCGATGATGAGGTTTTTGACTTTATTCCTTTTGGATTTAACCAGTCAAGAGAGGCATTTTTTATTAATAATAATCTGTCAATTAAAATGCTTATTGCAGCTAATAGAGGTATTACCAATAGTGAGAATCCAAGGGAAAGTTTGTTTTGTAGCACAGCAAACTCTGCGACATTCATTAAGTATGCTGTAGAGATCATTGTAAAAAAGCAAGGTGATGATAATAATTTTTACGAAACAATGTTTATTAGAGACGAAGCAATTAAAGTTTTTGAGCAGATAAAAGAATATAAAGGAATCATTAAAAATGTTAAAATCTCGAAAGACTTGTATTTAAACTTAGAAAAAGAAGTGACAAATAATATTATTAATGGGATAGGGTTAGATTCAATAATTGAAAAATTACTGCATCTAAAAGAAAATTATAGCTATAATATTGATACACTTATAAGAATAAATAATTTGATAAATGGAGGGAACTATATGGATAAAAAAATGAAAATGGCATATGCAAGTGCAAGGGCGCTAGTAGAAAAATTTAGTAAAGAGAAGAAAGCAAATAAAATTGATTCGTACAAACATAAATTAGTCAGTTCACTAACGTTTAAAGACTATGACAAGTTCTGTGAAATTTTATTGCAGCTGTCAGCTTATTCGGGGGTTGTATTTACTTTTGCTTATGATTTGTTCGAAGATTTTGATGCAAACAAAAGGTTAGCTTATACGTTTGTAAATGCACTAAATACAAGTAAAAAAAAGGAGGATATGGTAGATGAATAATAAAAAAGCGTTAACATTAACCGTTTTATCAAACATAACATCAAATTATGGCGAGGGATTAGGAAATATAACAGCAGTTCAAAAAATATTCAGGAATAGAAAAACATATGCAAGTAGAAGTAAGGAGAGTTTAAAAAACAGTATAATGACTCAAAGTGGCATGTATGATGACTTAAAAGTGGTTGTAGATGGGGCAACGCAGAAGGATGTTTCAAAGGAGCTAAATGCTAGTAATTGTAAAGCTCTTGAGGGTGGGTATATGAACACATCTGGGAATACAACTATAAGAAAAAGTTCCTTTTACGTAACTGACGCTATAGCATGTAATGAATTTATAAGTGAAACTAGATTTCATAACAACTTGCATCTTGCAAGAACCTTCGCAAGGCAAAACGATTTAAACTTGCAAAAAGATGCAAGTGCTTGCGGATTAATGCCTTATCAGTATGAATACGACAAATCTATTAAATGCTACAGCATTACTATAGATTTAGAAATGATAGGTGTAGATGATAATTATAATATGGAATGTAACAGTGAAGAAAAAGCTAACAGAGTAATTTCAATATTAAATGCAATAGAGAATCTAAGTCTAATTGTAAAAGGCAACTTAGACAACGCTGAACCAATTTTTGTTGTGGGTGGGTTATCTGATAGAAAAACGCACTATTTTGAAAATGTGGTGAAAGTAAAAGACAATAAACTGTCGATTAATTCTGAACTAGTAGATAGAATAGGTAAGGGCTTTGAAGTTGCGTTTATTGCAGGTGATAATTTTGATAATGAGAATGAGATTGTTGAAAAATTGGAGCCAATATCAATAGTTTCGTTTTTTGAAAAACTACAAGCGCAAGTTAAAAAGTACTACGGTGTATAGTTATGGAAGTTTTAAGACTGATAATAAGTCAAACGCAAGCTAATTATAAAAAAGAAGAAACTGTTAAAAATAAAATGACATATCCATTACCACCACCTTCTACAGTAATCGGCGCTATTCATGCTGCATGTAAATTTGAAAAATATCATCCTATGGATATAAGTATACAAGGTAAATATGAGTCAATGCATAGAGAGGCATATACAGATTATTGTTTCTTAAATAATGTGATGGATGATAGAGGGATATTGATTAAACTCAAGAATGCTAATATGCTATCTAATGCTTTTGATAAAGTAGCTACTGCTAAAAAAAGCCAAGGGAATAGTTTTAGGCAAGGGATTACTATAGACGTATATAACGAAGCATTATTGAAAGAGTATCGAGATTTAAAGGATATGCGAGACAAAATTGCAAAGTTAAAAAAAGAAATGGTAGAGCCATTTCTGGCTAGAAGTAAATCTGAAAAAAACTCATTAAAAGAAAAGAAAAAAAAGCATGAGAAAACTTCAGCAGAGTATAAATCAATTGCACTTAGAGAAAAAGTGATTACAGAATTTAGTAAAAAGATTAAAAACAATTTCAAATTGTATGAGAATATTAAATATAACATTCCAATCAGTAGGTACGCAAGTTTAACAACATCTTTAGCATACTATGAGGTTCTTAATAATATTAAGCTGATTATTCATGTTAAAAGTGATGCGGAGACACTAAGGATAATAAAAGATAATATTTATAATCTCCAGTCTTTAGGAAGAAGTGAAGATTTTGTTGAAGTTGAAGAAGCTATTTTAACAACAGTCACTGATAATATAGTAGGCGAAGTTCCTAGCGCAAATGCGGCATATATATCGCATGAATTAGTAATTAATGAAGACGTGTTAGCTGCCAGAAGAAGAGAAGGGATAGAAGCTAGTGGAACCAAGTACTATCTGAATAAAAACTATATATTAGAGGACAAGAAAAGAAAATTTGAAAAGAAAAAAGTTGTGTATTTATCTAAGTACTTAATTGACGAGGAGAGTAAGGGTATTTTCATAGACTATTCTGGTGATGAGACGTATATTGTTAATTTTATTTAGCGGATAAATTGTTATTAAGTGAGGAAGTGTGTAAAAATTGGTGACTATAGATTTATGCAAATATTTTGCAAAAAAAAAGAAATCAATACGTGAACATACTGACGACCTGTTAATGAATGCTTCTATTTTGAATGCATATGGCTACATTAATCAAAGAGAATATGAATTATTGATTTTTGCTTGTGAATACCATGATTATGGTAAAGTGAATCCTATCTTTCAAAGAAGAATTGTGGGAAATAGTAAGTTCAATAAGGAGAATGAGGTGGTACACAATGTATTGTCTCTCTACTTTATAGACGAAAAAAAAATAGGAAATAAAGAAGACTACATAAAAATAGCACATGCAGTACTAAATCATCATGATTATGGGAATGTGTTTGAAATTATTGATGAGAGAAGAGAGCTAATTGAGAAGTTGTTAAGTGGGTTTGCTACATACACCCTAAAAAGTAGGACCATAAAGAAAATAGGCAAAATAGTAAATGATAAAGAAGCAATCATAGTAAAAGGATTACTTCACAAATGTGACTACAGTGCTAGTGCAGAAATTCCTATAGAATTTAAAAATGATTTTTTAAATGAAGGATTAAGACAGTTGCTTAATAAATGGAAAAAATATGATACTTCGGTAGAGTGGAACGATTTGCAAAAGTTTTGCATCGCTAACTCAGAAAACAATATTGTTGCTGTTGCTCAAACAGGTCTTGGAAAAACAGAAGCTGGGTTTCATTGGATAGGAAACAATAAGGGATTCTTTATACTTCCAATAAAAACAGCAATAAATGCTATTTACAAGAGAGTAAAAGAAGAAATATTAGCAGAAGATTCAGTCAATGAAAAATTAGCCTTGCTTCATTCGGATATGCTAACCTATTATAATAATACATATACGGACAATGAGTTTGGCGCCGATCGCCTGCTGGAAGCGCAGCGCTCGGTTGAGACCCACCGGATCGTCGGACGGGTTGCGAATACGGAAGCCGGAAGACAGCTGGTCGGCCAGCCGAGTCACCTCGAACTGCCGCCGGCGAATGCTGTCCAGGCTGGAGTTGCGCTGCGTCGTCTGTGTGATCCTCGGAAAACCGCCGCCAAATACCATTGTCAGCTACTCCTGTCCATCAGAGGTTGAGCACGATCTGAAGCAACTCGTTGATCGTCGAGATGTAGCGCGCCGAGGCCTGGAATGCCCGCTGGTGCACGATCAGCGCCAGCGTCTCCTCGTCCAGGTTGACCCCGGAGATCGATTCGCGCTGGTTCACCAGGTTCAGCGTCAGCGACTCCTGGTTGCGCAGCAAGTCCTGCGCCTCCCGGCTCTCCGTGCCGAGCTTGCCGATGATGCCCCGCATGAAGTCTTCGGGCGTCGC
>NVVX01000025.1 GCA_002733545.1 Alkaliphilus sp.
TAGAACTTAACTTGCTTTTAGAAAGAAGTTTTTTGAAGATTTTGAAATTGATATCTCTAAACATTTGAGTTGTCTTGAAAGTAAAGTTTCCTAAAAATCGAGATACCGTTTCTGGTTCCTTCACCGAAATATCAAATTCATTCATCAGTGGATCGTTTTGAAGTAGCTTTAGACGCTCCAATTTGTCAATTCCAATAAAGTGGCCGCAGAGCATCGTCTTTATATGATTCATCTTGATTTTATTTGTTGACTCAGTATCAAACACAAGCTCTTTTTCAATAAGTTTAAAAACCCCCTCACTTTTGGCATGTTCAAACAGTAAAAATATGCCTGCATTTGAAGTAAGATTTTTAGCTTTGAAATCAATTTTGTTAACCATAATCGGCACCCCTTTTTCTCAAATTACCTACTTCTATTTTAACATATTAAAGGTTATAAAAGCAGATAATTTAACGAATCCAACTGATTTCCATTTCACCCAATGGGTGAAAATTAAATTTAGCTAAAGCCTGATGCTTTCTGACTTTAAGGCTATTTTAAAATTGTTTGACGTAGAATCTAGGGTGAAGTCTTGGCAGAGAATACAAGCTATTTATTGAAGTGCATAGAGTGTGGTGCTGACTTTTTCACGGAAGAAGAGCGGGATTTTTATAACAGTAAAGGTCTCCATATGCCCAAACGATGTAGGTTGAGTGAGCTAGGAAAAAAAGCAAGGGGGAATTGCAGATGGCAACCCTGTTAGAAAAATTGGAAAAGGCAGTGCAGAATAAAAAAATTAATAGTCCATTTACTACCAGAGATCTTAAGCAGTGGATAAAGAGTTTTAAGATTATAGATAATGCAACGGGACGTGCTTATGCTGATACCTATATTGAGGGTTTTCTATCATCTTCAACTGAAGGTAGTACGTCAACTAAGACAGATAAAAAACTTAGAAAAATGGGAACTAATCCTGAAAGTTATGTGTTTTAGGTAGCGCAAATCTCTGTAACACCACGGTTATTGTATTAAGAAATAAAAGTATTTTATTAGAAGCAACAATTCTGATAAGTGTAGTGTTAACAATCAAATTGAAATAGGGAATTGTGGGATGGACAGATGACTTCTCATCGAGAATGGGATGAATAAGTTAAGAGCTAAACCTGATTTAGTTGAAATGCAAGGTAAGATAGGTCATATGTATTCTGAGATAAGCGGTACCTAGAAGATTACTTTGAAAAGAAAATATTAGGTGGAATTATTACTAGACACAGAAATAATATAAGAATGCACAGTGTGATAAACCTTAAAGATATTATGATAGATTATCTCAAATTCAAAACGTTTGTAAAATTGATAAAATATGATACAATCGATGTATATGGAAAAATGAAAATAGCGGTTATACGTGATGCTAATCACCCATGGGGGAAATTGGATGATATGGAACTTTTAAAAAGCGCAGGGCTTTATAGTATTGATTATAAAAATAAAATTGAAGGTTTCAATCTTGCAGGCATTTTACTTTTAGGCAAAGATGAAACCCCCCTGTGCTTAATGCATTTTTACTTGCAAGTAGCGTGCTTGTTGGGGTATTAGTGTATTTTAACTTTGCTACATACTAAATATTAAAGAAGTAAGGATGATAACGAATAAAGGGATTGATATTGTTAGGAAGAGGTTTTAGTGAAATTAGGTGAAGGTTGTACTCTATGTGGTAAGTAATAAAAAAGAATAATTGACTAATTAGTGCAAAAACTATTATTATGTTTCTGAGTAGAAACAACTAATCTGGTGACATGAATAGTCAATAGTTCATAGATTGCTTCAAAAAGTAATTTGAGGGGAAAATGATATTATGCGAAATGAGAAGCTACAAGAATTTATTAGTGGTGGAGAAAATTTGACCGTTGAGTTTAAGCGAAGCAAGAATAAATTGAACAAAGACGTATTCGAAACAGTATGTGCGTTTTTAAATCGTAATGGTGGTCATCTACTCCTTGGTGTTGACGATGATGGTATTGTTGTGGGCACTGATGCAGATTCGATTAATAGGATAAAAAAAGATTTTGTGACAGCTATGAATAATCCTCAAAAGATAAGCCCGACATTTTATTTATCTGTTAAAGAGGTTGAAATTGAGGGAAAGACTGTTCTCTATATTTTTGTTCCCGAGAGCTCACAAGTTCATAGATGCAATGGAAAAATATTCGACCGAAATGAAGACAGAGATGATATTAGAGTTAATTTGATAGAGAGTTTTGAACGGCTAATACAGTTTGTTTCCAAGCATCTTAACGACAATTTTTATCTTGAAGGTGACAGAAGAATTAGTCTTAGAGATAAAATTTTTAGAGAGGTTATTTCTAATTTACTAATTCATAGAGAATTTGCGAACCCATTTCCAGCAAAGTTTGTTATTGAGAAAGGTAGAGTTTTTGTTGAGAATAGTAATAAACCTCATGGGAATGGAATTATTGACCCTGATAATTTCTCGCCTTTTCCCAAAAATCCGACTATAGCAAAGTTCTTTAAAGAAATTGGATGGGTAGATGAATTGGGATCAGGAGTTAGAAATATTTACAAATATAATAAGATATATTCTGGAGCAGAGCCTACTTTTTTTGAAGGAGACGTTTTTAAGACGATTATCCCATTAACTAGTCAAGTTGATATTCAAGCTACCACGCAAGCTACCACGCAAGCTACCACGCAAGCTGATGAAGAAATAAAGAATTTATTAGAATTTTGTAAATCACCAAGAACTAGAAGTGAAATGCAAAAATTTTTGAAATTGAGTAATAGAGAGCATTTCAGAAAAATAATACTGAAACCTTTAATCAATGGTGGATTGTTAAAACTAACAATACCAGATAAACCTACAAGTCCAAAGCAAAAATATTACTGTGCCAAAAATTGAGGGAGAGAGAACAAAAAGCAGACAGTGACAGCAGTGGGCGGAGCGTGCGGCGCGAAGGTTTTTGGCCAAGCTACTTGAAACGAAGTCCTTTACTGAGAAGAAAATTGGCTGTTTACGGGAAGAGGCTAAGTCAACTTATTTTTCCTTATTTAGTACTTGATTTATTGGTGATGAATGCGGTAAGGAGAACTGGTGGGAATGACATTAAATTGACATTACTAATTTGTGTGCTCTACGCCATATCAGATGAAACTCACACTCCGCTGAATAGTACATATATTCTTATAAATTATTCGCCTTTTTCAAAAAATATTGAACTGTTTTTTATAGTTGCTCAAAATTCATGGATTTGCAATTCTAAAATTTAATTAGTATTAAACAGCAAATGAATTTAAGCAGTTTTCAGCTAAAGCAACTTAACTAGTTTAGTATAACAACACAATCATCCCAGCACTTTCTTTTTTGTCCATTTATTTACATTGAGTAATTAGAGCATCCTCATGAATACCTAAGTATTTAAAAATTTTCTTAATGTTTTCTTCAAGTGGCTTGGTATACCTTCTTATGGTTTCTGTTTTAGCTATAATTCTTATAGTTTGAACTGTGTAAAAGATTTGATAAATTGCATTTAATGTTGGTCTTTTCATCTTTATTTTACCTGGACCTATGATAAAATCATCATCTTCTTTTAGCCCTCTTCTAACTACATATTCTGCTACTGAGAGAACCATTAGTGTTATTAGCATCAAATATGCTAGTGCTTCTACTCTCGTTACTGATTCTAAAAATAACGAATTCACAAATTGAGGCGATTTTAATTGCTTAAACTTTTTTTCTACGCTGTCTTGTGTTTTGTATTCTCTAAGTATTTCTTCAGCAGATAAAGTTAAATCTGTGCTACACAGTATGAATAAACAGCTTTCTTTTAACTTTTGATCGAATTCTTTTTCGTCAAACTCTATATCAAATCTTATTTTGTATTCTAAATCGACTTCCACTTCTTTGCTAGATTTAGCTGGTCGCCCGCGTTTAGTCTTTTCTTTTTCCTCAATAGTTAGATCTACATTATGAAATTTAATTTTTTTGAGTTCTCTTTTCTCTAGTAAAACTATTTCTTTTTGTGCGTCTTCTAGACATGCAAAACTGCTTTTTTTATAACTCTTTGAAAGTTTCAATAAACTTTCAAATTCCTTATCTTTTTGTTTGCCTTGTGTTCTTTCTTTTGTTTTTTCAAGTGAATACGAGTAACAAATAGCATATTTTAATGGAATTCCTCTTTAATTTCCTACTCTCTCAACTATTTTGTAAGTAGCATTTTTCTTTTCTCTTTGGAATGTTATTTCTTCTAAGTCCTCTAATTTAGTTGCAATTTCTTTTTTCATATCTTTAGAAATCGTTGTGGTATCAACCATTCGCGTTATTATTTTTATGTTTTTATTCTGGGCTTTCTTGAGGTTTTCTTCTGTAAACAACGAGCTATCGGCTATGTAGTGAAAATCTTCTTTACTTATTTTAAAATTGTCTAATATTTCTTCTACTTCATCTAATTTTTCCTTGTTATATGTTTTGTCATCGATATTTCCTGATAATACTTCACCAACTACTACTATCCCTTCAGCTGTACCCACACCTATTTTTATTTGCTTTTTATCATTTCTTTTTTGCTTGCTATGACCGAAGGTTATTGATATTTCTCCTTCTTTGCCATCTGATCCTTCGTATGAACCCCACATCACTTTTGATGTGGTATCAAAATTTATCGTTTTGACTCTAATTCCATAGCGCATAAATGCGTTAGTTGCTATTTCTGTAAAAAGCTTCTTTGCTCCATATTCGTACATTGCATCTAAAAATCCGCCAAATCTGTCATCATTTATTTGTTCTATCTTAATTTGCTCGTGAAATAACCCTTCTAAATCTTTGTGTTCATAATACTCTGCTAAACGTGATAGTGGGTGATGCTTGTCGCACATATTCACTATCATCATTTGTGCTAATACACCATAGGATATTTCTGCTGGTCTTCCGCCAGTTTTAGTTAAACTCCTATTAAAGACCGCAGGTAAGTTTATTTGTTTAGTAAGTTCTACAATAAAACCAGCTTTTCCATCTGCGTGGGTCGTAATATCTACATCTTTTATATCCATAGCATAGTTCTCCTTCCTTTATTTCTTCTATGTATATAATTAGACATAAATCCTTAAATACCTTTTTGAAATATATGGAAATTGCTAATTCTTTTGTTTTTATTTTAGTTTAGCGGAGTATGAGATTAATTATTAGTTTTTCTTCTTCGCAAAATAGTAGAAGTTTTTTTAGTTTATAGGCATAAGCTTGCACGCCTGTTGGTTTTCTTTCTGAAAACTCTGGCACTCTAAAAAAACCAGAAACGATTTCTAGAGTAAGATTATTTATAGATTCAATTTTACCTTTTTCTAAATACAGAAAAAACATACTTGCTACTCTTAATGCAAACATAACGGTAGAATCAGACATATTATTCTGTATCAAATAGTGTTTATACATTTTTAGTAAATTGATATATCCTTCGTTTTCTGGTTGTTTCATTGTGACTGTCGGATATGTTTTCCATTTATCAAGATTACCATTTTTACAGTCAAGTAAAAGTAATGTTGTACGTCTATGTGATAAATATAAACTACGTTGGCTTCTGGTTCCCGTTCTTTGTTTTTCAAATCTTAATAGCCATTTATTGGCACTTTCAATTGTAAATTCAATCTCATTCTCTAGTAAAAACTCATTAATCAGTCTGCAAGACCTTTTAAAACCTTCAATCACTGTTTTACTCTTAATACCAAAAAAAATTACCTTTTCAAGTGTAACTTCTGCTAAAATTTCAAAATTGTTCATTTTTTCCTCCAATCAATTATTCTTAGTAAAAACCTAAGTTAATTATATCAGAGGAAAAGTTATTCTGAGCATTTTAAACTCAAAGACAGTAATTGAGCTGTTTTCTCTAAATGCTCAGAATAATTTATTTATCAGTATAACGCCTGTTATTCTGATGTTTTAATAACAGGCCGAGCGGGATTTGAGAGATGTAAAAATAAAACAGAAGATCGGAAAGTTTAGAAGCTTACAAGGTGCTAAAATATATAGAACTATTAAAAGTACAGCTATTACCTATAAGAAAAATGGAACAAACTTTTTAGAGGATATTCATGCTGCACTTATTAACAAGCCAATAATCCTATAGTTATCCGCGCAAATCAAACTTACAAAGTTCCCTTTTGCCGCCCAGAACATTGAGACCCATAATATACATGTCAGGAAAACGTGTATATTATGGGATTATTAAAGATTCACCTCTGAACTGTAACCTGAATTTCAGGCGTTGCGTAGATTTATATTAACTTCATCCTCTAAACTCAGGTTATATGTTACTTATGACAAAAAAACGACCACTTTTGCAATAATGCTTGTATTGAGTTATGAAAAAGGTTATATTATTATTAATCGTACGAACTATATAAGATGAAAGGTAATGATAGACTATTTGTCAATTGTGGTTATTAATAAGTTTAAAACCCAAAGTATTATTTAAAAAGATGAAGATGATGACTTTATCATAGGTCCAGGCAAAATAAAGATAAAAAGACCAACATTAATTGCAATTTATCAAGTCTTTTACACAATTCAAACTATAAGAACTATAACTAAAACAGAGACCAGTAAGAAGGTATACCAAACCACTAGAAGAAAACATTAAGAAAATTTTTAGATATTTAGGTATTCATGAGGATGCTCTAAYTACTGAATGTAAATAAATAGAYAATTTTCTTGACAAACACCGATAACAAAGAGATGTAAAAATAAAAAAAAATTATTTGATGACACGTTTCGACAATTTTTTTAATTGATTGATAGTATACTAGTGATATAAGCACAAATTCTTTTGTACGTGAGCAATAAACTATGAGATTAGAAAAAAGCACTATTTGGTTTTCAAGAAACTAAAATATAAGACACTTGTGTACATAAAAAACTAAAAGGGTAAAATGCTTTAGACTGATAAGTTTGACTGAGGACGTAAGGAAAATTCAATATTATTAACAAAAAAACCTCTCATTAAATTCTAAAAAACGAGAGTACACATATAAGGAGGTAAAGCATGAAAGAAATGAATGGGTATCAACCAGATGCATCTATTGCATGTATAATTATTTGTGTTGGTCTGTGCTTGATTGATGGTCTTGCACCAATGGACTTTTTCGGAGTAGCAGTAGGTTACGAATGATTAGAGAAATACAAATTAAATTCTAAGAGGAGGGAGGCGAAAGAATGAACGAAATTAAACCAAATGGTGATGGATGGGTGATTTGCGTAGGAATATGTCTAGTACTGTGTGCTGCGGATACTATGTTCCCTATTATGGATGTAATTGGTGCAGGTGCAGGTGCTGCGAGATACGCGTAAGTGTTAACGAATTAAAAATAAGTGTAGTATATTTATGAAAGGATATTATAATGAGAGGTTTTTACTTTAATACAGAAGAAAATACATACTATTACAATGACATTGATGGAGTTGTTAAACATGTGAAAGAAAAAAGAGAGAACGAGTTTATCCTCTCAAAATACATTTCTGATGAGTATTATACTCCTGTCAAGGTTGATAAGAGAGCTTTACAACATCATTTGCTACAGTATGGGTATTGCCAAATTACACTAATCGTGACAGAAGCATGTAATATTCGTTGTAAGTATTGTGTGTATTCTGGTGCATACAAAAACTCGCGTTTACATGCAGATACTATGATGACGTTTGAGATTGCTAAAAAAAGCTGTGACTCATATTTGATTGCGCATCAAAAAACAATTGATTATCATCCGCTCAAAGTTCCAATCATAGGGTTTTATGGTGGAGAGCCATTGATGAATTTTGAAGTGATACGAAAAACTGTGGAGTATGTAAATAAAAGATATGGAGATGTGGAATATACTATATCAACAAATGCAACACTCATGAACGATGAAATTATTGATTTCCTTGTATCAAAAAATTTTTATATTGCAGTAAGTTTGAATGGAGACAAAGAAGAAAATAATCGGTTAAGGGTCTATGGTGATGGGTCTGGAACATACGAGAAAGTAAAAGAAAATTTATTGCGATTAAAAAAGTTGTACCCAAAGCATGTTTCAAAGTGTGTTTTATTGTGCACTATTGATCCTGGTACTGACATGAAATTACTTGGTGAATTCTTTGAGAGTGGTGAATTGTCAGATTATAAAGTGGGTCGATTGTCGCAAGTATTTGATGGATTTACAGATTGGTATGAGAAATATGATGAAGAGACATTACGATCATACAGAGAATCGATAAAAGAATTGCGTGAAAAGTATATTAAAAAGCTAATAAGAAGCGAATTCACGACTAACTTCGAGAAAGTTATGTTTGAAGTTGAGTACAGAAATATATTGAATAGAAACATTAACGTCAAAACTGACAAAATTAAATTGCGGTATTTGGGTAAAACAGGGCTATGTGTGCCAGGCAGTAAGATAGCAGTTTCACCAAATGGAGAATTCTACACTTGTGAGCGTATAAATAATGCGAGACCGATAGGGAATTATGAAACTGGGCTTGACTTGAACGCAGTTGCTGATATGATTAATGAGTACAACAGAAAAATCAAAAAGTGTCAAGTGTGTTCGATTGAGCGAGTTTGCGCAAATTGTTATGTTGAAAACATTGAACTTGATGGTGAGTTTGTTGAGCCAAATGAAGAAGCCTGTCAAAAAAAACGCAAACATCAAATGAATAATTTTATTGAAGTATTTGGAGCAATGGAAAAAGGGTTCGAACCGAACAAAATAATTATTTGATGGATATTAGTTTATATTATGCAAAACTTGAAAAGAGAGTGGTAAAAGAGTAACTGTGGATAGTTGTTGATACATGCTTAAGCGTATCTTATTAAGTTCACATGCATATCTGATGACATTTATGTGGAGGTGTTTAAATGACGTATTTAAGATTGAAGAATACAGTAGATCTGGTGTCTGGGGAAAATGGATATTTACTGATAGACTCCCTGTCAGGTAAATTATTTGATATTGAATTATATGAAAGTGCTTTGATTGGCAGAATTTTAAGAGGAAACACTTACGAGGAAATTATTGATGGCAACCAAAGAGCAGAAATATTTATGCAGAATCTGATTAATATGGGATTGGCGCGTAAAGTGAATACGAAGTATTATGAGGAAAAAATACGAACTGGACAGTTGAGCAATGATAATATCCGTTCTACTTTAACATTGAATACTTTAGTAGTACAGTTGCCTTTGAGCTGTACAAAAGGGTGCAAGTATTGTGGCGAAAAACTGATTTTTGGCTGTTTCATGTGCGAAACTAGCAATGAACAGTTTGATTCTCACACGTATAAGCAGTTGTTAGCTGGACTAAATAAGTACAAGTCACTTGAGCGGTTAATCATTACTGGTGGGGATATTTTTAGGCACTATGATAATGTGCGCATATTAGTTAAAGCATTGGGGTTGATGAACGGTGTTGAAGTTACTATATTGAATAATATGTCAAATATAGATGAGAAGATTGTCAAAGATTTATTAAAAAATAAAATTCAGTTGATAATAATGATAGATATGACTAAAAATAACATGCAAAACGAAACAGCGTTGTATCAAGAGAAGCGGGTGCTACTTGATATGCTGAAAGATCAAGTTAGATACTATATAGTAGTTGATCAAGAGCTAGAGCAAACAAACTTGGCTATAGTTGAAGGGGTTGATAAGAAAAGGGTACAATATTGTTACACAATTAAAAACAAACGACAACTTATAGAAAACGCGACATATAAGCGTGGTTTGCATGTGACTAACGCGCAACAAGCATCTATGCGTGCAAAACTTCATCCATGTTTGACTGGTATGCTTGCAATAGACAAGAACATGAATGTATTGCCTTGTCTAAAAATGAAAGATCAGGTACTATCAAAGGTAGATTTTGAAACAGTAAATCTATACAGAAATCGAAAAGGAATTGAAAAGCATTGGTTGTCACCTGTAAAGAGATATATGAAATGCGCATCATGCAAATATAACATCACATGTATGGATTGCAAGGCTATAGAATCAGAGTATTCTAGTGTTTATGATAAAGTATGCACTCGGTCTCTTTAGGTTGTAGCGCGAATTAGTGGGAGGCAAAACAGTGGGAATTTTAGTAAAGCAAGTATCAAAGAGATATGGTTCAACGATAGCCTTACGTGAAGTCAATCTTTTTTTTGAAAAAGATAGAATATATGGTTTGTATGGAGAGATGGGTTCGGGAAAATCAACTTTACTGAAGGCTATTGCGGGTTTGATAGATTGTGATGCTGGTTTCATTGAGTTGTCGAGCCGCAAAAATGAGCTATCATTTTTAGATCAAGATAAAGGGCTCTATAACGAGCTGACAGTGATTGAAAACTTACAGTTTTGGAAGGGAGTATACAAGAAGAATGCAAGAGAAATCAAGGAAGTAGTTCAAATATTTGAAATGTCAAGAATATTGAGCAAAAGAGTTTCAGAGTTATCTGCAGGCAATCAACAAATGGTAGCACTTGCTACAGCTTTGCTAAATAAGTTTAAGGTGCTCATTCTAGATGAACCCACTGTCAGCCTTGATGTAAAGACAAAACAGTGTTTCTATGGATTCCTGAAAAAAAACCAAGGTGACTCCATAATAATTATGAGCAGTCATAATATAGAGGAAATTATGACTGTATGCACAGATTTAATTCAAATGGAATATGGGAAGATTTTAAGCACGAGGGAATTGCGATGAAGGCATTTTCTTGTTACTGTGTAATTGGAATGGAAATATTTAAACCAAATGAAGGGAAAAGGTATGTTCTTTTATAAAAATATTTTGTATATAATCCACAACAAGAAAAATATTGTACAGTATGTAATTTTTATTGCGATTTTGTTTGCGCTGAACTTAGAGGCGACTAATATTTACCTATGGAGCTTGGGGTTTATTTTCTTAGAGGTAGATATGCATTTGATTAAATCAGATAAAAAGTACGGTGTGCTAAAGCGTGTGAGCACTATTTATAGCAACGTGCGAATACATACGACACGGGTTTTGTCGCTATACGTAGTTCATCTAATCATACATATCATTTTGGGAGGTATTATTGTGTTCTCAGGGAGACTTGCCTTTGAATTTAAAATGATATTTTGCTTTCTTTTGTTCGAACTTATCTATTCAGTCGTATCTTATGTAGTTATATATTGGATTGAAAATGAAATCATCGCTATTACAATCTTGATGATTATGTTGTATGCAGCGTATATTGGTATTTTTCAAGGAATGGGGTTAACATAAAATATAAGAACATCAATTTGTTTAACGAAGGGGAGAAGCAATGCTTAACATGATAAGGATTACTGCAATTATTTATGTGTTGTTTTCAATAATTTTTTCTCTAAAAAGAGATTTTGTAAGCATAAGAGAGCGAAACCACTTAATGAATCGTAGCATCTTTCAACTTATTCTTAAAATAATCGCTATTGTAGTTGTCTTGATGCGATTATAATGACTGGCATTGGGAGGTCCAGATAATAAACTAGTGAGGTGTATCTATGACTAACTATAAGTTCATGTTTAAATATCTAAGAAAAGTGAGGGTATCACTTGTTTTCACTATACTCGGTATTATATGTTCGTCGTTACTCACCATGCCTGTTCCATACCTTAATGGCCGTGTTGTAGATATCTTAATTGAAAAAGGAAGTAAGGCGAATTTTTATCAGCTCGTATTTATTATTTTTTTTGTCCACGCTGTTAAGTACGTCGTGTTTACGTTGTCGAGGATTGTACTTTTGCGAATCAATGTTAACGTAATTAATGACATAAAGGTTGATATGATACAAAGGGCATTACGCTTTCCGATGGAGTTTTATTTGAAAAAAGATGCTGGATACATTGTTGCAAGAATAAATGAATGCAATAACTTATCAAGCTTGTTTTCAACCTCAATTATATCTTCATTCAGCGCAATTATTGATTTTGTTTTTTCGATTTTGATTGCTCTGTACATTGATTATAGAATCACTTTAATAATGCTAATATTCTTGCCACTGATTGCGTACATCTCACATCAGACAGCGCAGTCCCTTAAGAAACACTCAACAGTTTTACTGGAACATTCAGCAAATGTAAACAACTTACTATTTGAGACGATAAATTCTATCGAGGCAATTAAATTGAATAATTATCAAAATAAGCAAGTAGACATAGTTAGTGGCGGACTAACAGCTTTTGTGAGTTCTTTTTTGAAGAAAAATAAAAGCATTGTTTATTTTGCAGAAAATTTATCAGCAATTGCTCGATTAAACAGCGTGGTATTGCTTCTTATTGCAGGTGTTTTTATTTTTATGGGTGAGTTGACAGTAGGGACATATGTGGCGCTTTCTCAATATATGTTGAAGATAGTTGGAAATGTAACGTTTTTTTCTTCGATTGCAGTACAATTAAAGCCAGTTGAAGTGAGTGTTGAGAGAATACGAGAGTTTTTTTCCTACCCAATCGAAGCTGATTCAGGACATACGCAGTTAGATGTTCCGATTAAACAGGTAAAAATAGTGGATGTAAGTTATAATTATAATGGGACTAAACAAGTACTCCAAAACCTTTCTTTACAGCTAAATGCAGGAAAACATTACAGGCTTTCTGGAAAGAATGGTTCTGGAAAAAGCACACTTCTCAAAATTATCAGTGGTTTGTATAGCGCAGATGCAGGAGAGTTGTTCTATAATAGTATTTCCCATAGAGATATTGGAAAAATAAGTCTGCGTAATAGAATTGGCTTTGTTACGCATCAGTGTCATTTGTTTAAAGGAACGATACTAGATAATGTTTTTTTAGAAACAGCTTATAACCAGAGTAGGCTTGAGAGTGTTTTAAGAAAATACGGAATAGAGACCTATGTCAATGATTTTAAAGAGGGTCTCCAAACAGAGGTAAAGCATGGCGGGACTAACTTGTCAGCAGGTCAACGGCAATTTGTTTCATTCTTGCGCGCGGTATTGTCTGACAAAGATATACTGTTTTTCGATGAACCATTATCTAATGTAGATGCCAAAACACAAAAAAAAATGATAGAAGTCATTGGAGATATTAACGATAAAATCGTCGTAGTGATTTCGCATTCAAGTGCATTTGATAAGTATATACAGATTGATATTGATGAAGTTATGGAAGTATCTAGCCAATTAGAGGATTTCCAATAAATTCTTAAGTACTGATTATTAGTGTATGGAGGTGGATAGAGTAATGTACAACGTATATTTTAATTATTTAATAAAACAACCGAAGAAGCTATTGTTATTTTTTCTATACTCGATAGCACCTTTAGTCATATTGTACCACTTTTCAGAGGTTTCTTCAAAGATGATAATAGTAGTTGGCATATGGGGAATGATGATTACATCATCAGCCTTGCTTGTAGAAGAAATAATTAACTTAGAGGACAAGTCTGCTGTCTACAAACGAGTTATGGTAAATCATAGCATTAATTATTTGCTCAACAAAAAAATTCTATTTGTCTGTATTTCTGTAACTGGTTATGTGGGTTTATTGCTGCTCGGTCTATTTGGGGTAGGAGAACAATTCGGTATAAAAATAACTTCAAATGAAGAACTGCTAAGTGTTTTCGCAAGGTTGGCTTACGCGCTTTTATTTATGTGCTTACAGATTCATTTTTTGGTAATAACGTCATTTATAGTTCGCAGACGATTATTAAAGAATTTTATGCGTGTTGTTAGCAATATGCTTCTGCTTCTCGCATTAGTTGTTAATAATTGGCTGATATATGTGTTAGTATTCCTAGTAGGACTGTGTGTGAATATAATTCTTGCGCAGATACTAAAGCGATTCTCGGCGGAAACATTTATTCGAATCCGAGAAGGAGTACTGTAGATTATTAAATTGATTCAGGGTAGCTAGCATCATTCTGCCCTGAATTATTTTCGTTGAGTGTTGAGTATTGAAGGTCTTTTTTCGTGATTAGTAGAATCAACACATCTCTTAAGTATTACAACMCAATCCGAACGTTTTGCGTGTCCTAAAGCTATGTCTTCTGCTAATGATTTACAAGAAGGCGAGCCACAGGCACCGCAATCTATATTAGGAAGTGTTAGTAGTATTCTTTCGATTTCTTGCATTTTTTGCAAAGCTTCGGCCAAATCATCGCTTAAATTCATAACCTTAATAGGGTGTAAAGGTTCGGTTAAAAGATATTTATCTGAAAGGATAATTGGTGATGAAGGCTCATTAGAAAAACAATTTTCCGAAATTTTTTTAATCCGATTGCTTGCTACAAAAGAGTTTTCGATAGTTAAGCAACCACCAACGCAACCGTTAGTACATGCATGACATTCTAAAAAGGAAACATCATTAATTTTCTTGTATTCCACTTCCTCTAAAACACTTATAACATTCCTAATGCCGTCTACAGAAAGGTAGTCAGTAGTTTCAATGGCTTGGCTTTGTCCACCAGCTCTAGCGAATCCAATTCCCTTTCCAGAAGGATAATAATCAAGATTAGCCTTGCCGCCGCTGCTAATAGTTCTGCTAATTTCTAAAAAAACAGCTTTAATTGACAAGGTAGCATCTACGCTAGATTTAATAATGCCTACAGGGTTTTTAAAGCTATAGATTTTTGCTGAACATGGAGATATATAAAAAACACCTATTTCCTCAGCATTCAAACCAGTCTTTTTTATAGCCTTCTCACGTGATATTTGTGCTGAAATTTCTACTTCAGTATCAATAGGTAGTATATTATCAATGAGATCAGGAAATTGTATTTGAATCAGTCTTACAATTGTCGGGCAAGATGATGAAATAACAAGTTTTTTGCTTTTAATATACTCCTTTGTAAACTTAGTTACATATTCAGCACCTATAGATGTTTCAAAGCACTCGTTAAAACCAAGTGCAAGAATATTTGAAAGAATGTGAGAGGGCGAAATACCTCTATGAAATTGACCGTACAAGACAGGATCAACAAGTGCAATGTTATATTTAAAACTATGAATATTAGGAAAGTTATCAGTTACCCCATAGAGTGCATTATGTGGACATACTAAAATACATTGCCCGCAATTGATGCAACGTTCTTCTAGTATTTTTGCTTTGCCAAATTTCACACGCATAGCTTCAGTTGGGCATACTTGTAGACACTTTGTGCAACCAACACATTTTGAAGATTCTAACGCAATAGCGTGAATCAATGAATGCATAATATCACTCCAAACGGTATTTTTTACAACTGCAAAAGAAAAAATCAAAGAAATTTCTTGATTGTTTTACTCCAAAACTCGTAACCTTCAAGTCTGAGCATACGAATTTTAAGCTCAGATAAATAAAAAACAACCTCAACAATTGAATCATACCTATACTCTTCTCCATCGCAAACAATAACAATTGAGTTTTCATAATTATATTCTGGGTTTATTTTTATTTTAGCGTTTGCAGGAAAAACAGTACTAGAAGTAAATGAACGATATGCCGTAGTATTTATCGGTGCAATTGGAGTGACCTGCAAAACATTTAAGCTAGGATCAATAATGCTACCGCCTACTGAGTAGTTGTATGCAGTGCTACCTGTGGAAGAAGCAATAAGAATGCCGTCACCGCTGAAACTTTGTATCAATTTATCATTTACAGAAATATTTAAGTGTACAGTTCTAGATTTATCTCCTTTGATAACTATTTCATTTATTCCGAGTGCAGAAATGCAATCAGTTCGAGTACATATAATTGCTTCGACAGGGTTTATGTCTTGCAGATAAAATTCGTTATTGATATATTTTTCTAAAAAAACATCAATTTCATCAGGAAGAATATCAGAAAAAAACCCCAAATGACCAGTGTTTATACCTATAATAGGAATATCAGGAAACTGATACTTGTGCATCGCTCTTAAAAAAGAACCATCACCGCCTATGCATATGACTAATTCTGCGACATAGTCAAATGTATCGCTGACAAAATAACCTAAATCAATAAGTCTTTTTTTCAACGAAGCTGCCGTTTTAATAGAAAGATTTGAATCGTTATGAACTATGTTAATGACTTTATGTGAAAGCATTTGAACTCTCCTTAATTAAGCATATTAAATAGTATAAAGTTGCACATAGTTATTATATTCGGCATCCGCAAAAAAAATCCTTTAATTATCTATGAGAAAAGGGTATAATTTAGAGTGCAAAACGAAATAAATAGTTGAAGAACTTTTGCATTTAGTATTTTGGAAGTGAGTGATTAGCATGTTATCAAAAATAGGTCAAACAGAAAATGTATTAATTTACGATGTAGAAAGTGAAGATATTAAATACACATTAAAAGGGATATTGAAAAACAAATTACATTTTTCCAGTAGGTTACTATCTAAAATTAAGAGAGAAAAAAATATATATGTTAATGGGATGTATGCAAAATATCATCACGTGCTAAATCTAGGAGATCAGATTAAAGTAATAATGAATGAAACACCTAATAGATTTGATCCGCAGGACATTCCATTTTATGTAGTGTATGAAGACTGCGATATTATTATTATTAACAAGCAGCCAGGAATAGTTACACATCCTACAAAAAGTCATGTAGATTTTACTATAGCAAATGCTGCGGCATATTACATGCAAGCTAGCCAAAAAAATTATAGAATCAGATTTATTAATAGACTAGACATGAATACTTCTGGATTATTGGTTATTGCAAAAAACGCATATGCTCAGCATATAGTTTCTTGGCAAATGAAAGAGAATAAAGTTAAGAAAAAATACATAGCGTTTGTTGAAGGAAATGTTGTAGAAGATGAAAAAACTATTGATGCACCAATATACAAAGAGGCTGAAGATTCAATAAAAAGAACAGTAGATGATAGAGGTGCAATATCTTTAACAAAATATAGAGTAGTAGAAAGATTTAAAAATGCAACGAAATTAGAAATTGAATTACTAACAGGAAGAACTCACCAAATTCGCGTTCATATGGCGTACATTGGGCATGTCATTATTGGTGATGATTTATACGGTGCAGAAGCAAACAAGAACATCAGTAGACAAGCACTTCATGCCACTTCCTTAAAAATGTACAAGGTAAGAGGTAATAATGATATTGAAGTAGAAGCGCTACTACCTAATGATTTGTCCTTATTGCAAGAGAGATTAAGTAAAGAGACATAGATTAGTATTTTGAATTCTAATATAGAATTACTTTAACGACCTAATTATCTGTTTGATATTAAGTACATTTGTGATGACAAGCATTAAGCAATAGATGAGAGCTGCGCATACTGCACTCAAGGCAGCAAGAATAAAAGTATTTGGTATAAATTGTGAAGCGTATTGATTAAACAGATATATGCCAACTAGCATTACAATTGAGCTTATGGTGGGTTTTAGTATGGAAGTAACGAATGGCAGTTTAATTTTAATTGTTCTAAAGATAATTATTGAATGAAGCGTCAGAATTACAAAGGAAGAAGCGATAAACCCGACGAAAAATCCATTAATTCCATATGCGGGGTTTGAAACTAAAAAATATGTGAAATACAATTGTGTGGACATCCCTATGACATAGTTTATTGATACTGATACTTGTTTCCCTATTCCATGTAGTATTCCTGAGAAAGTGTGCTGAATGCAAAGAAACAATGTTGCGACACCAATGATTGAGAGATAGTTGCCCACATCACTTTGTCTAAAAACTATGTAGCCGATAGTATTACCAAATACTATATAAATCATAGTGATCGGAATCGCTACTAGTAGGGTGATTTTAATAGCGAGGCTTGATTTATCTGCAATATTTGCATGATTATTGGTTGCCATATGTTCAGAAATGTTTGGAATAAGATTTAATACCAACGCTGAAGTAACAGTAAATGGCAAAAACAACATAGGCATAGCCATACCAAATACTTTGCCATAGATTTCAGTTGCTATAATAGGCGAAAATCCAGCGAGAATCAAACGATGAGGTATGATTATAGCGTTAATTGTTTGCATAGATACTGAAATAAATTTACTAATTGTTATTGGCACAGATATTGATGATATTTGTTTTAGATAGTTAGAATAAGAAACGTTAGAAGACGAAACTAAATTAATAGAGGAGATTTTTTTAAGATTCAATCGAATTACTAAATAAAATAAACCAACTGCTTCTCCAATTACTATGCCTATAATAGCAATGGTTACTGCAGTGACCGGATGCGATGGTTTTTTATAGTAGAGAAAAAAGAGTACAAAAAAAACGCGCGCAAGCTGTTCGAGTATTTGCGCAGCAGCTGCAGGTCTTATGTCTTTAAGCCCGTAAAAGAAACCTCTTAAAATGCTTGAAAAAGTAATAACCGCAAGTGCGGGAATACCCCAAAGTAGCGGATAATATAACAACTGATTTTTAAGGAGATTGTTTACTATATAATCAAGCTGTAATGAAACAAACACCGATAGACAAAGTGCAATTGTACCGCCTAACAGAAGAGATATAGTTAGTAATTTATAGACACCTATTGTGTTTTTTAAAGAGTTTTCCCTAGCGACTAATTTTGAAACGGCAATAGGTATTCCGGCGGTTGGTAAAACAATTAGAACCATGAGAAATGGAATAATCATTTGGTATAATCCTATTGCCTGAGGACCAATTAGCCTAGACAGTAGGATTTTGTATATGAACCCGATAAAGCGAACAATGAAATTGATAGAAGCCAACAGTAGTGTTCCAGCAATGAAAGATGTTTTTTTCAAAAGATCACCTCAATGACATTTAGTATATTCAAAGAGTATTCGTAATAGAAAAATATTATTACGATATTTCGCATTGTGGCAATCCTATTTTTTGAAATTATCATATACAAATTAGATGAATTAAAATTATTGTTGGTACTACGTAGTTTGTTCCTTATACTGCAATTGGTACAATTTGTAATATGCACTTCCGTTTCTAAGCAGTTCTTGGTGGTTTCCAACTTCTTTTATTTTTCCATTACTTAATACAATGATTTTATCACAATTTTGTATAGTAGAAAGGCGGTGAGCTACAGCAATTGTAGTTCTTCCCTTTATAATTTTAGCAATCGCATCTTGAATTAACCCTTCAGTTTCAGTATCAATATTTGAAGTGGCTTCGTCTAAAATCAATATTGACGGCTCAAGGATTAAAGCCCTTGCAAAAGCAATTAACTGCCGCTGACCAGTAGAAAAGTTTACACCTCTTTCCATAACAGGTTCATTAAATTTAAGGGGTAAATTATTGATAAAAGCAGTGGCGTTTACGTGGTTAGCAACAGATTCAATTTGTCCAAAAGAGATAGATTTATTGTTTAATATGATATTGTCTTTAATAGTTCCAGTAAACATGAAAACGTCTTGAAGAACGACTCCTATATTTTTTCTAAGAGTTCCTAGAGGAATATTTTTAATGTTTATTCCATCAATTAAAATTTCGCCTCTTTGAATATCGTATAGTCTTCCGATAAGATTAATTATTGACGACTTGCCAGCTCCGGTTGCACCAACAAAAGCTATTGATTCGCTTGGGTTAATTTTGAAACTAATATCTTTTAATACCCATTCATTTTCATTGTATGCAAACCAAACATTCTTAAACTCAATGCTTCCAGTGAGTTTTTTGATGTCTTGCGCATTAGAAGGTGAAGTGATAGCTGGGCGCTTATCTAATAGAGCAAAGATTCTTTCGGAAGAAGCCATAGCAGATTGTAATATATTAACTTTTTCAGTCATATCATTGATTGGCTTGAAGAATCTTTTTATGTAATCAATAAAAGCAAAAAGAACACCAAACGGCATGTTACCTTGTAAAGCTTGCCCGCCACCATACCATATAATAATCGCGATGCCAAGCGAACGAACGATTTCCATAGAAGGTCGAAAGATTGAAAAAATAAATATTTCATTTTTATCTGCGGCTAAGAGCTCTTTGCTTATACTATCAAATTTTTCAAACTGCTGTCTCTCTCTTTTGAAAACATGAATAGTTTTCATTCCTGTTAAGTTTTCGTTCAATGATGAATTAAGTTTTGCTATTTTCAATCGAATAATTCTGTAAACCTTCCGTGCTTTTATTCTGAAAATTAATGTAGATACTATAATAATAGGGATGACAATAAAAGATAACAAAGCTAGTTTGGCATCTAGGTGAATCATTACAACGACAATGCCAATAAGAAGGAAAATATCATTAAACAAGTTCACGAGTACTCCGGAGTACATTTCGTGTAATGTTTCGGTATCATTTGTAACACGCGTAACTAACCTGCCAATAGGATTCTTATCAAAAAAACTTAGAGACATATTTTGTAGATGAGAGAAAAGTTCTTGGCGAATATTAAATATAATTTTATTACTTACATAGTTTAATAAATATACCTGAATGTAGCTTAGCACAAATCTTGCTATGATGAAAAAAAGAAAAATAATGCTTAGCGAAGTTAGTCCAGATATACTTTTGTTAAAAATCACGTCTGTAGGCGAACTCCCAATAATATAATTGTCTATGGCTAACTTAACAATATAGGGTTGCGCTAGATTTGTAATAGTTATCAAAAATACTAAAATAATACAGACAGATAATGAAAACCAGTATGGTTTCGCGAATACTAAGAGACGCATCATAATTTTTGAATCATAAGCTTTGCTCAGCTGTTCTTCTTTATACATATTAGTCAGAGTGCCTCCCGAAATTTGTATTCTGATTCTAAAACTTTAATCCTCATCTATTTTTTCTCTAAGAAGTTGTTTTTGATAAAAATCATTGTAGAGACTATTGTTTTTCAAAAGTGTTTCATGTGTGCCTTGCTCAAAAATAGATCCATTATCGAGTACAATAATGTGATCGCAATCTTTAATCGTAGAAATTCTGTGAGATATAATTATATTTGTTTTATTCTTACGCTCTAATTTAAGAGCATCAATGATTTTTTCTTCTGTCTCAGTATCTACTGCTGACAAAGAGTCATCTAGAATAAGTATGCTTGGTTTTTTCATCAAACATCGTGCTATAGAAATTCTTTGCTTCTGACCACCTGATAGGTTTACGCCTCGTTCTCCAATAAAAGTCTCATATTGATGCGGAAAATTCATAATATTATCGTGTATGTTAGATATTTCAGCTGCTTTTTCAATATCACTTTGTGTAAAGGAATTTACGGCGAAAGCAATATTGTTTGCTACTGTATCAGAAAACAAGAAACTATCTTGATCTACGTACCCGATGTGATTCCTAAGAGACGAAAGAGTTAGTTTGTTAATGAGTTTACCGTCAATAGATATTGTGCCGCTACTAGGTTCGTAGAGACGCAATAGTAAAGTTGCAATGCTAGTTTTGCCACTACCTGTTTTTCCAATTACCCCCAAACTTTTACCAGCCGGTATCCGCAGTGAAAAGTTGTTTAGTGAATTAATATTGCTATTTGGGTAATTTAAACTCACGCAATCAAATACGATTTCTCCGCTAAAGGAGTCTAAATGGCGAGCATCGACTGCATCAGTAATTGTAGGAGTTTCATCTAGGATTTTATTGATTCTATCCATTGAGGCAGCCCCTCGTTGCATAATATTAACTACCCAACCCATAGCCATCATTGGCCAGACTAGCAGAGTCAAATATGCATTGAATGCTATGAAATCTCCAAGTGTGATGCTATCATTTACGACAAGAAAGCCGCCATATCCAATTGCTACAACAAAACTAAGAGAAGATAGCAATTGTACGACGGGAAAAAACATTCCAAATATTTTGACAAGATACATTTTCTTGTTGAAAACCATTTGGTTTTTAATGCCAAACTTATGTATTTCTTCTTCTTCTTGTACGTAAGATTTAACAACTCGTATACCCGAAAAATTTTCTTGCACTGTGTCAGTTAAAGAGGCAATAGATTTTTGGACTTGCTTGGATCTGGAGTTTATTTGCTTGCCAAATTTACTAATAATAAAGACTAAAAAAGGTAACGGTATTAGAGCAAATAAAGTTAGTTTAAGATCAGTCGTTGTTATCATCATAGTTATAGCGACAACAGTAATYAAGATAGAATCAGTAATTAAGACTAAACCCATCCCAAGTGCACGTCTAACAGCACCAATATCGCTTAAAGAAAGAGCCATTAATTCTCCAGTTTTACTTCTATTATAAAAATCTGGAGAAAGAGTTAGTAGGTGAGAAAACAGTCGGTTTCTTAAATAATATTGTAATTCCCTAGAAGTACCAATAATAAAAATGCGCCATAAAAAACGGAATATAGCTATGCTTATTCCAATTACAATTATAATCAGCCCATAATTGAGAATGTTGTTAAAAGTAAGAAGATTATTTTGAAGTTTATCAGTAAACCTTCTTAAAACTTCTGGAATTGCGAGCTGAAGAAGATCAACTATAATAAGCCATAGAACGCCTAAAATATATTTCCATTTATTTGTGACGAAAAAATCTTTTAAAGTTAAAAAACTAGTCAAATTATCACCTCATAGTCTAAAAATGAAATGAAACCCCAAAAGAGGGACTTCATATTAGATAGTTATTTTTTTTCTTGTTTTTTTATGGGCTTATCTGTGCTTTTAGTATTGCTTTTTTGTTTATCCGTATCTTTCGTGGAACTCTCGATATATTGTTTTGATTTTCCTTCAAACACTGCATTTTCATCAAGCACAAATGTTTTAGCATTTGAGTCTCCTAAAAGCCGTCCAGAAGATGTTATTCTTAATGAGTCTGTAGCAATTATGTCGCCCATTACTTCGCCTGATATTAAAATATTTGAAGCCTTAATGTTTCCAGTAATTTTACCATCTGCACTTAAAAAAACATTTCCTTCAGAAATCACTTCGCCTTTTATTTCACCATCAATTCGTAGAGTTCCCTTACTATTAACAACTCCCTCGAATACACAATTTTTACCAATGAGAGAATCGATTTGGCTAAATGATGTTGCACGTTTTTTATTAAACATATTACTTCCTCGCTTTCTAAATATTAATTATATTATTCTGCTAATATTGTTTTAGGGTCAATGGTATCACCATTTATTCTAATTTCAAAATGTAAATGAGGTCCAGTGCTTCTACCAGTGCTTCCCATTTTAGCAATCATGTCGCCTTTTTTTACATGATCTCCCACTTCAACTAAGTTGCTTCTATTATGAGCATATACTGAAGTGTATCCATAACCATGAGAAATGATAATAACTCGCCCATAGGCTGATTGATATCCTGAAAAAGTTACAACACCACTACCAGCGGCATGTATAGGAGTATTCGTACTGTTGGCAATGTCTATCCCATGATGAAATTCTCGCCTTCTTGAGAAAGGTGAAATTCTATATCCAAATGGAGAAGAGAGACGACCTTCAGCTGGGAAAAAATCAGGCCGAGCATCTAAGTACTTAAGTTGTTCTTCAACATCAACAATAAGTTGCTGCATGCTCTTTTTTTGACTTTCAATGAGGTTGTTTAGCGAACCTATGTCATCCTGATAATTAGAACTAAATAATGATGAACGCACATCGGATCTTGTTACAAGGTAGGACACAATTTCTTCTTTGCTGTTATCTTCTAACCCCACCATATTTTTTACTTTGTCTTGAAGCAAATTTAAGTCACGTAATTTAGTATTAATTTCTCTAGAGCTATTGTTCAAAAAAGCGATTTCTTCATACTGCACAGCATTTTCTAACTCTAACTTATGAATTCTGAGTTCAGCTAAGGCTAAAGAATCTGAAGCATCAAAAAACATATATGAAAAAATATAAGTACAAGATAGGGTGAGAATAGCAAATAAGGAGATAAATGCTGGAATCCAGTAGGGAATACTAAATTTAAGTATTCTATTGGTTGTACTAGGAATAATTAGAAAAGAAAGTCTTTTTTTATGAGTGCTACTCAAATGATATTGTTTTTTCATTGAAAACATGTCCTCCTTATGCAACGCATACGTCCTTTTTTTATGCCATATACTCAACAGCAATTATGTATAGTTTAATTATACTTTATTCGACGTATAAAAGAAAACACCTTTTTAAAAAAATATTTTTTTGGGAGATTGCAAAAAGATTGTTGTGAGACGTTATACAAATTACGTGTAGCTTAGCAGGATAGTTTATGTTAGAATATAGATACTAATACAGTGCGGGAGGATTAAATATGCAGAAAATTATGTACGATAGTACAATCGTTAAAATAGAAGAAGAACTAAGATGCGTTTGTACTAAAATAAAACGTGAAGGCAGAAATATTTTGAGCGATTTGGGAATAACGCCACCACAATTCGAAGCACTACAGTACTTAATTAAGTGCAGCGATTTAACAATAAGTGAACTCAGTAAAAAAATGCATTTGGCTTGTAGTACAATTACAGATTTGGTAAATAGAATGGAGAAAAAGTTGTTGGTAAAAAGGATTAAAGGCACAAAAGATCGTAGAATAATTAAGATTGTTGTACTCGAAAGAGGATATGAAACTATTGAAGAGGTTCTAATTATGCGAAGAAATTATTTGAGCATATTACTTAACGATTTAGATGATGAGCAAAGAATGGTACTTACTGACGGAATAAGTTTACTATACAATAAAGTAGTATAAGAAGTGTTTTCATCATAAAATATAAACATATACTAAGGGGAACTGATGAAATGCAAATAATTAACAATAGGTATCGAGTGGAAAGGTTTATAGAACAAGATGTTTTTGGAAGTAAATATGTTGTTGTAGATTTAATCCAAAATCACAATATGTTTTTCTTGTATGTTGTTAATAATGAAGATTTATCTAAACCACTAATTAAATTTTGCATCGATAATTTTCTGGAAATTTCAGCGAGAAAAAATTCAGGATTATTTGGAGTAATAAATTTTGCTGTTATTGATTCTATTGATGATAAAGATACAAGTGAGTTAAATTATTTCTACACTACCGAATACCTTGACCCGAACTTGATTGTAGAATTGCAACAACCATTACCTAAAGATGAATTAGTAGACGTTTATGTTCAACTAGCACGTGCTATAGATTATTTGCATTTTTGCGGAGAGAGTTATAAATACATACATCCTGGTACAGTCACGTTGTTTCGTGAAAGCGGACATATTAGAGTGAAATTAATGGATATCATATCATTAAAGAAAGAAGATTTTTTTAACAAATACAACAGGGAATTTTATGATTTTGAGTTTTTGGAGGAATCTAATCAGAGTATAAAAAAATCAACCGAAATAGATATTTTTGCTTTTGGCACTTATCTTTATTACTTGTTTACTACAGAGTATTTTAATAAAAAAGATTTATACAATTTATGTGAAAATCGCAGCAGTAATGAAGATCAATGGAAAACTAGTTTTATAAATATTGTCAACAGAATGGTGAGAGTTGATGAAAGTAAGGAGTATAATGGTATTCATGATGTAAATAAAGATATTGAAGATGCTTTTGAATTAGATTATACTATTGAAGATAAAACACAAGTTGATAGACTTAATTTTAATATACCATTGGTAGGAAGAGAAAACGAACTAAAGAATGTAATTAGCGCAATTGAACAAAAAGAGAATAAATTAGTGTTGATTAGAGGCGCTAGTGGTATGGGAAAAAGCAGGTTAATTGATGAAGCATGTTATAGAATGAAATTAAAAAAATACAATATATTTAGCATTTCTTGCAATTTGCATAATGCAGGATTTCACAGCATTATATCTTCCTTGTTGAGACAAGTAATAAAACTATCAGAAAGAAATACTATTCTTAAGTATGCGAAAGAAATTGTTAAAATTATTCCTGATATGGTGCATAGCTACAATGTAACACCTTCAAAAGAATTACCAGAAGATAGAGAGATTCTTAGATTATTTGATAGAGCTTCAAATTTTATTGTTGATACTTTGGATCAAAGACCAACAATTATAACGATTACTAATTTCAGTATAGCTAATCAGACGGTTGTTGAGTTTATAGATTACCTGCAAAAACTATGTAGTGTTAAGAAAGCTAATATTACACTATTAATAGGCATTGCAGAGACAGACCATACGGGCGATAAAAGCGAACATTATGTAAAAAAATGGCTTTATGATGAAAATGTTATTGATATAAAGTTAAATAGACTATCAATACAAGAAACCGCTAAAATGTTCAGCTACATATCTGGGTGGTACAAAGAACCGTTAAAATTGGCCACTAGTATAATGGAAAAGACAGAGGGTGTACCTGCATTTATAGGAGAAGCTATTAGAGAGATGTACGATAGAGGAGCACTGAGAATTGATTATGCAGATAAAGGAGGAGCGTTTGCATGGCATTTGGATGCAGAGGATTATGGTAAAATTGTAAAAACGGACAACATAGATGATACGGTGAAAAAACAACTTTTAAAATTCAACAAAGAAACAAAAGAAACAAAAGAAACAAAAGAAACAAAAGAAGTTCTAGATACCATTTCGATTTTTGATATTTCTGTTTCTAGCGAAACTATAAAAAAAATGTTAAGTAAATCAAAAGACAATACAACTGTTCTAAATAAACTTATCCAATTAGGGATACTCCAAGAAGAATTAGACGACAGAGGATTTTCATATTCTTTTCGTAGTAACTCTGTAAAAGAATTTGTGTATAGCAATGTTAAAGGGAATAAGAGATTATCTATGCATAAATTAGCATGCTCGGTGTTAGAAGAATTATTTAAAAATGAAGGTGTTGAGAATAAGAAAGAGTTGATTTACCATCTTAATTTATCCAACCAAAAAAGCAAAGCAGTAGATTACTACATAGAATCAGGAGATAATGTGTTTGCACTAAACGTATTCACACAAGCTCTACATTTTTATAAGAATGCGTTGAAATTGATCGATGATGCAGAAGATGTTAGAAAAAGTATTGTACTTGAAAAAATAGGAGATATAAGAATAATACAGGGAGATACCGAAGGAGCATTACAAGTTTTCGAAAGTTTACTAAAAAAAGCTAGTGAGATAAATAACACGAAACAGGTAATCGATTTGAATAATAAAATAGCTAATATTTTATTGAATAGGAATGAACAAGTAGAGGCAGAAGAAAAACTTGCGATATCCATTATGCAAGCGGAGAAAATAAAATATTATGACGGTCTACTTAAAGCTGTAGATTTGCTGACTCGTGTTTATAAAAACAGTAGAGAAATGGAAAAATTAAGTGCAATAATTGATAAGTTTCTACCTATTGCTATCAAGGTAAAAAATAATGAGTATACGGGCAAGCTCTTAAGCCAAAGGGGAATATTAGAGTTTTATAGAGAAGATTTGGAAAAGTCTTTAGATTATTTCAAGAGAAGTATTGCTAAATTTGAAGAAGCAAACATGATAAAAGAGGCAAGCCGACCATACAACAATATAGGTGTGATTCTAGATGATTATTTAAGAGACAGTGAAGAGGCAAAAAAATATTTTGAAAAAGCGCTAGAGATATCGAAGCAATACCATATTGTTGATATAATGATTGTTGCGCAGACAAATTTGGCGGAGATATATATTGGAGAAAACAATTATTATGAGGCGATTGAGTTACTGAATAAAAGCGTGGATCTTGCAGAAGAATACGGAGAAGAAAGTCTGAAGTTCAATGCAAATCTTAATTTGATAAGATCTTATATACGCATATTTGATTACAATTCTGCTAGTAATTATTTAAGACGTGTTCAAGATGATGTAGATATTAACATAGGTGTTGTCCAAAACTTAGAGGAATACTACAAGACAGTATTAGAGTTTATGAGTAAGCTAGGCAAGTATGATGAAGTAGTAATGATTGCTGAAAAGGCAGTGATAGAAACTGGTAAAATGGATAAAAGATCGAAAGCAGAAATTGAGACATATAAATTTTTTGCCGAAGTGAGCATAAATAATGAAATGGATGAGATGAAATTGAGTAATCTTATCTCGAAAATTTCGGAAGCATCTTCGTATACATACTACAGAACGATTTTGTTAAAAGCTGCTGAGTATTACACTATTACAGGCAAGCGTGCAGAAGCAGAGAAACTTTTAAAAGAGGATAAAAAATTAATAGATATATTTGACAATGAATATCTAGGGCTATACAGAAGGTATATAAGGGGCTCGGTAGTAGGGACAAAAGAATTATTTGAACAACTTTTAATTGAATTACTACCAACCGAGTTTGAGAACCTAAAATGGAAGACATATAGCAAAATAGGAAGTATACAACTAGAAAATGGAGCATATTTTGAAGCTGTACATTCATTTTTAAGTGCTTTAGATATTATAGAATCAATAGCAAGTGAAATACCAAATAAATATTTAGATAGCTATTTTTTGCATGAGAATAAATACGAAATTGCAGAAAATTTGCAATATTTACATACTCTTATAGAGACGCATAGAAATAAAGATAGTTTAGAACCCCCCCAAAGCAGGGCAGTAAAAATGAACAAAGGCATAGAAAAAAATTCATTTGATGTTGCAAAATTTAGAGAGCTATTTCAAAGTGATAAATTCTACGAATTAGCACTTGAGAATTATAAAGAAGCATTCCCATCGAATGTCAACTGTATAGAAGAAATAGTAAGTTCATTAACAAGTGGAATGATTGCTAATTTGAGCTTGATACTAGATTTTATTGGAACGATTACTTTGGCTACAAAAGGTGCCATTATTGCAATAAATGACAGCAAGCCTGAAATAATTACACATTTTGGAAATGACATAGACTTAGGAGATATCGATTATTTGTTTAGTAAGATTGCTAATAGTCCTGACAATATGGTGTTAGAAAATAAATATGGAAAAGGTAAGGGACAGCGTCGAACAAATGATTTTATAGGTCGTAATTCGATTGAAATGATGTGCATCCCAATTGAAATCGCAAATGATGCAGAAGGAAAAGTGAGTATTGAACAGAGAAAATGGAAAAATATTGAACGCAACAAGATATTGGGATATATATACTTAGAAACAGGCAGAATGTTTAGTAACTTTACAATTGAGGTTGCTAACAAATGCAAGTCAATAATACCACTTATCAGTCTTATAATACTCAACCATAGCTTATCGTTTGAATCATCAATGGATAAAATGACTGGTATATACAACAGGGCTTACTTTGAAAAGAAAATGAATGAGAAAGTTGAAGAAGCAAAGAGAATGAATTTATCTTTTTCAATTATTATGTGTGATGTTGACCACTTTAAGGGTGTCAACGATAGATTTGGGCACCAAAGAGGTGACTTGATACTTAAGAATACAGGAAGAATTATTAAAGAAAGTGTTAGAGAAGCGGACGTTGTTGGGAGATATGGTGGAGAAGAATTTATAATACTATTAACGGAGACAAATAAAAAAGATGCTTTTTACGTAGCYGAAAATATTAGATTAAAATTTAGTAATGCTAAGCTATTAGGTAAGGATGAGAAACTCACTATTAGTTGCGGAGTTGCTACTTATCCAGAAGATGCAATACATAAAGACTCAATTATTGAGAAGGCAGATGTAGCTTTGTATTCTGCTAAAGAGTCAGGAAGAAATGCTACGGCTATGTATAAGGAAGGGTTAGAAATAGAACAAAATAGAGCTGATAAACTGGCTGGCATTATAACAGGAAATAGTATACAGGATCAACGAAATATGTTAGCAATAATTGAAACTTTGGAAGTTATGGTTGATAAAAAAAGCACCAAAGACAAGATGTTTATTGCTTTAGGCAGATTAATTGAGGTCATAGAAGCAGAAGAAGGTATGATGTTTCTTGTTGAAGAGAATATGATAAAAGAAAAAATGTCTCGTAAACGTTTTGTAGACGAATGGTGCGAAGATGTAAATTACAATGAGAGTTTGATTAGCAAGACCATAGAAACAAGAAAAGGTGACTTTTTAATTGATTGGGAAAATATTAGTCATATTGACATATTAACAGGAACACCAAATTGGAAATCTATAATTGTTTCTCCAATAATAGCCAAGGATGAATTGAAAGGAATTGTTTTACTCTCTGTCTCGGCTAGAGAAAAAGAATTTGATTTTAATGCATTTAACTTTGCAAGACTAATGTGCAATATTATGGGATCTCATATTTAATTTGTCCCCCCAGCTATGTACGCTGGGGGTAATTTTTTAGATTCAGGTGGAGAGGGACTCTCTATCTGAATTTATTGATCTAATACTGAAGACAATAATTATTTTTCTTCAAGCATCTCTAGTACTTTATTCAGTTTAGATTTTTGTTGCTCGTTTAAGAATGGTATAATTTTGTTGATTATCTCTTGTTGATTAGGAACTGTTTTTTTTAATTTTGCTAATTCCTTAATAATATCATCTTCTGACTTACCGCTATACTTACTATAAATGTTTAATGCCTTTTGATAATCTTCATCTGAAATATAGTCTTTCATTTCGTCTAACTTAGAGTAGTCGCCTTTCTTTGCTGCCATAAAAAATTCATTTAGTTTTCTTGAATCCACAACGATACCTCCCATATTTTGTTTTAATACAATATTTAGAAACTGTCCGTATACTTTATGCGTGAAATTTACATTTTGCCACAAAATATTTTATGTTCTAATTATATCTCTCGAAAAACCAATCAAAATATACTTCATTTTACGTTAATAATTTGAAAGGAACGTAAGTATATATTAATAATGAGTATAGTTTGATAAAGGAAGGGTGAGATAAAAAATGGGAACAGATATAGAAAAAAAACAAAATGCGGTCGAAGCTAATAAAGGCAGTAACCGATCGTTTTGGCTATTTTTTGTTATTGCGATTACATATTTTTTAAAAGACGGAGTAAAAGGCATTGATTTTAACTCGATTGATGCATCAAGCCTCGAAAATAAGACGAGGATGTTAAATCGAATAAGAAATTATATGAATCCAGCAGAACAAGACATAATATATAAAGCAGAAATGATAATTCATATGATGAAGACATTAAAAGACCTTTCTATAACTCCTGATTTTAAGGATGCTGAAACGGTGTATACTACATTATCCTTTGGAGATAGAAAAAGGCAGATGATGATGGATATAAGTGAATTTTTGAGCAGTGATAGCAGAAAAAATATAGATGCTGCTATGAGTATTTATGAAAAAACAAATAAGTTTGGAAGTAAGTTTCATGAAATAAGAAAAAACACAAATAGCGAAATTAGCATTGATACGATTGAGGGGTATGTAGAATTATTCGAGCCACTAGTGGACGAAAAGCTAAGGGAGAAAGCGAAGGACTTAAAGAAACTTTTTAATATGTTGAGAATAATGAAATTGTTTGACAAGAAAAAGAATCTAGAAGAAAGTGATATTTTTAAAATGATAGAACCGTTTGTTGAAGAGGATCAAAAAGAAATGGCACAAAAATTTATTCAAATTGTTAAAGCTGTCGGGAGTATTGATAACAATGAAGCTGTAGAAGGAAATTCTGATATGACGGTAGATGAGAAAAAAATAAATTAAAGTAACAAATGAAGATTCTTTTCTATCAAAGCTGAGATATGCTATAATTATAATATACTAAAATATTTGTGAAAAGGAGCAATTTCATGCTAGATAAAGAGAAAATAGATAGAATTAATGTACTCTCGAACTGGTCGCGAAGCAGAAAACTAACGGAAGAAGAAAAAGAAGAGCAAATTACGTTAAGAAAAGAATATATTGCATCTTTTAGAAAATCACTCGCATATCAACTTGAATCGATAAAGATTGTTGACTGATAGTTTTTTTTTATGAAAAACATAGAGGAAATTGTACTTAGGCGTAGAATATATACTTTAGAATGCTATTATAAGCGAAAGAGGAGGTTTGAATAAATGAACGAAAGACAGTATGTAATTTTTAAGTTGGCTGGTGACGAGTTTGGAGTAGACATAATGCATGTAAAAGAAATTAGTGAGCATAGAGAGGCATCCAAAGTGCCTAATACACCTAGTTTTATAGAAGGTATTATAAACTATAGGGGTGTAGTCACACCAGTAATAAATCTAAGTAAAAAATTCAACCAAAATGAAACAGAAATAACTAACAGTACAAGAATTATTATAGTTTATTTAAAAAATAAACAGACGGGCTTTATAGTTGATGATGCATCGCAGGTTTTAACTATTAGTAACAAGGATGTAGATGATGCGCCAGACTTAATCACTTCAGTTGAACAAAAATTTATAAGCGGAATAGCAAAAGTAGATGATCGAATGATAATTATTTTAGACCTTGAGAAGGTACTTAATGAAAAAGAGAAAAAAGAACTATTGAGTATTTAATGGAGCAATTATATTCCAGTATAATTTAGGAAGAGAGTAAATTACTCTCTTTTTAAATTATTTCGAGTATAAGAATATTTAGATAGCAAATAAGGGGACAAAATGATAAATAAAACAATTGATATTAATATGATGGATGAAATATTGAACAAAACTATTGCGACGGTGGAAGATAGTAAAGAAGAGATTTTTGAAATTGCTGAAAGTATGAGAACAGAGTGTGATAGTTTGCAGAGTCAACTAGAAGAAATGAAGAAGAAAACAAAAGATATTATGTTGGAGGTTGTTGTTTTAGAAAAAGAAGAAAAACAGAGTAGACAAAGTTTGCTCAAAGTTAGTAAGTTTATAAATAAATATTGTGAAGAAGATATAAAAGAGGCATATAGAAAAGCGAATCTAGCGCAAGTAAAGCTAACCATTAAACAACGTGAAGAATGTGACATGATTAAACATAGAAACGATTTAGAAATAAGGCTTAGCAGAGCTGGTGAAGTTCTAAAAAAAGCTGATGGATTAACATCTAAAATAGGCGTTGCACTAGAGTATTTAACGGGTAATATTCAAGATATGCATAATACTCTAGGGGACTTTCAACAAAAGCGAATATTAGGACAAAGAATACTATTAGCGCAAGAAGATGAACGTAAGCGTGTAGCCAGAGAAATTCATGATGGACCTGCTCAAACGCTATCGAATATGCTGATAAGACTTGAAGTGAGTTGTAAATTAATGGATATTGATGCTGTGAAGGCAAAACGTGAGCTTGAAGAGTTAAAAACTATTGCAAAAGGAAGCATGAAGGATATTAGAAAAATAATTTATAATTTAAGACCTATGTCGCTTGATGATGTGGGATTGATACCATCAATTAATAGATATATAACTTCGTTTCAACAAGAAACAAAAATTTGTGTTGAACTTATAGTACTCTCGCAAGTAGAAATAGACGACTCTTTACTAAAACTAACAATTTTTAGAATTATTCAGGAATCGCTAAACAATATTAGAAAGCATTCTAGAGCTACAAATGTAAAGATCATATTAGAAAAAAACAATGCAGGACTAGCACTAAATATTAGAGATGATGGTATAGGTTTCGATGTAAGCTTATTAGGGGAACAGCAAAATGAAGATGAAGGATTTGGTATTCTTAGCATGAGAGAAAGAGCAGAGCTGTTAAATGGAGATTTTACGATACTTAGCAATTCGAAGATAGGCACGAAAATAAGAGTTTTTATTCCGCATAAAATCTAAGGAGATACTATTATGGAAAAAATTAAGATACTAATTGTAGACGACCATTCACTTGTAAGAGAAGGGTTAAAGCAAATACTAGAGTTGGAAAATGATATGAAAATTGTTGGAGAAGCAGGCGATGGTGAAGAAGCAATAGTAATGTTAAACCAAGTAAAACCAGACATTGTAATATTAGATATTAATATGCCAAGAATGAATGGAATTCAAACATTAAGGCGTATGAAAGACATGGATGTTACGATAAAAATAATAATGCTAACATTCCATGAGGAAGAAGAGTATTTAAGAGAAACACTCAATTTGGGAGCAAATGGCTATGTTTTAAAGGACGCAGAGAGTGAAAGCTTGACCAAAGCTATTAGAGAGGTGTACATCGGCGGAACTAGTATACCTCCAAATATCATGACATCTGACTTTGAAAAACAAACTACATATGGGAGAAAAAGAGATGAAAAAGGCAAAATCAGACTGACTAAAAGAGAATATGAAGTGTTAACCTTAATTGCTGAAGGCATTAGTAATAAAGAAATTGCAGGAAAGCTATTTATAAGCGAGAAAACAGTGAAAAATCACGTTTCTAGTATTTTCAAAAAAATAGGTGTTAGCGACCGCACACAAGCTGCTATATATGCGTACAAGGCTCGTATTAAAAAGATTTAGCAATTTTACTTCTGAAAATTAATTATTGGTTTTGGTACAATAAACGGATGAAATGGATGCTCTTTTAAAATGTAGATAGAAACAATTAAAGAACATGTTAAAAAATACTTCTAGAATATAGAAGTATTTTACTTGTGTTTTTTTATTAAAAATTATGGTGCCGCGGAAGGGAATCGAACCCCCACGATGTTACCATCGGCAGATTTTGAGTCTGCTGCGTCTGCCTATTCCGCCACCGCGGCATAAAATAAGTACGATGTTTATAGTAACATACTAAAAGAATAAAGTCAATTAAAACCAGAAAAAAATTTGTTTGTATTCTTCATCCTTAATTACTCTACATTTTTTTAATTATTTTGAAATATGATAAAATACAAATATAATAAAACTAGATAATATGGAACTAAATATTATAGTTATCGTCTAAATAAGTAGGAGGGCTGTGAAAGGAGTGAGAGATTTGAATCAACATGAAATTTCCTTAATTAGAGAATCGAAGAATGGTAATTCATCAAGTTTTGAAGAATTAGTCTCGCCGCATTATAAAAAAGCATTTAATACTGCATATAGAATTCTAGGCAACTTAGAAGATGCAAACGATGTGGCACAAGACGCTATAATTAAAGTTTTTAAGTCAATTGGCAGCTTTAAGGAAAATAGCAGTTTTTCAACGTGGGTCTACAAAATAGTAGTAAATACATGCATTGATTTTAAAAGAAAAAATAATAAACAAGAGGTAATATACTTAGATAAACAGATAGGCGAAAAAAATGGAGGTTTGGTGTTAGAAATCCCTGATAAGGCAGGTACTCCGGAGAGCCTTTTTGAAGAAAATGAAGTAAAGCATATAATTCATGACGCAATTAATGAATTGAATTTTGAGCAGAGAAAAATTATTGTTTTACGTGATGTAAAAGGGTTTTCATACAAAGAAATTGCAGAAATACTCGACTGTTCAGAAGGAACAGTTAAATCGAGAATTAGCAGATCTAGAAACAACCTTAGAAAAGTACTTGTATCAAAACTTAATGAAAGAGAGGAGGGATAATATGGATTGTAGAAAAATTCACTATTTCGCATCTTTGTACATTGATGAGATGATGAGTGATGAGGAAAAAATACAGTTTGAAAAACATTGTGAAGAATGCGAAGAATGCAAAACAGTACTTGGAAATACTAGACTTATGACAGAGAGTATAAAAAAGATAAGTGATGTAAGTTTGCCGTCAAATTTTTCGGCATCTCTTAGCAAAAGATTAAGCAGAAATAGTAATAAGAAAAAAGTAAGATTTCCGCGTATGACAAGAACAATTGCAGGATTAGTAGCAACTGCAGCAGTGATTTTGCTATTTGTTGTATTTGCAAATCCCAATCTCTTTGTTCCAATGACGTATGACGCTTCGGATGAAAAATTTGCTAGTGACATGGATCTTGGTGCGCCAGCTCCGCAGAGCACGATGATAGCTGGAGATTCATTTGTCAGTAAAAAGAGTAACATAATAGAAGGTAGTTCTACTAGGGAATTTTCATCTGAAGCCAACGTTGAATTTGCAGATGCCAATATAAAAACAGATGATATTAGAACAACAAATATAGATGCACGAAAAATCATTTTTTCTGGGAATCTTTCGTTGGAAGTAGATAACTTTGATCAAGCTTACAATGAAGTGCTACATTTAGCCGAAGTAAAAGGAGGATTTGTTCAGAACTCCAACGTATATTTTTATGATCAAAGAGAAGATGAGAAATTTAAAGCCGCAAGCATTATGTTGCGTGTACCAAAGCATAATTTCAAATTGACATTCGATGAATTGCAAAACGTAGGAACCGTAATTCATCAAGGTATAAGTGGTGACGACGTTACAGATAGATACTTTGACACAGAAGCGGCAGCAAAAAACTTAGAAATTCAAGAAGAACGGTTAAGAAATATATTAGAGAAAGCAGAAAAAATTGAAGATATTTTACGTATTGAAAATGAGCTATCAAGAATTAGACTGCAAATTAACCAGTTTAGAGGACAACTGCTAAATCTTGATAGACATATTGAGATGTCAACGATAAGCATTGATATTAGGGAAGTAAAAGATTTAACAGCTACAATTGATCCAATTGACGAGGGGCTATGGGGTAGAGCGGTAGATAGTTTAAGAAAAACAACAAACAATTTGATAGATTTATTTGAGAGATTATKTATTGCATTGTTTGCAGCTTTGCCGATTATGGCGATTGTAATAATAATGCTTTTGCCTGTAGCAATTATAGGTAAAAAAGTTTGGAAGAAAGCAAGTAGAGACTAGTGTTTGTGCTTTGTTATCCTGAGTACATTCGACTAGGCTCACGCTAAACTACACTTAGTGTAGTTAGATCTCATACTCCGCTGAATGCACTAGATTTCAATGTACAATTAGCGGAATTTTTTTATTTTTAAATACTGCATATTTTGGGGATTATATTTACGGTTATTATCTTGATTTCTAATTTCTATTACTTTTAATTTCATTAATTCTCATGGCTTTAATCTAATCATCCTTAAAATCTTTTATTTTAGACACTTACAATCCATTGATTCCTTTTTGTGGCATTTATTTACATTCATTTGTTAAACTGCTCTCAGATATACCTAAGCAACTTAAAATTTTAACTACACTATCATCTAATTCTTCATTTAGTTGTCTTATCGTTGTGTCTGGTGTTGATATCTTTATTATTTGTACTGTATGAAATACTTGGTATATAGCTTTTAAAGTAGGCTGTTTCATTTTTATTTTTCCCGGACCTATAATGAAACCATTATCAGTTTTCAATTCTCTTCTAACCACGTATTCTGCTATAGATAATACCATTAATGTTATTAACATTAAATAAACAAATGCTTCTATTCGTTTGACAGATTCTAAATATAGTGAGTTTACGAACTGAGGTGATTTCAACTGCTGAAACCTTTTTTCAACACTGTCTTGTGTTTTGTACTCTCTTAGTATTTTTTCACCTGTAAGACTTGTATCATTACTACAAACTGTAAAAATACATTCTTTTTTTAATGACTCATCATATTTCTTTTCATTAAATTTACTTTTTATTTTTATTTGATATTCAATTTCTACTTTTCCAGGATTCTTGTGTTTAGAAGGTCTACCACGCTTTGGTTTTTCCTTTTCTTCTACTGAAAGTAGAATGTCATGAAATTTCATATCTAAAAATTTCTTTCGCTCAACTTCTTTTATTTCCTTAGTTGCATCTTCTAAGCATGCATATTTTCTTGATGTATAATACTGAATTTCTTTATTTACTTTTTTAATCTCTGCTTTTTTCTTGCATTCTAATTTACCTTCTTTTACACTTGATAATGATTCGTTGTAGCAGTAAACATATTTGATATTATGGTCTTTAAAATCACCAATACCTTCCCCAATCATATATATTGTAGTCCCTTTTTTCCTATTTATTGTTACTTCTTTTAAATTTTTAAAATTTTTCATCGCCTCAACTTTTATATCTTTTGCAAAAGTTGATGTGCCTGGTAGACTTGTTATTAATGTTATATTTCTAGACTTTGCTTCTTTTAAATTGGATTCTGTAAACAATGAACTGTCAGCTATATAAATAAATTTCTCTTTATCAATGTTTAAGTTCTTAATAACATCTTCTACTTCTGTAAGATTTACATTATTGTATGTTCTATCATCCATATTTCCAGATAACACTTTTCCATCTACTACAATACCATTTGCTGTACCCAATCCAATTTTAATCTGTTTTTTATCAGTTCTTTTTTGTTTGCTATGACCGAAAGTTATTGATATTTCACCTTCTGTAGATCCAGTATCATACTGCCCCCACATTACTTTTGAAGTCGTATCAAAATTAATATTATTCACTTTAATACTGTAGCGACCAAAGGCGTTTGCTGATAACATTGAAAAGATTTTTCTTGGATTTGCTTCATATAATCTATCCAAAAATCCTCCAAATCGATCATCATTAATCTGATTTAATTCAATTTTTTCATTGAAAATCCCTTCTAGATCTTTAGATTTATAGTACTCATCCATACGAGATAATGGATGTTGGTCGTCACACATTGTGACAATCATCATTTTTCCAACTGTTCCATAGGAAATATCAGGATTTCGTCCTGAGCTACTTGTTAAATTATCGTTTATAACACCAGTAAAATTTACTTGATCTAACAACTTAGAGATAAATAAAGCTTTACCTTCATTGTGAGTAGTTATTTTTGTCTTACTCAAATCTATATTATTCAAATTCATATATAATCCTCTCTTTTATCATAGGTTTATATATATATTCGACATAAAATTCAATTTTCCTTTTTGAAATATATGGTAATTGCAAAAGGTTTATTTTTTATTTCAATTCAGCGGAGTATGAGTTATAATCAACTAATGAAGACATTTGAACCCCCCTCTACATATGTATAATTTCTATGCTTTAATTATACATATGTTTCCGTGGAATTTCAAGTACTTTTTTAGGTTGTAAGCCATTGCAGACATCATCATTATCTTGTTCGCATTCTTTATTCCTTTGGTGTTTACTTTTCGTAATCCCATGAACTGAGTAAGGGTTCCAAACACGGGTTCGACAGTGCTTTGCCGTTTAGACTTCAGGTACCTCCCTCGTGTGCTATTCACTCTTGCTATTCCTCTTTGTAATAGGTGATTGTAATGCG
>NVVX01000026.1 GCA_002733545.1 Alkaliphilus sp.
CACAGCCCAAAACGAAGAAACCGTCCATGTATAAAGTTCTCATGTTGAACGACGATTATACGCCAATGGATTTTGTTGTGCATATTCTTTTGAAGTATTTTCAAAAATCAGAAGATGAAGCCGTGCAGATAATGTTAAATGTCCATCAAACAGGCGTCGGAATATGCGGCGTTTATAGTTTTGAAATTGCTGAAACAAAGGTTATGCAGGTAATTGACGATGCAAAGCGCAACGAACATCCCCTTCAGTGTACTTTGGAAAAGGAATAATCACTTATGCCAACATTCTCTCTTGTGTACCGTCCACCACGCCTTTCGGTATAGCTTCAGCCAGTACACAATGCTCCCCTACCCCTGACACTNAAAAGTGTCAAKCCGTAGCTTCGGTAATAGATTTGAGCCCCGGTAATTTTCGGCGCAGGATCACTCGACTAGTGAGCTATTACGCACTCTTTAAATGAATGGCTGCTTCTAAGCCAACATCCTAGTTGTCTGTGCAATCCCACATCCTTTCCCACTTAATCTATATTTTGGGACCTTAGCTGACGGTCTGGGCTGTTTCCCTCTTGACCATGAATCTTATCATACATAGTCTGACTCCTAAATATAAGTATACGGCATTCGGAGTTTGATAACCCTTGGTAGCCGGTGAAGGCCCCGTAGGTATTCAGTGCTCTACCTCCGTTACTCTAAAATTTAAGGCTAGCCCTAAAGCTATTTCGGGGAGAACCAGCTATCTCCGAGTTCGATTGGAATTTCTCCGCTATCCACAAGTCATCCCAACCTTTTTCAACAGATATGGGTTCGGGCCTCCACGAAATTTTACTTTCGCTTCACCCTGCTCATGGATAGGTCACCCGGTTTCGGGTCTACGCCATGTAACTATGTCGCCCTATTAAGACTCGGTTTCCCTACGGCTCCAGTGCTGAACACCTTAACCTTGCTACACAGCGTAACTCGTTGGCCCGTTCTACAAAAAGTACACGGTCGACCATTCAAAGTCTTCCGTTGCTTGTAAACATGCGGTTTCAGGTTCTATTTCACTCCCCTTCCGGGGTTCTTTTCACCTTTCCCTCACGGTACTATGCGCTATCGGTCACTAAGTAGTATTTAGTCTTGGGAGATGGTCCTCCCGGCTTCCTACAGGGTTTCACGTGCCCCGTAGTACTCTGGTACAGTCTGTGGAGCTTCACCTTTCGTCTACAGGACTTTCACCCTCTTTGGTTGTTCTTTCCAGAACATTCGACTAGATTATTCTCATCACGTAYATGACTGCCCGCAACCCCAAAGTCCGTAGACCTTGGTTTGGACTAATTCCCGTTCGCTCGCCGCTACTTAGGAAATCGATATTTCTTTCTCTTCCTCCAGGTACTTAGATGTTTCAGTTCCCTGGGTTACCTCCACTAAGCTATGTATTCACTTAGCAGTAACTGCACATTACTACAGCTGGGTTCCCCCATTCGGACATTCACGAATCAAAGCTTGCTTGCAGCTCCTCGTGACTTTTCGCAGCTTACCACGTCCTTCATCGGCTCTTAGTGCCAAGGCATCCACCGCATGCCCTTATTAACTTGACCAGTTAATAACGTTCTGATAGCGATACCAGAACTTTTCGACTTAGCTTTCACTAAATCTAGATTTWGTAACAAACCTTACGTCTGYTACTGATGTTTTTYAAACCTAACTCGCGTTAAATTTAAAKTTTTGATTTAATCTTACAATTAAACCACTGTGTTGTTACATTTAAACAAGTTTCGACTKACGTCTAGTTTGTCGTTTTCTCATATATACAATTTTCAAAGAACATYYMYACAAYMCWMWYMMNAAGAAWTGGTRGRRATAASWGGASTYGAACCWSCGACCYCMYGCKTRYMAGGCRKGYGCTCTMMCMANCTGAGCTATAYYCCYAWRTKGTGTWTSMTATKTTGTTTTWAAAKAMNAACAAAACACTCAAAACTGAACAGTATAAACATTTCTTCCTTAGAAAGGAGGTGATCCAGCCGCACCTTCCGATACGGCTACCTTGTTACGACTTCACCCTAGTCATTGGTTTCACCTTCGACAGTTTCCTCCCTTACGGGTTGGATCACTGGCTTCGGGCGCCCCCAACTTCCATGGTGTGACGGGCGGTGTGTACAAGACCCGGGAACGCATTCACCGCGACATTCTGATTCACGATTACTAGCAACTCCAACTTCATGTGGGCGAGTTGCAGCCCACAATCCGAACTGAGATCGGCTTTAGAGGATTCGTTCCAGGTTACCCTTTCACTGCCTGTTGTACCGACCATTGTAGCACGTGTGTAGCCCAAATCATAAGGGGCATGATGATTTGACGTCATCCCCACCTTCCTCCGGTTTATCACCGGCAGTCTCTCTAGAGGGTCCAGCATTACCTGATGACAACTAAAGATAAGGGTTGCGCTCGTTGCGGGACTTAACCCAACATCTCACGACACGAGCTGACGACAACCATGCACCACCTGTCACTTCTGTACCCGAAGGTAAGATCATGATTAAATGATGGTCAAAAGGATGTCAAGATTTGGTAAGGTTCTTCGCGTTGCTTCGAATTAAACCACATGCTCCGCTGCTTGTGCGGGTCCCCGTCAATTCCTTTGAGTTTCAGTCTTGCGACCGTACTCCCCAGGCGGAATACTTAATGCGTTAGCTGCGGCACCGAGGTTCGACCCCCGACACCTAGTATTCATCGTTTACGGCGTGGACTACCAGGGTATCTAATCCTGTTTGCTCCCCACGCTTTCGTACCTCAGCGTCAGTATCAGTCCAGTAAGTCGCCTTCGCCACTGGTGTTCCTCCTAATATCTACGAATTTCACCTCTACACTAGGAATTCCACTTACCTCTCCTGAACTCTAGTCTTACAGTTTCAAAAGCTTACTACGGTTGAGCCGTAGCCTTTCACTTCTGACTTGTAAAACCGCCTACGTACCCTTTACGCCCAGTGATTCCGGATAACGCTTGCACCATACGTATTACCGCGGCTGCTGGCACGTATTTAGCCGGTGCTTATTCCTTAGGTACCGTCATTTTTCTTCCCTAAGAAAAGAACTTTACGACCCGAAGGCCTTCTTCGTTCACGCGGCGTTGCTGCATCAGGCTTGCGCCCATTGTGCAATATTCCCCACTGCTGCCTCCCGTAGGAGTCTGGACCGTGTCTCAGTTCCAGTGTGGCCGATCACCCTCTCAGGTCGGCTACTGATCGTCGCCTTGGTAAGCTTTTACCTTACCAACTAGCTAATCAGACGCGGGCCCATCCTAAACCGATAAATCTTTGACATTTTTAAGATGCCTTAAAAATGTGTTATATGGTATTACTCCTCCTTTCGAAGGGCTATCCCATTGTTTAGGGTAGGTTGCCCACGCGTTACTCACCCGTCCGCCGCTATTTTTTACGAAGTACAAGTACTCCATAAAAAATCGCTCGACTTGCATGTGTTAGGCACGCCGCCAGCGTTCATCCTGAGCCAGGATCAAACTCTTAATTTAAAAGTTTTTTTAGTTATTTATCTTTCCTATTTCTAGGTGACGAGGTAAATAACTTTGCTCTATACTAATAAAATTCCTTTAATTTCTTCGTTTCTGTCTTCAAGTTCAATCATTTGCGTACTGTAGTACGCGCCTTCTTTCACTTTTGACGAGCCTCAAACTTAAAGTTTTTTATTAGTATTCTACTAATTTTCATAGTATGTTTTCTTGCTTTTTGGTTAGCTTGGTTTCTGTCTTGCGACTTCTTCTTTGCTAACGCTGGCTTATTTCTTCATATACTGTTCAGTTTTCAAAGACCTTTTTTGGCTTCATATAATTATGCAACTTCGGCGTCTCTGCTTCTTTCTTCCTCGTTTGCGTACCGTGTGTACGCTCTCTCGGTCGTCATCTGCGTTGCTTAAAGCAGAAAACCGAAATCTTTGATTTCGAGTGAATCGCTTTGTTGTTTCACCTAGAATTTACACAATTCTATTTTGCCAAAACTGTTTTTTGTTTCGCATAATTCTACTTCTTCAAGCTGTTTTTCTTGCTTCGCCATTTCTTAGCGACTTGATTAGTTTATCATCTTTTGTTTAGGCTGTCAACACTTTTATTAATTCATTTTTCTAAGTTCTCTTCTGAATTTTTCTATAGCTTTTTTTTCCACCCTAGAAACTGTCATCTGTGATATTTTAAGCTCTTTCGCTATTTGCATTTGCGTTTTATAACCAAAAAATCTCTCGTTAAGCACCTCTTTTTCTATTTTATTCAATTTATTCATTGTTTTTTCTAAAAAATCGCGGTCTTCTATAAGTTCGAACTTAGCATCTTTTTCACCTATTAAATCCATAAACAGGACATCTTTATCCTCTCCTGCATTTTCGTATGTCAAATCTAAAGATTTTAGTGCATAAACTTGACTAGCTTCTAGTATCTCAAATATTTCTTCTTCTGTACACTCTAAAAAATCAGCGATATCTTTTGTTAGTGGTGTTCTTTGTAATTGTTGATACAATGATGTTCTAGCAATATTGATTTTCTTGGACATTTCTTGTATCCTTCTTGGAACTCTTATTGACCACCCTTTATCTCGAAAATGTTTTTTTATTTCTCCAATTATTGTCGGTGTTGCAAAGCTTGAAAATTCAAATCCTCTGCTTGTTTCAAATCTTTCTATAGAATATAGTAGCCCTATTGAAGCTACTTGAAAAATATCTTCATAATCTATTCCTCTTTTTATAAATTTTTTTGACAATATTTCTGCTAAATATATATACCTTTTTACTAACTCATTTCTTGTTCCTGTCTCTCTGTTTTTTTCGAATTCTTCAAATAGTTCTTTTTCTGTCATTGTACTTAGGGGTTTTATACTTTTTATTGTTTTAAACTCTTTTGCACTGTCTTCCATTTTACTTTCCCCCTATTTTTTTCATCATTTTTATTGTTGTTCCTTTTCCAAGTTTAGATGAAATCTCTACTTTGTCCATAAGTGATTTTATAATAAAAACCCCTAACCCTCCTTCTGCCAGTTCTCTTTCTTGTGGCTTTCTAATATTTTCTACCATACAGCCTTTACCACTATCTTTGACTTCTATTATCATACTTTCCTTCTCGATAGTAAATTCAATATTGTAATTTCCATTTTCTGCTTTGCCATGCGTCATAGCATTAGTACATGCTTCTGCGACTGCAAGTTTAATATCTTCTATTTCCTCCAAATCAAAGCCTACTCTATTTGCTATTCCAGAAGTTGTTAACCTTACTACACTTAAATATTCCGGTTCATTTGGCACTGAAAGTTTTATCTGTTGCTTTTTTGTATTAGTAATAATTTCTTGTTTTTTTAAGTTTTGCATTCTTCGTTTTTTTCACTCCTCTATATATTCTAAAGTCTTCTGTCTTATCAGCAGGCACTGTGTTTTTTGTATTGCTGAGTTACGCGTATTTAGCGATTTCATTTCTCTTCTTTTACTTTTAATTCTCTATAAATATCTTATCTATACCTGTAATCTCTAATACTCGCTTAATATTCGATTTCACGTTAATAATAGTGATTTTTTTATTTTCTTTTCTAAGTTTTTTTAGCGCACCTATCATTACTCCTAAACCAGTACTATCTATATAGTCAAGGTTTTTAGCGTCTATTTCTATATTCTCTCTTTTTTTTTCATAAAGCTCTTCAAACATTTCTCTAAACTTATTTGCTGTGTAAATATCTATTTCTCCTACTAGCTCTACACACCAAACAGTCTCTCTTTCTATATATGTTGTTTTTATATCCAACGACATTTTACCGACCCCCTCTTTCTTTTTAATTTATCTAATGTGTTCACTTGTGTCTTCTTTATAGAGTTGGGCGTAAAACCAGTAACCTTTAGGTTAGTGGATGTAAGCCTACCCTTGACTTTTAATGTATTTCTTTACTATTTTTGTTTACCCTTTCTTTGCATGCTCAATCTTTTTACTTATTCTTCCGCTTTCGGTACTAGCGCCAATGATACAATTTTTTGTTCTGTTTTTGTTTTCATCAAAGTTACGCCTCGCGTACTCCTTCCCATCTTTGAAATCCCTTTTGTTTCTAACCTTATTATTATTCCTTCATTGCTTATTAACATGATATCGTCATCTTCTTCTACAGCTTTTGCCCCTACAAGCTTACCCGTTTTAGAATCTACGTTATATGTTCTAACACCCTGTCCTCCTCTTGTTTGTGTTCGATACTCTGACATTTTTGTTTTTTTACCATATCCATTTTCACTAACGACTAGTAAATTTTTGTTTTCTTCCGCAACTTCCATCGTAACTGCAAAATCATCTTCTTTTATTTTTATTCCTCTTACCCCCACAGACCCTCTTCCTGTGGCTCTTACTTGTTCTTGCTTAAATCTTATTGCTTTTCCTCCTGCTGTTACAAGTATTATATCTTGTTTTTCATACGTAAGCTTAACATCTATTAATTCATCTTCATCTCTTATGCTTATCGCAATTAAACCTGTTTTTCTTGTGTTTTCAAATTGTTCTAGTCTTGTTTTTTTAATAATCCCTTTTTTAGTAGCCATTATTAAAAAATCAAAATCATTTTCTTTATCTATTTTTATAACAGACTTTACTTTTTCTCCTGCTGATAGTTGTAGCAAGTTTACAATTGCTGTTCCTTTTGCTTGTCTTTTTCCTTCTGGTATTTCATATGCTCTTAGTTTAAACACTTTTCCCTTGTTAGTAAAAAATAAAATGCTACTATGACTCGATGTTATTAAAAGGTTTTCTACAAAGTCTTCTTCTCTTGTTTTTAATCCTGATTTTCCTCTTCCTCCTCTTTTTTGGCTGCTATATGTATCAACAGGCAATCTTTTTATATATCCAAAATGTGTTAATGTTATAGCCACGTCTTCTTCGTCTATCAAGTCTTCTAAATTTATATCTCCCTCATCTTTTACTATAATTGTTCTTCTGTTTTCTTTAAATTTTTCTCTAACTTCTATTAGTTCTTTTTTTACTATTTTTAAAATTAACTCTTCGCTTGACAATATTTCTTTTAGTTTTGTTATTAATTTCATCGTTTCTGTATATTCCTTGATTATTTTGTCTCTTTCTAGCCCTGTTAGTTTTTGTAGCCTCATTTCTAAAATTGCTACTGCTTGTCTTTCTGATAAAGTATATTCCTCTTTTAATCTCTTCTTAGCTTCTGTTGTGTTTTTTGATTCTTTTATCAATTTAATTATCTCATCTATATTATCTAATGCAATTTTTAAACCTTCTAAAATATGTGCTTTTTCTTCTGCTTTCTTTAAATCAAATTTTGTTCTTCTTTCTATTACAGTCTCTTGAAACTCTAAATACTTAACTAACATCTCTTTTAAATTCAACACTCTTGGTTGTCCGCCAACTAAAGAAAGTAAAATAATACTAAAAGTATCTTCCATTTGTGAGTGTTTATATAGTTTGTTTAAAACTACATTTGCATTAGCATCTCTTTTAAGTTCAATAACTATCCGCATTCCTGTACGATCACTTTCATCTCTCAAATCCGTTATTCCAATTATTTTTTTGTCTCTAACTAAATGTGCTATTTTCTCAATTAATTTTGATTTGTTAACTTGATATGGTATCTCACTAACAATTATTTGTTGTTTTCCATTTTTTCTCTCTTCAATATCTGTAATTGCTCTTACTTTTACTTTTCCTCTTCCTGTCATATACGCCTGTCTAAAACCTTCTGAACCCATAATAGCTGCACCTGTGGGAAAATCTGGTCCTTTTATGTATTTAAGTATATCCTCTATTTCTGCATCTGGGTTATTTATTAATTCAATTACACCATCTATAACTTCTTCTAAGTTATGAGGAGGTATAGATGTAGCCATTCCAACTGCAATTCCATTAGATCCATTTACCAATAGATTTGGGTACCTACTAGGAAGCACCACTGGTTCGACTAAGGTGTCATCAAAGTTTGGAACAAAGTCTATTGTTTCTTTGTTTATATCCTTTACCATCTCAAGAGATATCTTACTCATTCTCGCTTCAGTATAACGCATTGCTGCTGCACTATCTCCATCTACAGAACCAAAATTTCCGTGTCCATCTATTAACATATGTCTTGATGAAAATGACTGCGCCATTCTTACCATTGCTCCATAAAGTGCACCGTCTCCATGTGGGTGGTATTTTCCTAGTACATCTCCAACTATACGAGCACTTTTTCTATAAGGCTTATCTGGATAAAAACTCAACTCATTCATAGCATATAATATTCTTCTATGCACTGGTTTTAGCCCATCTCTCACATCTGGAAGTGCTCGTCCCACTATAACACTCATAGCGTAATCTATATATGAACTCTTCATTTCTTCTACTAAACCAATGTCAATTACTCTTTTGTCTTGATCCATCTTTATATTCTCTCCCTATCTTTAAACATCTATGTTTGTAACGTATTTCGCGTTTTTTTCTATAAATTTCCTTCTAGGCTCCACTTTATCTCCCATTAACGTACTAAAAATTTCATCTGCTATTGCTGCATCTTCAATTTTTACTTGAAGCAATGTTCTTACTTCTGGATCCATAGTTGTTTCCCATAGTTGGTCTGGATTCATTTCTCCTAGTCCTTTATATCTTTGTATGGTTACATTGCTTTTTCCTATTTCTTTTAGTTTTTCCTTCAATTCTCTATCCGAATAATGATACGTAATTACTTTACCTTTTTTTACTTTATATAGTGGCGGTTGTGCAATATAAATATATCCTTGCTCTAGTAATTGCCTCATATATCTAAACAAAAAAGTTAAAATTAATGTTCTAATATGGGCTCCGTCTACATCCGCATCAGTCATAATTACTATTTTATGATATCTTAATTTTTCTATGTTGAAATCTTCTCCTATGCTTGTTCCAAACGCTGTTATCATTGCTCTTATTTCTGTATAATTTAAAATTCTATCTAGTCTAGCTTTTTCTACATTTAGTATTTTTCCTCTAAGTGGTAAAATTGCTTGCGTTCTTCTGTCTCTTCCTTGTTTTGCACTTCCTCCAGCGGAGTCTCCCTCTACTATGTAAATCTCACTTAGGGCAGGATCTTTCTCTGAGCAATCAGCGAGTTTTCCTGGAAGTGTAGAGTTTTCTAAGAAACCTTTCCTCCTTGTTAATTCTCTTGCTTTTTTTGCAGCTTCTCTTGCTCTTTTTGCACTTAGGCATTTTTCCATAATTTTCTTAGCTTCTATTGGGTTTTCGTTCATAAACGAGCTTAAATTCTCATTTACTACACTCTCTACAATTCCTCTAATTTCACTATTTCCTAGTTTAGTTTTTGTTTGCCCTTCAAATTGAGGCTCCATCAATTTAATTGATATTATTGCTGTTAAACCTTCTCTTATATCTTCTCCTAGTAAATTTCCGTCTTTTTCCTTTATATGGTTGTTTTTTTTCGCATAATCATTTATTACTCTTGTAAGGGCACTTTTTAATCCTACTAAGTGCGTCCCTCCCTCTTGCGTATTAATATTGTTAGCAAAAGTATGTATGTTTTCTGTATATGCATTTGTATATTGCATAGCTATTTCAACAACTACTTCGTTTTTTTCTTTTTCTATATACAGTATTTTATTGTGAATACTTTCTCTATTTTTGTTTAAATGCTTTACAAATTCTACTATTCCTCCTTCATAATAAAAAACACTTTCTTTTTCTTCTTCTCTTTCGTCTTTTAATCTTATGGTTATCCCTTTATTCAAAAAAGCTAATTCTCTTAACCTATATTCTAATGTTTCGTATTTAAATTCTATTTCTTCAAATATTGTAGAGTCAGGTGAAAAAATAATTTTCGTTCCTTTTTCTTTACTTTCCCCTATAACTGTTACATCATTTTCTGGCTTGCCCTTTTTGTAGCTCTGATAGTATGTTTTTCCATTCTTGTTTACTCTTACTTCTACTTTTTCTGAAAGGGCATTTACTACAGAAAGTCCTACTCCATGGAGTCCTCCTGATACTTTATACCCTCCTCCTCCAAACTTTCCTCCCGCATGTAAAACAGTCATTACAGTTTCTAGAGCAGATTTTCCTGTTTTTTGGTGAATGTCAACTGGAATACCTCTTCCATTATCTGTAACTTCAACTGAATTGTCTTTTTTTATAACAATCTCAATTTTATCGCAATAACCTGCTAATGCTTCATCTATACTATTATCTACAACCTCATAAACTAAGTGATGTAACCCTCTTGGTCCAGTTGATCCTATATACATACCTGGTCTTTTTCTTACTGGCTCAAGTCCTTCTAGTACTTGTATTTGTTGAGCATTATATTCTTGTTCATTTCCTTGCATTAATTTTCCTCCTAGTAAAACATTAACGTTTTGTCTTTTTATTTTTTATTCTCATCAAAAAAATTATTTATACTGCTAAATATATAAATTTATTCTCTTTCTTCTTATTTTTCGTATTCTTTACTTATATCTTCCGAAATGTAAAATATTTTATTGTTTTTTTCTTGTTTTTTGTTTAAGCTGTCTATCGTTGTTGTTGTAATAAATGTTTGTATCCCTTCTAGGTTTTCTAATAAATGATTTTGCCTTTTTTTATCTAACTCGCTCATAACATCGTCCAGTAAAAGAACTGGATATTCTTCTATTTCTTCTTTTATTAATTTTATTTCTGCTAACTTCAATGATAACACAGTTGTTCTTTGTTGTCCTTGTGAACCATATTTTTTAACATTTTTTTCGTTTATATTAAAAATCAAGTCGTCCCTATGTGGTCCTATCACGGTAAATCCTCTTTTTTCTTCTTTCCATGAGTTTTTTAATTGTATTTTATAATTTTCATATATTTGTTTTGTTTCATTTTTTTCTTCAAGTTGAACACTGCTACTATAAATAATTTCTATATTTTCTTTTTCGTCTGTAATTCTTCTATGTATTGGTTTTGTTATTAAATTAAGTTTTTTAATAAATTTTTTTCTATATGCAATCAATAACGTTCCAGTATTTAATAGCTGCTCATCCCATATTTCAATATTTTCTCTTTTTTTGCTGTTAATTTTTATAGCCTTATTTCTTTGCATTAGTATTTTATTGTATTGTTTCCATATATAATAGTATCTAGGATATATTTGAGATATTTCGTTATCTATAAAATTTCTTCTTTCTACCGGACCTTCTTTAATTATTTTTAGATCTTCAGGTGCAAAAATAACTACATTTAAATTTCCTAAAAATTCTCCTTTGTTCTTTACTATATTTTTATTAATTTTAATCTCTTTTCTTTTTCCCAAAAGTATTTCTATATCAACCTTTCTATTATTTCTTATCACCTCTATTTTTGTATATGCTTCGTCTTTATCATCTTTTATCATTTCTAAATGATTAGTTGTCCTAAATGATTTTCCTATAGCACATATATATAAAGCTTCAATTATATTTGTTTTTCCTTTTGCATTGTCTCCTACAAAAATATTCATTTTGGGATTAAATTCTATTTTTAGTTTACTGTAATTTCTAAAGTTAATTAATTTCAATTCTGTAATTGTCAATTAATCACTCCTAATATTTTCTTTTTTTAGAAGTAAACTTTTCTTTTTTTATACAATTATTATTTTTTTTTCTTCTACTTCTATTTTATCTCCTTTTCTTATTTTTCTTCCTCTTCTTATTTCTATTTTTCCATTAACCTTTACTTCCTTATTTTGTATTATTATCTTTGCATGACCTCCTGTTACTGCAATATCAGTTAATTTTAATAATTGATCTAATTTTATATACTCTTCTTTTATCTTTACTTCGTTCATTTTATTTTCCTCTCTCTGCGTAATCACTTAATTTTTTTCTAATTACCTGATATTCTTACTGGTAAAACTAAATATACATAATTGTCATTATTAACTGGTTTCATTATTCCTGGTCTTATATTAGTTGTAAAGTTAAAAACAACTTTTTCTTCTTCTATTACTTTTAATGCTTCAATTATGTATTTCGAATTAAAAGCTATCTCGATATTTTCTCCTTCTTTTTCAATTTCTATCTCTTCGTATCCTTTTCCTAATTCTGAGTTTGACAAAATAATAATTTTATCTTCTTTAATATTCATTTTTACTAAGTTCTTCTTGCTTTCTGTTGAAATCACAGATGCTCTTTCAAGACAATCTATAAGTTCTTTCGTTTCAACTACTATTTTAGTATTAAATTCGTTTGGTATTATCTGTTTGTAGTTTATAAATTCTCCTTCTAATAATCTAGATATTATTTTGCTTTTTCCTATATTAAAAATTACATAGTTTTCTGCTATATTTATGTTTATAGTACTTTCTTCTTCACTATCAATAATGCGGCTGACTTCACTAAGTGTTTTAGCAGGTATAACTACTTTATGGCTGTTCTCTGTATTAATTTTTCCTTTTCTTAAAGCTAGTCTATATCCATCTAAAGCTACCATGTTTAATTCATTTTTTTCTATTTCAAGTAAAACACCCTTTAAAATTGGCTTAGAGTCAATTTTAGATGTTGAAAAAATAGTTTGCTTTATCATATTTTTAAATAATTCTTCATCTAACGAATATTTATCTCCTCCTTCTACTTGTGGTAGTTCTGGGTATTCATTAGCGTTCCATGTTGAAATTATAAACTCTGTAGTTCCACATTTAATTACTAAGTTATTGTCTTCTGTTTTAATTATATCAACAGAGGAGTTAGGTAGCTTTCTTATTATCTCACTAAAGAGTCTTGCATCAACAACTGTTCTTCCTTCACTAATTACTAAAGCCTCAATATCATTTTGTATTCCTATTTCTAAGTCAGTAGCGATAAAAGTTACTTTGTTTTCTTTTACTTCAATAAGAATACCTTTTAGTATAGACAAATTACTTCTATTTGAAACTGCTCTTATTATAATTGAAAGACTATTCATTAAAGATTTTTGAGGAATTCTAAATTTCATTGTGGATAACCTCCATTGTATTTTTAATATAAATAAATAAATAATAAATATAGCAGTAGTAGTAGTACTTGTGGATTTGTGGATAAGCAATTGTAAAACTGAGAAAAGATAGAACTGCTGGTGTTTATAAAATGTGTAAAAGAACAAAATAATATCCACAGAAAAAAAAAAAAAACAAGAGAAAAAGTTATTCAGAAAGTATAAACAGACAAATGTGTATAAGTTTTTTTAAAAACACTTACATATTTCCCTTCAATTCATTATTTACAATTTCTAGTTTTTCTTTTAGATTTGGTACTTTTTCAAGTGAAGATAATATTTTAGAATGAGCATGCATGACAGTAGTATGGTCTCTTCCACCAAAAGCCGCTCCTATTTTTGGAAGAGATAAATCTGTTAATTCTCTAGTAAGGTACATTGCTACTTGCCTTGGAAAAGCAATAGATCTTGTTCTCTTTTTTGAATTAAAGTCTTCTTTTTTTATATCAAAGTGTTTTGATACTACCTCTTTAATGAGGTCAACATTTAGTATTCTAGATTTAGAAGCAAAAACCTCTTTTAGTACATCGCTCGCTAAATCTACAGTGATTTTACAATTAGTTAAAGAAGAATAAGCTACTATTCTAATAAGAGCGCCTTCTAATTCTCTTATATTAGATTGTATTTTTTTTGCAATATATAATATAACATCATCTGGAACATTTAATTTTTCATTTTCTGCTTTTTTGTGTAATATAGCTATTCTTGTTTCAAAATCAGGAGCTTGTATATCTGCAATCAATCCCCATTCAAAACGTGATTTTAATCTTTCTTCAAGTGTAGGGATTTCTTTTGGAGGACGGTCACTTGATATAATTATTTGTTTGTTTGATTCATGCAAAGCGTTAAAAGTATGAAAAAATTCTTCTTGAGTACTTTCTTTTCCAGCTAAAAATTGTATATCATCGATTAATAGTATATCGACATATCTATATTTATTTCTAAAATCTATATTAGTATTGTCACGAATAGAAGTAATAAGCTCGTTCATAAAAGTTTCAGAAGAAACATAAGCAATTTTTGCATGTGGATTTTGTTCTCTAACAAAATGACCAATAGCGTGCATAAGATGAGTTTTACCGAGTCCAACACCACCATATATAAAAAGAGGATTATAAGCATTAGCAGGAGATTCAGCAACAGCAACGGCAGCAGCATGAGCAAATCTATTTCCATTTCCTATAACAAAAGTATCAAAAGAATACTTAGGATTTAATTTTGTTAAGTTTGAAAGAGAAGCAGGTTGTAAACTACTAGAAGTTTCGTCGATTGTAGCATTGTTATTGATTAAACCTCCTTCGTTAGGAAGAAAAATATCAACAGAATATTTTATACCTGTTACCTCTTCTAACGCGTTGGCTAGTAATATTAAATAGCGCTCTTTTACAATATCTTTGATAAAGATATTTGGAGCTATGAAAGTAGCTTTTTTGGATTCAAAAGAATAAAGAGATAAAGAATTAAACCAGGTATTGAAACCAGTTGGTGATATTTCTCTTTTTAAAATAGCTAAAGTTTCATTCCATATGTCTTGATGTATTTGTTGCATAAAAAAACCTCCAAAAATAATAGTATAAATAATATCCCATTAACGGGCTAAATCCCAAGAGAAGTAAGGATGATTCTCACGAAACTTTGAGAGCCTAAGTTGCAAATAAAACTTGATTTCCACAGAAAAAAATGTGTATAAAATGTGGATAAACAAGATGTAGTACTATTATACAAAAAAGATGTTAACAAAAGCAACAGTTATTTTATCCACAGGAGAAAATAATTTAATTGTTTATAGAAATTTGGTAGAGAAATTGTTTCAAAAAGGGGATAGTTTCTATTAAAAGCGTTTTCAGGAGAAAAAGAAAATAAAAAGCTCTTCTCATTAATACTAAAAGGAGAATATTTTTCTGTGCAAAAATTAAGAAAAAAACTATGCACAGCGTTATCCACAAAATGTGTATAAATATAGAAGGGTGTGAATAACTCATTATTATTACTAACAAAGTAAAAAAGAAGCTGTTAGTGACAGAAAAAAGAAGACAGTCAATAATTTATTTGAAATTATTATTCAGAAAAGCTTGTTTATAGAGAAGTTCTTTGATAGAATGAAGGATGTCTTCAATTATAAAAAGAAGGTCTTAATAAGTAGCAGTAACAGAAGGAGGTGTTTTTGATGAAAAGAACATATCAACCTAAAAAAAGACAAAGAAGTAAAGAACATGGTTTTAGAAAGAGAATGAGAACTAAGAGCGGAAGAAATATAATAAAAAGAAGACGTATTAAGGGTAGAAAGAAGCTAACTGCATAAGGCCGCATTTTGTGGTCTTTTTCTATAATTCTATGGAGATGAATTATGTATGAATAGGACAAATAATATAAAGAAAAACGAAGAATATAGAGAAGTATATAATTGCGGAAAGTCTATGGCAAACAGACTACTTATTATTTACTTTAAAAAGAATGATAGAAAAGAAAATAAAATTGGGTTCACTGTATCAAAAAAAGTAGGAAAAAGTGTTGTTCGAAATAGAGTAAGACGACTTTTGAAAGAGAGTTATAGACTAAATTATGAAAAGATGAAAAAAGGGTATGATATCGTATTTATTGCAAGAAAGAACGCTTGTAATTCTTCTTTTAAAGAGGTACAAAGTGCTATGGTGCATTTATTAAGGAAAAAAAAGCTTTTTAAGTAGAAAAGTAGTAGGAGAGAGAAATGAATAGGATAATTATAGGTATAATTAAAATGTATCAAAAGATTATTTCTCCATTAAAAAGAAAAACATGTCGTTTTTATCCAACTTGTTCAAGTTATTGTATTGATGCATATAGTACCTTTAGCTTTTTGAAAGCTACATATTTATCTATTTATAGAATATTTAGGTGTAACCCCTTTAATAACGGGGGATATGACCCTTTGAAAAAGAACAAAAAATAGGAGGTTTTAATATTGGGTTTATTAGCAGGACCTTTTGGTTCATTGTTAAAATTTATTTTCGACATAGTAGGTAATTATGGATTGTCTATAATAATATTTACTGTAGTAGTAAAACTAGTTATGGTACCATTAACAATAAAGCAAACAAAGTCAATGAAACAAATGCAGGAATTACAACCAAAAATTAAAGAGATACAAGAAAAATATAAAAATGACAAAGAGAAAATAAACATTAAAACGATGGAGTTATATAAAGAACATAAAACAAACCCTTTTGGTGGTTGTCTTCCTATGTTAATACAACTTCCAGTTATTTTTGGGTTATTTACTGCGCTTAGGAATCCAGGATTATATGTTTTCGAATCAGAAGAAATATATAGAAGTATAGACACAAGTTTTCTATGGTTATCAAATTTGAGTGATCCAGACTTATGGATTTTACCAATAACTGCAGGGATTACAACTTTTTTCTCTAGTCTAACAATGTCAACTGGTAAGAGTGATAATCCAACACAAAAAATGATGCTTTATATGATGCCTGCTATGATAATTTGGTGGGGAAGAAGTTTTCCAGCAGGATTAACTCTATATTGGGTAATTAGTAATTTATTTCAAGCAATTCAACAAGTTGCAATTAACAAACCAAAGTTCTTGCTCGATTTCTTTAATAAGGGGGAATGAAATTTATGAAGACAGAAGAGTTTTACGGAGATACTGTAGATGAAGCTATCGAAATTGGATTAAGTAAATTTGGATTAGAAATAGACGGAGTTGAAATAGAGATAATTAACATGCAAACAAATGGATTCTTAGGTTTGATTGGAAAAAAACAGGCAAAAGTGAAACTTACAGTTACAGAAAATCCAGAAGAGGATATTAGAAGATTTTTGAACAAAGTATTTAATGCAATGAATTTGAAAGTGAATATGGAAATAAAGGTAAAAGAAAATAGTATATATGTCGAAATAAAAGGTCCAAATATAGGGGTCCTAATAGGAAGAAGGGGACAAACCCTTGATTCTTTACAATACTTGACTAGTATTGCTTATAATAAAAACAATGAAAAGTACAAAAGAGTCTATCTTAACGCTGAAAACTACAGAGAAAAAAGAGAAGAAACGTTGACAAGACTAGCAACTAAAATGGCAAGGAAAGTAAAGAAAGAAAAAAGAACAGTAGTTTTAGAACCTATGAACAGATATGAAAGAAGAATAATACATGCATCTTTACAAGGAGATTCTTATATAAAAACATATAGTGAAGGGGAAGAACCTTATAGAAAAGTTGTGATTTCTGTGAATAATTAATAAAAGTGCCCGGTGTAATACTGGGTTTTTATAACGACTTAGAGGAGCTGACAAAGTTTCATCAAAATTCACACTTGAAAGATAGTTATTAATTTTGATATAACGACTTAGGAGAGCTGACAAAGTTTCAAGAGAATCATCCTTTAAAAAGCTACAGGCATTGTTCCTGTGGAGCTAAACAGGAGATTCTTTTATTTTTATATAGGGAGGAAACAAGAGTGTATGAAGAAGGAACCATCGCTGCTATAGCAACAGCACAGGGGGAGGCAGGTATAGGTATTATTAGAATTAGTGGAGAAAAGGCTTTAGAAATAGCAACTAAAATATTTAGAAGTGAAAGAGAAAAGAACTTTAATAATGCAGATCCTAGAAAAATGTACTATGGTAATATTATTAATCCAGAGAGCAATAAAATTGTGGATGAGGTCTTAGTTGTGTATATGAAAGCACCATTTACGTATACGAAAGAAGATGTAGTTGAAATTAACTGCCATGGAGGGATTGTCCCAATAAGAAGAATATTAGAACTAATACTAAGACATGGAGCGAGAGCGGCTGAACCAGGAGAGTTTACAAAGCGTGCATTTTTGAATGGTAGAATAGATTTATCGCAGGCAGAAGCTGTAATGGATTTAGTGAGTGCAAAAACAGAAAAAGGCTTTGATATTGCAATGAGTCAATTAGAAGGAACTTTATCTAAAGAGATTAAGAGTATGAAAGGTGAAGTAGTTGATATATTAGCGCATATTGAAGTGTCTATTGACTTTGCAGAAGAGGATATTGATAAAATTGCGTTAAATTACTTGAAAAACAAATGCGAAAGCATAGAAACTAAATTAAAGCACTTAATAAAAACAGCCGAAACCGGTAAAATTATAAAAGAGGGAATAAAAACAGTAATAGTAGGAAGACCAAATGTAGGGAAGTCTTCTCTGATGAATGCGCTACTAAAAGAAAACAGAGCTATTGTGACGGAGGTACCAGGTACAACAAGGGATGCAATTGAAGAGCAATTAATTGTAAGAGGTTTTTTATTAAAAATAGTAGATACAGCAGGAATAAGAGAGACAGAAAACATAGTAGAAAAAATAGGAATAGAAAGAACAAAAGAGTTGTTTAATAAAGCAGATTTAGTAATATTTATGATTGATTCATCAAAGAAAATGTCAAGTGACGATATACAGATTATAGAATTAATAAAAAACAGGAAGTCGTTAGTAATAATCAACAAAACAGATTTGGAGCCCAAAATAGACTATTCGATGGTAAAAGAATTACTTGGAGAAAAAAGAATAATTAAGACATCACTAAAAGAAGATAATGGAGTAGAGAAAATAGAAGAATATATAGTCGATATGATATATAAAGGTGAAGTTAAAAACAAAGATGACCTAGTATTAACAAATGTAAGACATAAAAATGCTTTAGAACGTGCTTTAACAAGTATTGGCGAGGCTTTAGAATCAATAAATAAGGAAATGGCGCTTGATTTTATAGAGGTAGATATTAGAATTGTGTGGGAATGTTTGGGGGAAATCACAGGAGAAACTATAAGAGAAGATGTAATAGATCATATTTTCAGCAATTTTTGCGTAGGAAAATAAAAATAAAATGGATTTTGATTCTCTAGTCATAATATTTATTCACTATCAAGATGAAGTTTGATATAAAATGAAGTAAAGAGGTGTTTTCAATGAAATTTTTAGCAGATAAATATGATATAGTAGTTGTAGGAGCAGGGCATGCAGGGTGTGAGGCTGGACTTGCAAGTGCAAGAATGGGTTTTAAAACATTGATTTTATCGATCTCTCTAGATTCTATTGCGATGATGGCTTGTAACCCTTCAATAGGAGGAACAGGTAAAGGACATTTGGTAAGAGAAATAGATGCTCTTGGCGGCGAAATGGGCTTAAATATAGATAAAACTTTGATACAAAGCAAAATGTTAAATACTGCAAAAGGACCTGCTGTACATTCTTTAAGAGCACAAGCAGATAAAACTAAATATCATATAGAAATGAAAAAAACGATAGAGAAACAAAAGAATTTAGATTTGTTTCAAGGGGAAGTTGTTGAAATAGTTGTTGAAAACAACGTTGTAGCGGGTGTAGTTACTAGAACAGGTGCAACTTATGAGGCAAAAGCAGTTATACTTGCAACAGGAGTGTACTTGAAAAGTAAAATATTTATAGGAGAAGTAAATTTCGACTCTGGCCCTAATGGTATGTTTCCATCCCAGTTTTTATCGGATAATTTAAAGAAATTAGGATGTAACTTAAGAAGATTTAAAACAGGGACGCCAGCACGTATAGATAGAGACTCTGTTGATTTTACAAAAATGGAAGAACAACAAGGAGATGAAGAAATAGTTCCTTTCTCTTTTTTAAATGAGAACATATGTATTGACCAAATGCCTTGTTGGTTAACAAGAACAACTTTAGAAACAAAAAAAATTATTGAAGAAAACATAGGTAGATCAGCATTATATAGAGGAGACATGGATAGTGTTGGACCAAGGTATTGCCCATCTATCGAAGACAAGATTGTGAGATTTGCAGATAAAGAAACACATCAATTATTTATTGAACCGGAAGGAGTAAATACAAAAGAAATGTATTTACAAGGAATGTCTTCAAGTTTACCTGAAGAAATTCAAATTAGTATGATGAGAACGGTGACTGGGTTAGAAAAAGTGAAAATCATGAGACCAGCATATGCAATTGAGTACGACTGTATAGACCCACTACAGTTAAAGCTCTCTTTGGAAGTTAAAAAAGTAGAAGGATTGTTTAGTGCAGGTCAATTTAATGGATCTTCTGGTTATGAGGAAGCAGCAGCTCAAGGATTGATAGCAGGAATAAATGCAGGCTTGAAAATTAGAGGAGAAGAGCCTTTAATACTAGATAGATCAGAAGCATACATCGGTGTTTTAATAGACGACTTAGTTACAAAAGGTACAAACGAGCCATATAGAATGATGACATCAAGAGCTGAATATCGACTAGTACTGAGACAAGACAACGCTGACTTAAGGTTAACAGAAAAAGGGGAAAAAATAGGTCTCGTTTCACCTGAAAGGTTTCAACGGGTAAAGACAAAGGAAAAGAGAATTAAGGAAGAAATAGAAAGATTAAAGAAAACTTCAGTTTCACCGGCAAAGGCAAATGACGCACTTGAAAGAGCAAACAGTTCAAAGATAGGCGGGGGAATAACTTTATATGAATTATTGAAGAGGCCGGAAATTAATTACAAAAACATAGAAGAAATTGACTTTTCTAGACCAAAAGAGATATTAAGAGATATTGTAAAACAATGCGAAATTGTAATAAAATATGAAGGATATATAGAAAAGCAGTTAAGACAAATAAAACAATTTAAGAAATTGGAAAAAAAGAAGATACCAGACGAGATATATTATTCTAAAATATCAGGACTTAGGCTAGAGGCTAGACAGAAGTTAGAGGAGATTAGGCCGCTATCTATAGGACAAGCGTCGAGAATTTCAGGAGTCTCACCTGCTGATATTTCCGTTTTGTTGGTTTTTTTAGAACAGAGAAGAAGAAGGAAAGAGGATTGATATGAAAGCAGAAGAAATTTTGTATGATGGATGTAGGCAGATGGGGATTTTAATTACAGATAAACAAATTGAAAAGATGATGGAGTTTAAAAAGATTGTTTTAGATTGGAATAAAAAAATGAACTTGACATCTATTAAGAATGAAAGAGACTTTATAATAAAGCATTTATTAGATTCTATTTCTTGTCTTACTATTGACGAAGTGAAGAATGAACAAAAAATAATAGATATTGGAACGGGAGCAGGTTTTCCAAGTATCCCATTAAAGATCCTGCTACCAGAGACAGAACTAACGCTTTTAGATTCATCAAGCAAAAAAATAGGCTTTTTAGAGGAAGTTTGCAGAAGTTTAGGTCTAGAGAAGATAGAAGCAATTCATGGAAGAGCAGAAGAATTGGGACAAAACAGAGATTATAGAGAGTGTTATGATTTGGTGTTGGCTAGGGCTGTTGCCCCAATGAATGTATTGGTAGAATATTGCTTGCCTTTTCTCAAGGTGGAAGGACATTTTGTTTGCCAAAAAGGACCTCGCTTAGAAGAAGAGATAAAAACTGCAAAAATTGCTATTGATACTCTTGGTGGAGAGGTTAAGTACATAGAAAAAATCAGTCTACCATTTGAAGACCTAGATCATAAAATTCTTGTTATAGAAAAAGTTAACAGCTCACCGACAAAATATCCAAGGAAAGTTGGGAAACCGACAAAAAAACCTATGTGAGCGGAATATATGTAGAAATATGTAGAACGAAAAATCAAGATTAGTATAATTATAAGCAGGAATAAACTTTTTTTAGTAGAAGTTAAAAGGTAAAGAAACATTTCACAGAGAGAGGGATTTTATGGAAAACGGTGGTAATAAAATAGCACAGGTACGGACAGAATTGATACTACCCAACCCCTACCAGCCAAGAAAAGTCTTTTCTAGAGCAAATTTAGAGGAATTAGCAAAGTCTATTTTGGCTTATGGAATAATACAACCTCTTGCAGTAAGAAATATGGGTGATGAAAAATATGAGCTAATTGCAGGAGAACGCAGATTGAAGGCTGCTAAGTTAGCGAAAATGGAAGTTGTACCAGTAATTATTTATAATGATTTTAATGATAGAGATTCTGCAATAATTGCAATGATAGAAAATTTACAAAGAGAAGAGTTAAACTATATTGAAGAAGCGGAAGGGTATTACRATTTAATAAAGGACCATGGACTGACACAAGCAGAAATAGCAAAAAAGGTTGGAAAGAACCAGTCTACGATTGCTAACAAGATTAGAATACTGAGATTAAGCTCAGAAATTAAAGAGCGATTGATAGAAGAAAATCTAACGGAGAGACACGCAAGGTCATTGTTGAAAATTCATGATGATGAATTGAGGAAAATAATTTTAGAAAAAGTAATAAAGAATGATTACACTGTTAAAAAAACAGAAGAAATTGTAATGGGGATTTTAGAAGATATAACTGAGGACAAAACAAGAAAAAGCAAGCAAAATATTAAAGCCATAATGAGTTATCGTATTTATATGAACACTATTAAGCAAGCTTTTAAAGCTATTAAGGAAATGCAAAACAAAGCAGAATTCGAGCAAGTGGATAAGGGAGATCATATTGAAGTGATAATGAGAATTCCTAAAATTTAGATATAAAGCGTCATAAAGCTAAAATTTTAGTTTTGTGACGTTTTTTATTGCAAAAAATAAAGGAATAAGAGAAAATTTAGCGAAAAATGATAGTGAGAACTAATAGGTGAGGTTTTAGAGAAAAAGTATAGTTGAAGCAAAATTTAGAACTATTATCAAAGAGCAAACGATATGAGAGATAGGTTTGATGAACAATTAAGAGTATATTGTAAGTGAGGAGCGATTATATGGCTAGAATTATTGCTGTTTTTAACCAAAAGGGTGGAGTCGGAAAAACTACTACAGTTGTAAACCTTTGTGCATGTATTGCAGAGAAGGGGAAGAGAGTCTGCGTTATAGATATTGATCCTCAAGGAAATACTACTAGCGGATATGGAATAGACAAACGAGAACTCAAAAATACTATTTACGAAGTGCTTATTGGTGAGGCTAAGGTTGATGATTCAATAATTAGTGCTGGATATGAGAATTTGTATATTCTACCTTCAGGGGTGCAACTTGCAGGTGCAGAGATAGAGTTAGCCTTTCTTAATCAAAGAGAAAATATGTTAAAAGAAGCATTGTCGCCAATAGAAAAGAAATTTGACTATATCTTTATTGATTGCCCGCCATCATTAGGACTATTGTCTATAAATGCGCTTGTAGCTGCAGACAGCGTGTTAGTTCCTATTCAGTGCGAGTATTATGCACTTGAAGGAGTAAGCCAGCTTGTTAGGACTATTCAGCTAGTAAAGAAAGGGCTAAACCCAAAGCTTAGCATACAAGGGGTTGTACTTAGTATGTTTGATGGGAGAACAAATTTGTCAATTCAGGTAGTTGACGAAGTTAAAAGTTATTTTAAAGGAAAAGTGTATAGTACTATTATTCCTAGAAATGTAAGACTTGCAGAAGCACCTAGTTTTGGAAAGCCAGTTGTATATTATGATGCTAAATCCAAAGGTAGCATAGCTTATTTAGAGTTAGCAGAAGAGTTTCTTGATATAGAGGAAGGAGAGTTCTAATTGACAAAACTAAAGAAGCGAGGACTTGGTAAAGGTTTAGGAGCTTTAATACCAGAGATGTCTTTAGATAAGGAAAGTAGAGTAGAGTGGCAAGAAGACAGCATTAAACATATAAGTATTAAGAAGATATTTGCTAATAAGAATCAGCCTAGAAAAAAATTTAGAAAAGAAGGAATGGAAGAGCTAAGTCAGTCTATAAAAAAACATGGGGTTATTCAACCTATAATTGTTGCCAAAAACAATGAAAAATATATGATAATTGCTGGTGAAAGAAGATGGAGGGCAGCGAAAGATGCAGAAATAAGTGAAATTCCATGTATTATTAGAGAATATAACAAATTACAAGAAATAGAGGTAGCACTTGTAGAAAACTTACAAAGAGAAGACTTAAATGTAATTGAGGAAGCAATAGCGTATGAATATATAATAAGAAAATATAAAACGACGCAAGAACAATTGGCGAGTGCACTTGGAAAAAGCAGACCGTATTTGACGAATACAATAAGGTTGCTTCAACTAGAAAAAAGAGTGCTCGACTTAGTAAGAAGTGGAAGCATTTCTAGTGGACATGGAAGAGCGTTGCTAAGAATAGAGGACAGCCAAAAACAGTATAAACTGGCTATGACAATAGTAAAGAAAAAAATGAATGTAAGACGGACAGAAGAATTGGTAGCTATAATGATATCTAAGCAAAAGCAAGAAGTAAAAGTGAAAGTTAAAAAGGATACTTTTGTCCTAGACGTTGAAGATAGATTGAAGAAACTATTTGGTACAAAAGTTAATATTCTTAAAGGAAAGAAAAAAGGAAAAATAGAAATTGAGTATTATGGAGATGAAGAATTGGAGAGAATTTTGGAGTTGATAGATAGCGTTAAAGAAAATGTATAAAAAAGCACAAATGTTTCACGTGAAACATTAAAAAAAACGAATACAACAATGAAATGAGGTGGATGACATTATATATTTAGACAATGCTGCAACTTCTTTTCCTAAACCAGAAGAAGTTTATTTAGCAATAGAGAAGACTATGAGAACACAAGGTTCAAACCCTGGGCGTTCTGGACACAAAGGAGCAATCGAAGCAGGGCGTGTAATATTTGAGGCAAGAGAGAATATTTCAAAATTAATAGAAATTGAAGATCCACTGAGGATTGCTTTTACGATGAATGCAACAGAAGCGTTAAATACTGCAATTAAAGGGCTGCTTAAAAAAGGAGACCATGTTGTAACGACTAGCATGGAACATAATTCAGTGCTAAGACCTATTAAAGCGTTAGAAAATATAGGAGTAAGCAGTACTATAGTGCAATGTAGCGAACGCGGAGAATTAGATCCAAAAAAAATCGAAAAGGCAGTAAGAAAAAATACAAAACTAATAGCGGTTACCCATGCATCTAATATTACTGGAACAATTATGCCCATTAACGAAATTGGTGTAATTGCTAAAAAAACAGGAGTTTGTTTTCTTGTTGATGCAGCTCAAACAGCGGGAAGTTACGACGTAAAAGTGAATGAAAACAATATAGAGTTATTAGCGATACCAGGACATAAAGGATTACTTGGACCTCAAGGAACGGGCGTGTTATACATCGCCGAGGGTGTTGAAGTAACTCAACTTAAAGAAGGTGGGACGGGTAGTAGATCCGAAGATTTGCTCCAACCTACGTTTATGCCAGACAAGTATGAAAGCGGAACACCGAACACATTGGGAATCGCGGGTCTTTCAAAAGGAGTAGAATATATTCTTAATAAAGGAATTGAGAATATTAGAGACCATGAAGAAAGCTTAGCAGAGCACTTTATATTGGAATTAGAAAAAATTGAAGAGGTAAAAATTTATGGGTTAAGAAAAAGAGGGAAACATGCTGCGGTAGTATCTATAAATATTGGAGATGAAGACTCTGCAGAAATAAGCTATATATTAGATAAAGTTTATAATATTGCTACAAGAGCAGGCCTGCACTGTGCTCCACTAGCACATAAGACGATTGGGACATTTGAACAAGGTACGGTAAGGTTTAGTTTTGGAATTTTTAACACGCACGAGGAAGTGGAAAGGGTTATTCGTGCAATCAAAGAGATAACAAGTCAACTATAAAGAGAAAAAGTAATATAATTTCAACTACAAAACAACCAAAACAACAGAAGAGAAGGGGAGTTGCAGATATGCAAAGCATACTTGACTTTGTAGGTAGTAATATAAGTATTCTTATGATGATAAGTCTGAGTTTGAATTTGATACTTGTAGTTTTAATGATAACACTTAACACAACAACTTCAAGTTTAAGAACTAAGTATAAAAAATTGATTAAAGGTACGACTGGAAAAAACATAGAAAGTGTGCTTATGGATCATATTGAGAGGGTAGATGATGTAGAAAAAAAACTAACGGAGGTTTTAACTACAATAGATATTTTGAACAATCGTATTAGTTTTTGCATACAGAAAATAGGAATTATAAGATATAATGCATTTGAAAATACTGGAAGCGACTTGAGTTATTCTATAGCTTTATTAAACGAAAGCAATGACGGAATCGTGTTAACAGGAATACATGGGAGAGCTGAAACAATGTCGTATGCAAAACCAATTTCTAAAGGAGAGTCCAATTACAATCTCTCAATTGAAGAGATGCAGGCACTAGATAGAGCGAAATCATATTCGTTAAACAGTGAAAAAACATAAAAAAACATTTTGTAGTTACGGATTATCAAATATGGAGCTTTGCCATAGGATAAACGCGCGATAAAAGAATGTATAAAACAGAGATAACTGCCTTCTAGCTTAAAAGAAGGCAGTTATTTTGCGTTTAGTAGTTGGAGCACAACTAAAAACTGAGCATATTGCATAGATATTAATGCACAGCAACTACAAAAGGAGAAATAAGAATAAAAAAAAAGAGATGAGAGAGAATAATATTTAGGAGGTGTTCAGTTTGAAGAATGTTGTTGTACAGGACTCACTAGTAAAAGTAAAAGAAGAGTTGGTAGAAAGAGGATATCAGCTTGTGGATTCAAGAGAAGGAAAAAGAATTGACGCAATTGTGTATGCAGGGGAGTATGAAAGCATGAAAAGCGCCCTCGCAATCGGAGAAATGAATGACCAAGGGGCTGTGTTAATTAATGCAAAGCAAAAAACTATTGATGACATAGTATATATAATAGAGAAAAGAAGGTATGGAAATATACTAAAATAGCTTGTCCGCCTTCCATAAAGAAAACTTAATGGCTTTAGATATAGTATCAGCCATTTTCATTACTAGAGACAACCTTGTGTTTTGCAAAACTAGATATTCCATGTAGCCACATGTATTTACAATTCCGGTAATATGTAAATCACCTACATGGGGTAGTTTTTTATGTACACCTGCCCCAGGTTTTAGTGGACCTGTTGCAACTTTGATAAAACCGATTCTAGAGCTACTGCCAAGACAAGCATCAATAGCGACTATAAAGGGGTTGTTATATGAGGTGTAAACAGTTTCAATCTTGTTCTCTAAATTTTTTGCATGAACAGGATCTTCAAGAGTTCCTACTATATGAATTTTTTTCTTAGGTAAAATCATGTTTTTTAATTTGTATCCGATAAGAGGGCCTAAAGAATCTCCTGTAGATCTGTCGGTTCCAATACATAAAAATACTAATTCAGTAAAAGGTGCTTGGTAATTCTCTTGTAGTTCTTTGTTTAATAGGATACCAAAATTAACATGAGCAAAAGGACGAAATATATTTGTAGAATTTTTTGTAATATGTTTAGTCAAAGACATAAAAAAACCTCCTAATTTTGTGTAGAGTGCTAATAGATTATTATAGAAACTACCACCTTCTAAGTTTTTCCAAACTTTTTCTTTTTATTCAATAGGAGTGATTCGAAGATTTCAATTAAGTAAGAGATTAGTTAAGGGAAACAATTAAAAAAATAGCAACGAATAAGAGGATTACGAGATGATATCTAGAATTTAAGCATGAGAGAATGAATTCTTAAGTCCTTATATCAAAACATCTAATCACATTTTTAAAATAAAATTCTATTAGGTATTTGATAAGTGATTATAAATAAAGTGACTGATGTAAGGTTAGAACTGGAGCGGAGGGTGCCTATGTTTTGGGTTGACGTATTACTAGGAGTAGTATTTCTTTTGAGTACAATTAGTGGATATTTAAAAGGATTTATAAAAACCCTATTTAGTTTAGGAAGCTATGTTGTGGCATATATTATCACTAGGAGATATTATCAAGTGTTAGCCGAGTGGGTGAGAGTAAATACGAAACTAAACGAGAGAATAGAAGCTCTTATAAGCAAAGAATATAGTAATGAGATTGATATACAAGGAAAAGAAACGGCAGTAGAAGCAAACTATGGCTCGCAAATGTGGGAGATTGTAGAGACCCATATAATGAGAAACACAGAGTTGCAAGAGTATGCGAAACAGTCAATTGAGACTGTAAAACTTGAAATTATAGAGAATATAGTAACCTTCTTGTTAAATATGTTATGTATGTTGGTTTTGTTTTTTACTATTAGAATAGTAATTATGATTATTGCAAGCTTGATCAACAAAATATTTGAGTTGCCAATTTTAGGAGGAATAAATAGAATTGCTGGTGGAGTATTAGGTGCTTTTAGAGGAATTGTATTTGTGACAGTTATTGTAATGATTTTATTTCTTGTTGCTATATATTCTCCAGAAGGCGCAGTTTCTTTAGCCCTTGAAAAGTCGAGAGTGGTTCCAATACTGATAGAAGATATATTATTGAATTTGTTTAGCATAAAAAACTACTTTTAACAGAATACATTTTATTGCAAGGGAAGATGCGATTATTTATGAAGAGGGAATATACTTGCATTGAAGAGCTGGCATCCACTCATAGGAATTGAGATTAGAAAAAAATTAACTGTATAGAGTAGAACCATGAGCAATTAAAACTTGCGATGAGGGCTAGCTGTGGTATAATTACTCTATTACATTCTAAGAAGGTGGCTACAAAATGTCGTATAAAGCGCTTTATAGGGAGTGGAGACCGCAAAAGTTTGAGGAAGTAGTTGGACAAAAGCATATAATAACAACGTTAATAAATCAAATTACAAATAAAAACATTTCGCATGCATATTTATTTTCAGGGACAAGAGGCACAGGAAAAACAACAATAGCAAAACTATTTGCAAGAACGTTAAATTGCGTGAATATGGACAAAAAAAATGTGAACCCCTGTAATTCTTGCGAATTATGTATTGGAATAATGAACGAAAGCATTACGGACGTTATTGAAATTGACGCTGCTTCTAATAACGGAGTAGACCATATAAGAACGATTAGAGAGAACGTTGGATACACACCCGCTAGAGGGAAGTACAAAGTATATATTATCGATGAGGTTCATATGTTAAGCATAGGAGCTTTTAATGCTCTTCTAAAAACATTGGAAGAACCGCCTGAGCATGTGATTTTTATTTTGGCGACGACTGAACCACATAAATTACCAGTTACAATTATTTCAAGATGCCAGAGATTTAACTTTAGACCTGTAAAGAGTGAAAATATTTCTAAAAGGCTGAATGAAGTATGTCAATCGTTAAAGATTGAGTGTGAAAAAAAAGCATTGCTAACTATTGCTTCAAATTCAAAAGGATCATTAAGAGATGCACTAAGCATTTTAGAGCAGTGCATAGCTTTTGCTGATAAGCAACTTACATATGAAAAAGTTATAGAGACTTTGGGCATCACAAATGAATTATTACTAAAAGAATTAGTGGAAGCAATAATTGAGAAGGAAGTTGTTCTAGCCCTAAGCAGTTTACATAAAACACTGTCAGAAGGAAATGATGCGAACCAGTTAATTAAACAGTTAATTGATTTTTTTAGAGGGCTTTTAATGGCAAAGCTGAAAGTGCCTCAGGAGATTGAATATAGTGAAAGTGCAGAAAACAATCAAATATTTTACAACATAACTAATGAAATAGATGTAGATAGAATTGTGAAGATAATGAATATTTTAGCTGAATACGAGAGCAAGGCAAAGTACTCAACGCAAGCACAAATAATTTTGGAAATAGCTATAGTAACATTATGTAAGGAGCAGTCTAGAAATACTGTCGAGGAGCTAGAAGAGAGAGTAAAAAGGCTGGAGGAACTAAAAAGACGAACACCTAAAGATCAGAGAACAAGAAAGAGTGAAGTTAAAGAAGTAGCACCAGCAAAAGTAGAAAGTGAAAAAAAACAAGGTGAATCAGAAGAAATAAATACAGAAAAAAGAAACAAGGATGTGAAGCAAAAAGAAAATAGTAATACACACGAAAACGAAAGAACAAAGATTAATGCTGAGAGTATTAAGAGGATAGAAATAGATAAAGTGTGGGGTGGAGTGCTAGACACAATAATTAGAGATAAGAAAGCTCATTTGAAAGCTTTTTTGAGAGAAGGAAAATTTCAAAAAAGAAACGATAATAGAGTTGTAATAGAGTTTAAAGAAGGTTTTGGATTTCATTGTGCTACACTAAATAAAGAAGAAAATAAAGAATACCTTTTAAATGTGCTATATAAAATTACAGGACAACAAATAGGCTTGTCTTTCATTATGGAAGATGAAGCAAGCAAAAGAGAGATGAGTTCGTCTAAAGACGTTGAAAAACAGTTAGGCGAAATATTGCCTACTGAGATATTTGAAGTCTTAGAGTAAGGATATTAGGATGGAATCACTAATTCTAAAGCACGAGCAATGAAATTTAAGGTTTGATTGCAGGTAGAACTGCTTGAAAATAGGTCAATAGGGAAATTACAAATAGGAGGAAACAAAAAATGGCTAAAAAAGGATTTAAAGGAATGGGCGGAATGCCAAACATGAACAATATGATGAAACAGATGCAACAAATGCAAAAAAAAATGGAAGAGGTAAAAGGCAAGGCGGAAGAACAGGAAATTGAAACTAGCGCAGGTGGTGGAGCTGTAGTCATCAAAATCAATGGGAATAAAGAAATTATCGCCGTTGAGATAAAACCAGAAGTTATAGACCCGGAGGATGCAGAAATGCTACAAGATCTTATCATGGCTGCAGTTAACGAAGCAATTAGGACGTCAGAAGAAATGATGAATAAGGAAATGGAAAAAGTGACAGGGAAAATGAATATACCTGGATTGTTTTAGAAGAAAAGGACATAAGTTAAAAACTAAATGAAAAAAGAAAGTGTGAGTGTATGAATTACTATGCAGCACCTATTGAAAAACTAATAGATGAATTTTCGAAGCTCCCAGGAATAGGAAGAAAAACTGCACAAAGATTAGCTTTTCACGTAATTAATTCTTCTGAGGCGGAAGCTAGGGAGTTAGCTACTACAATAGTGAAAGCAAAGAAAAACATCAAGTACTGTGAAATATGTTTTAACCTTACAGATAAAGACAGGTGTTTTATATGTAGCAATAAAACTAGAAATGCCTCAATTCTATGTGTAGTAGAAAGCCCAAGAGACGTTATAGCCATGGAAAAAACACGTGAATTCAAAGGGGTGTATCATATTTTGCATGGAGCAATATCTCCATTAGAAGGAATAGGTCCAGAAGATATAAAAATAAGAGAGCTTTTATATAGAATGAATGAAAATAGTTTTAAAGAAGTTATTTTGGCTACTAACCCTAATATTGAAGGAGAAGCCACTGCAATGTATATTTCAAAAATACTAAAACCAATGGGAGTAAAGACAACACGAATAGCTAGAGGGATACCAGTAGGAGGAGATCTTGAATATATCGATGAAGCGACTCTTGCAAGAGCCCTAGAAGGAAGAAGAGAAATGTAGTTTGGGTATGAAAAATGTATTTGTAATATAAAGTATAATCAAAAATAAAAAACATCAATCAAAAATAATAAAGTTGAATCACAAGACGCAACAATCAAGAAGAAGCCACATAATATTTTTCATTTACCAAGGCACCATAGTTCTTCCCCCGAAGGACGATATAAGATATAAAAACAAGAAGCAGGGCAGGGGTGCAGGAGCAAGGAATAAGGGGTAAGAGAGAAGAGAGAAGAGGAAAATCATTGGGAAAATGATGTTTTTAAAATGAAAAAGATTGAAAGAGAGAGTGAAGAAAATCGCTGTAAGTGCTAAGAATAAAGGGATTGAAGGAGTAGTGAAAAAAGAAAAAAAGATTGGAATAGTGATTCGAAAAAGATTAAAGAAGTGCTTGTTTTGTTCTTAATCTGCCTTTTGCTTTGATCCGCGTTGGATAAAAAACAGAAGAATGAAATAAGGATAAAGAATTTGGAGAAAAAAAGACGAGAAAAAAAGATTTTAAAGAGAATAGATAAAGAATTGAGAGGGCTTTTTTTGAAAAAAGTGATGCAACTTTATTATGTTTTGGGTTTTTAGCTAGGGGGATGTTGCAAGGGGTTTAGGGGTGTTTTTTGGCTTGGGTTTATTATGTTTTTGATTGAAGTTTATTTTGAAGGGACATAGTAGAAAATGCAGAATCAAGGGAAAAAGGGGTAAGGAAAACAAAAAAAATGGGTGACTTGGTAGAGTTGTATGAAAAACAGAATAAAGTAGAAACAATTATAATTAATAAGAAAACTACAGAAACGTATGAAAGCCTTTAAATAAGAGAGTTTAAAGACATTTTTGGCAAATTACAAAAAAGCAGAGATAATGCAACTTTATTATTGGAATGATCAAACTTAGCCTAAGTTCCCTGTAATATTCATGTTTCCATTGGAATTGCTGCATTCTTCTTTTTTTTTAGGCACTACAAGCTAAAAGATTGTACTTCGTGAATTCGTTTAAGGGGATCTTTTACTTTTAACAACTTCTATATTTCTTTTTGTTGCCTTGCTGGTGTTCCAGACAGTCTTATTTGATGGAAGAGGCTGGTCTGGACTATCGCGCGACAAAAGATTTAGACATTGTACTTTGTATTGAGGCACTTGATAAAAGGTTTATAAATCAATTTTGGAAATTTGTTAGTGAGGGCAACTACCAAATCCGAAAGAGGGCAACTGGCGAGAAATGTTTTTATAGATTCACTAACCCACAGAACAGGAATTTTCCAACAATGCTAGAGATTCTCTCTAAAAAAGCAGATGCTTTAGGGGAACGGAATGCTGGAACTATTGTTCCAATGATTATCGAAGATGAAATTGTTAGTTTATCCGCAATTTTGCTTGAACAGGATTATTACAACTTTATTCTGAGTTTGAAAGTGGAAATAGATGATTTAGTAATTGCAGACGAGAGATGCATTATTCCATTAAAGGCAAGAGCGTGGCTTGATCTTACAGAGAGAAAAAGAGAAGGTGCCGAAGTTAGGAGCACAGATATCAAAAAACACAAAAATGATGTATATCGTATGTCGCAGTTATTAAATGCAATTCCAATAAAAAATGTACCCAATCAAATAAGTGAAGATATACAAAACTTTGTGAACGCAATTAATGATGAAGATATGCTCCTAAAACAGTTAGGGATAGAAAACACTAGCATCAAAGAAATTTCTGAACAGCTTATTATTGTGTATTGTTCAAACTAAAAATTATCTGCCACTCCCTCACAAGAAGAATGCGTGAGAGTGGTGCTACGAAATCTCTTGTAGTAGTAGCGACTGGGGTCGGAAAAACTTTTTTAGCAGCATTTGATTCGGCTAACTTCAAGAGGGTTTTGTTCGCGTCTCATAGAGAAGAAATTATTCAACAGACCTACGCTACTTTTAAAAAAGAAGAAAAATATAACGACTTGGCGGATTGTCCGATTTTAAATTTATTTTATTTTGAAAATGAACGGTATAATTTAGGTCTATTGATAAACTAAATTGTGTCAGACATTGAAGGATGAAGGAGAAGAAGTTTAATGAGATATGATATTGAAAAGGACTTTGAAAAATTAGAAGAAGCAGGGATAGATACATATGGACTAAGAGTTAATATGTCAAGCAGTCAGAATATACATAATTTTTTCGTTGGCAATGATGATACAGAAAAACATATATTGGTTGAGTTGACTCTAGAGAACAATATTTATAAAGACAATGAGGAATTTACTGAAATATATGGAAGTGCATATGGACGATTAATAACCACTTATGATCAAGTCAATGGTAGAACATTGAATTACCTTGACGCTATTGATTCGATTGATCAAGATACATATAATTGCTTATCGGTATTTATGGATGGAAATTGTGGTTTTAACGATGAATTGATGTTTGACAAATTGTTTTATATTGACCGAATTATAATATCAGAGAAATATAGAAACAAAGGACTTGGTTCTATATTGTTGGAATATATCAAGTATAGATTTGCGGATATTACCACAGCCATCGTGTTACAACCATTAGCTTTTGAATGTAAAGTTGAAAGTTCAGAAGTTTTTGGAAAAGAAAGTGAGAATCTGTGTCGTTTTTATGAAAAACATGGATTTAAGAATTACCGTGATGATACTTGGGTTTATCATGAGTTTTAAGAAGAGTTTGATGAGTTAGAAGATAATGATGATTATGTGTATATTCATCATGAGTACTTTGATTTTTTCTATTACTTTATTCGCTTTGCCAGAAACATTGATCATAAGAAATTTCAACAGGATTTGGATCAGGTGGGACATGGAAAAGGAGACATTCGACGCATTAAGGATTTGTTGTATAATTATCCTGAGATTCAACAAAGATGGTATGAATATAAGGATAATAATGAACAGGAAATCGTTAAATAGTGCCTAGAAATAAAGGGGTTGATGTAGTATGAGAAATTTGTATGGAAATGAATCGGTTAAAATCAAGTGGCAGGGACAAATAAAATCAATTCAACCAAGAACGAGAGTCTGGCGATATGTGACTGATAACAGGACACATTACCATATTGGTTACAATACTTTTCTTGAAGGCGAGTGTGATGAAGGATTAAAGGTCTTTGATGTTGCCATATCAGAGAAGCAACAGATGAAAGGGCAGTTTCAAATTGGTGACCATATTTCGGGAACAGCATGGACGAAAAAATATCCAGACCGGGAATTTGCTGAATATTACCGCGCAGGAGCGCTTAAGATTATTGAAAGAAGCAATAGCATGCCAGAGTCTATCTGTCCTTGGACCGGATGTATGCCTGAAATGGAAGTGTATGAGTATCGAGGTGCAAGAATGCTCAGTAAAAGTTTGTGGAAAGGTAAATGTTTCACATGTTACTATGCGACAATGTCGAATGTTGAGATTCAGTGGGATTTTGATCGAGATATCAAAAAATACCGTTTTGAGTCTTTTTGCTATGGACCTAAATCTTGTAAATATTACAAACCGGGTAGATCTAGATCTGTCCCTTATAAAGGCAGGGATTCCGCCCTTGATTCTGGATGGATAGATGATATGTGCACAGAAAATAGAGGGTGGGATGATTGATGGATAAACAAACACTGAATAAGCTGATTGGAAAAATGAATAWAAAGAACTTAGTTGAGATGATAGAGATAATGATTCGATTCAATGGTGAGGCCGAGCAAGTGTTACTCGATTATTGTCAAGGTCATGTTCAAGACGAGAGTAAAAATCTTGTGATTGAAAATCAGTTAAGAAAACATTGGAGCAAAGCAGAGCATATCATTGAATTTGCAAATACATATGGCGGATGTGGTGTGGACGATGAAGAAATTGCATATGATGAAGTTGAAGTTATCTCGAAACTTGTCAAAGAAAACAAAATATCATGGGAATGTCGTAAAGCAGTTGTTGATCGCTTAGGGATTAAAACACGACTAAAATCTGTTCTTATGGTAATCTATAGTTAAGAAAGAGTGTATTATTTCTTTCTAGACACAAAAGATAATCATGTGAGAAATTTTCACATGCAGATAAAGAGGAGATTTCGAGCCTGTTGTTTTGCAAAGAGACAACTGAAGTCGAAAGCAAATGCAGAGGAGAGTCCGTGCCTACGTGCATCTATGGTGCATTGTAAAGTCGAAAATTTGAGCGGAGGAGAGTCCAAGCCTATTCATAATTAATTATGAATTTAAGTTGGAAAAGCATTAAACAAGGCAAGGTGATTTTTCCGCACCTTGCTTTTCTTTATATAGGGAGGACAAAGTGACCAGATTAAAGTTAACTAGAGTAGAAATTGATTATGTAAAATATTTATATAGTTTTGAGCAAGTGAAAAGAATAACAGGCGATAGTTTGAAGTGGAGAAGGATCTTGGTGGCAAGGGAGATGTTTTATGGAACACTATGACGTACGAAAAAATTTTAATAAAAATAGAGGATATTGTAGAAAGATGTAGAAATTATTATGAAAAGGAACTGAGTGGAGTATATATTTATAAAATTATTTAAGGGAGACTAGCAAATGACAAAACTGGCACGATTCTTGCAACCAACCAACCAACCAACCAACCAACCAACCAACCAACCAACCAACCAACCAACCCTAAAAAAAATTTTTAATAACATGAAGATAAATGGCATGCTAAAACTAACTGCGAAAGCGGTTAGCTTTATCATGTCATTTATGCTTTTTAAATTGAGAATCCAACAAAAAAACTTATAGAGCAAAGCAACAGAAAGTGTCGCACCACGGATGACACGAATTGTGTCGCAAATATATTAGTTGTTCCCTAAAAAAATTAAGATGTATTAAGCTAAATTACGAATTGAGGAGGCATTTGGAATGAGCTTATAAACTAAGTTAATTATGATTGTACTTGCAATTAGTGTGATCCTTGTGTTAATAACAGGAGACTTGTCGTATTTCACAACTTCATAATCAATCAGGCAAGAAGTATTTAGCTCATTGGATATTTAATCAGGACTAAAGGATAGCGAACAGAGTGTGTTTTTTTCGGGTGCCTATATTAAAAAACAATATGAAAGGATGAATACAATGAAAATAAGAACGAAAATGAGTCTATCTTTTTTAATTATTATTATGGCATTGGTAGGAATGTTTCTAATCAATGTAACAAAACTACAAGAAATTGAGAATACTATCACTATGCGTAGTGATAATTACGAAGAACTAATTTTCCTGGAACAAAAAAGAATTGACCACACAGAAGTAGGAGATTCAAGTCAGAAACTATCTGAAGTAGCTGATGAGGCAGACAAGAGAACAGAAAAAATGTGCTTTGCTACTCAAGAAATTGCTTCAGGTATGGAAGAAACCAGTGCTAGCATCGAAGAAATTAACGCTACTGGGAATCAAATATTAGTGCTGTCTAATACTTTGTTAGAAGAATCAAAATATGGAACTGAATATGCAATTTAAATTACTGGTAGAGCACTAGAAATGAAAAAAGATGCTGAAAAGTCTAGAAAAACAGCTGTTGAAATATCAAAAAAATTAAACATACAAACAAATACTTTCCAAATATAAAAATTGAGTAAGTTAATGAATAGAGCGAGTAAAAAAACATTTGGGAGTGGAGCACTTTATGAAGCTTAAACACAAAATACCGTTAATAATAACAATTGCAGCAATAATGATATTCGCTTTTTTATGGTTGCTACTTTTGAATTTCAACAAAAATACAATATTGCCATATGTTCGCTCAAATGCTATTGATAAAATCAATGCAGAAGTGGACACTGGCGCGACAAAGGCTTACCCTAGGCTCCATTGCACGTGGCTGGATGCAGCAGCCCGTCGGTTTTTGCGGCCAACGCAGCCCCCGACGACCGTCCCGCTGCTTCAAACCGGTCCACCTGGCCGGGCCACGTAGACGACCTCCCCGTAGTTCCGTCGCTGCCGTTTCCTGCGGCGCGTCCTGCTGTTTGATATGTGTGGAATCGCGCCGATCCCGGCGTGTCTGGTGCCCTGGGGCTCCGTGGCGTTGGCCCGGCGAACCCGGTGCCGCGACTGGTCCGTTGCAATCCTGATGTCCATTAGATGACTTCCGAACTCGCGCTCGACGCGAACCCGCCAACCCGGCCGCCCGCCCCCCAGCAGCAGGAAATGCCGCTGGCCGTGGTGCATGGGCAACCGGTCCTGCAGATTCCGCAGGACCTGTACATTCCGCCGGACGCGCTGGAAGTCATCCTGGATGCCTTCGAAGGCCCACTGGACCTGCTGCTGTACCTGATCCGCCGCCAGAACCTGGATGTCCTGGACATTCCCGTTGCCGAGATCACCCGGCAGTACGTGGAATACATCACCGTGATGCGCGAGCTGCGCTTCGAGCTGGCCGCAGAGTACCTGGTGATGGCGGCGATCCTGGCCGAGGTGAAGTCACGCATGC
>NVVX01000027.1 GCA_002733545.1 Alkaliphilus sp.
TGCGGTATCAAAGTCAACCGGTCCCATCGCCCGAATCAGCCTCAGATTTTTAGACATAAGAGTATCCATTTGAACAGTGAGTACACAACCTAGCATGTGACGCAGGTATACCGAGAACCGGTCCCAACCAGCCAACTCATAAATCTTCACCGAATGGAGTAATAATCTTTACTACAGGTATAGAAACCTTTGAAGGCTTCGCCCTAGGAGGAATCCAATTATCCTCTTATTCAGTTACAGCATAAAACAAGAATTGGCTGATGTCTATACCGGATGTTATTATTAAGTTTTGAAGATAGGAATCCGAACTATGAATATTATTAATAATCAATCGTTCGGACAAGAAACTCAATAATAAAAGAAAAGATGTAACTTTATGTTACAAATATATTGTACTAGGAGGAATAAACATGCCGGGCAAACTAATTAACGAATACGGAGCTATTCAAATTGAAGATCATGTATTGTCGTCTATTGCAGGATTGTCTGCAATGGAATGCTATGGACTAGTAGGAATGGCAGCTAAATCTGCTGCAGGTGGTCTTGTTGAGCTGTTAAAAAAAGAACACTCAAGTAAAGGAGTTAAAGTATATACAGATAACGAGAAAATCACTATAGAACTCTATGTAATTGTTGAATTTGGAACGAAAATTTCTGTTGTAGCAAATAACATAATAGATAAAGTAAAATACAATATTGAAAACCTAACTGGAATGAGCGTAGAAAAAGTTAATATCAACGTTCAAGGAGTTAGAGTGCAAAAGGAAGTTTAGGAGGGAAACAAAGTGATAGTAGAATTTATAGATGGCTCGCTTTTTAAAGAAATGATTCTTCAAGGAGCTCATTCTTTAGAAAAAAATAAAGAGCTTATTAACTCGTTAAATGTATTTCCAGTTCCAGATGGTGACACAGGAACTAATATGTCATTAACTATGAAAGCTGCCGTAAAAGAGATTAATGCTTGTGACTCAAACTCTATAGAAGAAGTTGCTAAGGCTCTTGCTAACGGTTCTTTAATGGGTGCTAGAGGTAATTCAGGAGTAATATTATCTCAAATTTTTAGAGGATTTGCTAAAGGTGTAAAAGGAAAATCTAAAATTAATACAGAGGAATTTGCATATGCATTTACAAAAGGTGCTGAAACTGCTTACAAAGCTGTAATGAAACCAGTAGAAGGCACAATTTTGACTGTAGCAAGAGAAAGTGCAGAGCAATCACTTTTAATAGCAAAGAGCGAAAAAGATACAATTGTTTTTTTGCAAAGAGTAATTAAGCAAGCCGAAATTACACTTAAAAAAACACCAGATATGTTAAAAGTACTAAAGGAAGCTGGTGTAGTAGACTCTGGAGGAAAAGGACTAGTATATATATATATTGGATTTTTGGGAGCTCTATCCGGAGAAACATTCATTAAAGAAAACGAAGAAATCGAGCTGGCTACAGTTACGCACACTCATGAGATGATTGAAGATCTTGAATTCTCTTACTGTACCGAGTTTCTTATAAGCGCGAGCAATATAAATACAGATAAATTTAGAGATCAAATTGAAGAGCTAGGAGATTCGCTGCTTGTAGTGGGCAACGAGAATATTGTTAAAGTTCATATTCATACAAATAATCCGGGTATTGCTTTAGAAAAAGCAATTAAGCTAGGTCATATATCAGATATAAAAATTGACAACATGATGCTACAACAAAGAGAGCAGACTAAGTCTAACTTAAAGAAAAGGAAGATGAATCAAAACAAAAATTATGGAATTATAACTGTTTCAATGGGTGAAGGACTAACTCGTATTTTTGAAGATTTTGCAGTAGATGTTATTATAGAAGGCGGACAAACAATGAATCCTAGCACAGAGGATTTCATTAAAGCTATTGATACTATGGACACGGACACGATAGTAATTTTGCCTAATAACAGCAATATTATAATGGCAGCAAATCAGGCTAAAGTTATTTCTTCTAAGAACATTATTGTTATTCCTACAAAATCAGTTCCACAAGGAATTTCTGCGCTAATTGCTTTTAATATTGATGCAGATGCCCGAATCAACGAGGAAGCAATGTTAGATGCTCTTAAAAATGTAAAAACAGCACAAGTAACTTATGCTATACGAGATACTACATTTAATGATATTGTGATAGCAAAAGATGACGTAATTGCTATGGGAAATGGAGAGATTAAGGTAGCAGGTAAAGATTTAATAGAAGTGTCAAAGAAGCTTTTATTAGAATTAGTATCAGAAGAAGATGAAATTATAACTGTCTACTATGGTCAAGATGTAGCAGAAAATGATGCCAATAAATTTGTTCAAGAATTAGAAAAAATATTTCCAAATTGTGATATAGAGCTATATGATGGAGGGCAACCGCTGTATTATTATCTGTTTTCAATAGAATAGTAGTGCATATGCTTGCTAGAAGATAAAAACAAATTGAAGCTGGTGAAAAAATGGAATGTCTAAATCAGGGGATTCAATTCATTAAAGGAGTAGGTCCAAAAACAGCAGAAAAGCTTTTGAAAATAGGAATTACAACAGTTCGTGACATGTTTTATCATTTTCCACGTGAATATGATGATAGAAGAAAGAGCAAGCAGATTAGCCAGCTAATTAATGGAGAAAAAATAACTGTATTTGGAAATCTGTCAGGGGCGCCAAAGCTCTTAAGACTAAGATCTAAAAAAACGATTTTATCTGCATCAATTATAGATACAACAGGAAGACTAGATATTACTTTTTTTAATAGACCATATCTGAAAGAGAAATTATTAGCTAAAAGCAAAGTGATGGTAAACGGAGTTGTTAAAAAAAGCAGAAAAGGTTACGAGATGATAAACCCAACACTTGAATTAGTAGATGATGTGTATGATGGAATTAATGCTATTAATGCTATTATTCCAATCTACCCATCTACTTTTGGGTTAAAACAAAATCAAATTATTAAAATTCAAAAATATCTGATAAATAGCGTTCTTGGTAGCATTAAAGAGTATATCCCTAAAGAGATTAGAGAAAAGAATAAATTATGTAATTTAGCTTTTGCACTAGAGAATATTCATTTTCCTAAATCCTCAAAAGAATATAGAGTTGCAAAATACCGCTTAGTATTTGAAGAATTTTTTCTATTGCAATTATCTTTGATAAAACTAAAATATAATTTTTCAAAGAACAAGATAGGTACTGTGATACCTAGTAATGATGGACAGGAAAAACTAAGGGAGTCTTTGCCATTTAAACTGACAAAAGCTCAAGATGTAGTGCTAAATGAAATTATAGAAGACATGGAAAATATTACTCCAATGAATAGACTTGTGCAAGGAGATGTTGGGTCAGGCAAGACTATCGTTGCAGTTTTTGCAATGTTAAATTGCTATTTCAATAATCACCAAGCATCTATGATGGCACCCACAGAAATTTTAGCAGAACAACATTATGAAACAGTAAGTAAATTTTTAGAGCCTTTTGGAGTAAATGTAGTATTACTTACAGGAAGTACGAAAAAAAGCATAAGAAAAAAACATATTGAAGGAATTGCTAATGGGAGCGTAGATATTGTTGTAGGGACACATGCTATAATTCAAGAGGGTGTTGAATTTTATAAATTGGCGTTAGTAATAACAGATGAACAGCACCGCTTTGGGGTAAGACAAAGAGCAAATTTTGAAACCAAGGGTAAATCACCTCATGTTATTGTAATGACTGCAACGCCAATCCCTAGAACCTTAGCTTTAGTTTTGTATGGAGATCTAGATATTTCTATTATAGATGAACTACCTCCAGGAAGAAAACCAATTATTACGACTCAAACGGCATTTGATGAAAGAGAAAGATCCTATGACTTTATAAAAAAACAAATTGAACTAGGAAGACAAGCATATGTAGTCTGCCCTTTGGTAGAAGAATCAGAAAAAATTGACGCAGTGTCAGTAGTAGAACTTGCTGATGAACTTCTTTGTACATTTAAAGACTACAGAGTAGGATTGTTGCATGGGAAAATGAAATCAAAAGAAAAAGAAGAAACAATGAGGGAGTTTAAAAATCATAAAATAGATCTGTTAGTTTCAACAACTGTTATAGAAGTAGGGGTAGATGTTTCAAATGCAACAGTAATGTTAATTGAAAATGCCGAAAGGTTCGGGCTTGCGCAACTACATCAGTTAAGAGGACGTGTAGGAAGAGGTAGTAGCGAATCTTACTGTATTTTAGTTTGTCAAAACAAAACTGCTGTAGCCAAAGAAAGAATGAGTATAATGACAGAAACAAACGACGGATTTCTCATTGCTGAAAAAGACTTAGAAATGAGAGGAACAGGCGAATTTTTTGGAGTAAGACAGCATGGATTACCTGAGTTGAAAATAGCAAACATATTTGAACACCGAAAGATTATGAAAAAAGCAGAAGAGCAAGTTAAAGGTTTGGTTAGAGAAGATGAATATTTGAAATTAGATAAATATCCAGAATTATGCGAGAAGTTAAATGCGAATTCGCGTAAGTTTCTCGGTTGCTAGCTGTTTTAGTGAGTTATTGATTTTATGAGGGGGAGATAAACAGTTGTTAAATCTTTAGAAAACATTAGAAAACTGTATACTTTTTTTTACAATGCATTGTATAATAGTTTTAGGAGGTGATTCTATTGAAGTATTATTCAATAGGGGATTTTGCTAAAGCTATTGGAAAAACAACTAAAACATTAAGAAATTGGGAGAGGAAGGCTAAAACCTGCTAGAGTAGAGTCAACTGGATATAGATATTATTCACAGGAGCAACTTAATCGTTTTCTAGGCTTAAAGCAAGAAACGCAACTGACTAAGAAAGTAATAGGATATTGTAGAGTTAGTTCCCACAAGCAAAAAGATGACCTTGAAAGGCAAATTGAAAATGTTAAAACGTACATGATAGCTAAGGGATATCAATTTGACATTATAAAGGACATAGGGAGTGGGATTAACTACAATAACAAAGGATTAAATCAGTTAGTAGATATGATAACTAATTCAGAAGTTGAAAGGATAGTAATTCTATATAAAGATAGATTGTTAAGGTTTGGATTTGAACTTATAGAAAATCTATGCAATAAATATGGAACAACTATTGAAATTATAGATAATACTGAAAAGACAGAAGAACAGGAGTTAGTTGAGGATTTAATTCAGATTGTTACTGTATTTAGTTGTAGGCTTCAAGGTAAACGAGCAAATAAGGCTAAGAAAATGATTAAGGAGTTAATGGAAAATGATACTAGCAAAGAAGATTAGAATTAAGCCAACTGTAGAGCAACAGCAACAGCTTTGGAATTCAGTTGGAACAGCAAGATTTATTTATAATTGGACACTTGCAAGACAAGAAGAAAATTATAAAAAAGGTGGGAAATTCATATCAGATAATGAGATTAGAAAAGAAATTACATTAATGAAAAAAACAGAAGAATATAAATGGCTTTATGAAGTATCTAACAATGTGGCAAAACAGGCTGCAAAGGATGCGTGTAATGCCTATAAAAGATTCTTCAAGAGTGAATCTGAAAAACCAAGATTTAAGAGTAGAAGAAAGAGCAAACCATCATTCTACAATGACAATATGAAATTAAAAGTTAAAGAAAATAAGCTAGTCAATATTGAAAAAGTTGGCTGGGTAAAAACATCAGAACAACTACCAATCAATGTTAAATATAGTAATCCCAGAGTGAGTTTTGACGGAAAGTATTGGTACATATCTGTTGGAGTTGAAATTAAGAATCCAATAGTAGAATTAACTGAAGAAAGTATAGGCATAGATGTTGGAATAAAGGATTTAGCTGTATGTAGTAATGGTATGACTTTTAATAATATTAACAAAACAAGATTAGTTAAGAAGCTAGAAAAGAGATTACGTAGGTTGCAACGTAAAGTATCTAGAAAATACGAAGAAAATAAAGAGGGGAGGAAGTTCGTCAAAACTAGCAACATTATAAAACTTGAAAAGCAAATTAGATTACTTCACAGAAGATTATCTAATACTAAGAACAACCATCTACACCAAGCAACTACTAAGATAGTGAAAACCAAGCCATCAAGAGTAGTTATGGAAACACTTAATATCAAAGGCATGATGAAAAACAAACATTTATCTAAGGCTATAGCACAGCAAGGCTTGTATGAATTTAAAAGACAGCTTAGGTATAAATGTGAGTTCTACGGAATTGAATTTGTAGAAGCTGATAAATGGTATCCATCATCAAAAACTTGTAGTGAGTGTGGCCATATAAAGGAAAAGTTATCACTATCTGAAAGAACTTATATTTGTGAAGATTGTGAAGCAGTAATTGACAGAGATTATAATGCTTCAATCAATTTAAGCAGATATTCAGCATAACTACCCTAACAGTTATGTCCACGGTGTAGGATTCGTTGTATCCGAAGTTAAGCCCTCGGAGTGTTATATCAAACCAAAGTAGCTTTTGCAAAATGGGACACGTTGAACAGGGAATTAAACAAGCTTTATAGAGTTTTATAAGGTTTTGGCAACGGGAGATACAAAGTGATTACGACAGACAATCTTTTTGTTTCAATAGTTGTATTTGCGGTTGCATTTATTATCATGTTAATATGTATTCACGTCTGTATGAAAGTCGCAGCAATAATTGGAGAACAGCTAGGGGTTGCAAAGTTTTTTTTTGCAATCTGTAGAAAGTTTAAAAATGTATTGACGAATAAAGGGAAGTAGATTGCGTGTAATTGGTCATTGTGCCAGAAGATATCTCAAGTGAAAACCCGTGGCAAACAAAAATGATTAAACAAATTATCATATGGAAACAATGCAGATTGACAGACGTAGTTGCGTACGTTATAATATATGTAGGAGGTGACCGCAATGAAAACAGTTCCGGTAACACAAGCTAGAAATAATTTATATAAACTACTTGATGAAACCATTTTATCAAGCGAACCGATAGAAATATTAGGCAAGAGAGGAAATGGTGTCCTACTATCTAAACAAGACTGGAGTTCTATACAAGAAACACTATATTTATTATCAGCACCTGGAATGAGAGAATCACTTATTGAAGGAAGAAATACCCCAATTGATGAATGCACGGAGGATATAGGATGGGATTTAGACTAATTTATACTAAAAGAGCTGAAAGAGATGCTAAAAAACTTGAGAAATCAGAGCCGCAATTAAAGAAAAAAGCAATAGAACTATTAAAAATGATAATAGAAAATCCTTTTCAAAATCCTCCACCTTATGAAAAACTAATTGGTGATTTAAATGGAATGTATTCAAGAAGAATTAATATACAGCATAGAATCGTTTATGACGTTATCAAAGAAGAAAAAGCAGTGAAAATATTATCTATGTATTTACATTACTAAAAGACCTCGGGGTTCTTAATAGTAATAGTAATAGCATATGCACTTGTAAAGGCATTTGTTTTAAGAACAATAACAAACATACTAATACCAAGAAAAAATGCAAATAATCATTAATTGAAATTATATATAAGGGCTGTCTCATAGTAGGTAATATTCTAGTGTAGAGGTGGTTTTAGTTTTATGTACATAAAACTAAATAAATAGATGCTTTAACTGTTAGTGAGACTAAAGCATCAGTTATGAAAAAAGTTTGATAAAACTGATTAAACATGCTATTGTATAAAGTAAGTATTAGATAGAACTTAAGAAGGAGAAAAAATGCGTATTATAGCAGGTAGTGCAAAAGGACGTAAATTAATAACACCGAAGAATTATGATGTTAGACCAACTTTAGATAGAGTGAAGGAATCGTTGTTTAGCATGATTCAAAACTATATTGCTGATAGTGTTGTAGTAGATTTATTTGCTGGGACAGGAAATTTAGGTATTGAGGCATTATCTAGAGGAGCTAAAACAGCTTATTTTGTTGATAATAATCGTAAGAGTATAGATATGATTGAACAGAATCTAATAAAAACGAAATTGAAAGAAAATGCAGTCATTTTAAAAGCAGATATAATAATTGGAATAGAAAAGTTGAGATTTAAGAACATAAAGGCAGATTTGATTTTTGCCGATCCTCCATATGTAAATGAGAACATTCTTTTGCTACTACATAAAATTTCTGACTTAGTTATACTGTCTGTAGATGGACTACTAATTTTAGAGCATGACAAGAAGTATAGTATTCCGACTGTAGTAGGCAATTTAGTGCAGTGGAAAAAAAACGAATATGGTAACACTAGTATTACGATATTCCGTTTGAAGGAGGAAGACTGATGAAGATTGGTATTTGTCCAGGAAGCTTTGATCCAATTACTTATGGACATATAGATATAATTGAAAGAGCAGCAAATATATGCGATAAAGTTATTGTTTCAGTATTAGACAATGACAGTAAAAAAGCATTGTTTTCTTTGGAAGAAAGAGTTAGGTTAATAAAAGAGGTTGTAAAAGAATTTACCAATGTTGAAGTAGAATCATTTAATGGCTTACTAATAGATTATGCTAGAGAGAGACAAGCTTTAGTGATTATTAAAGGATTAAGGGCTGTGTCAGATTTTGAATATGAGTTTCAAATGGCGTTAATGAACAGAAAACTATGCCCAGAGATTGAAACTATATTTCTAACAACTAATAATAGATACTCTTATTTGAGCTCTAGTTTAGTTAAAGAAATTGCGAAATTTGGAGGGTGTATTGATAAATTAGTACCTATGATAATAAATGAAGCAGTAAGTAAAAAAATAAAAGAATCTTCAATTAAGTCATTAAAGAAGACTCTTTGAAATTGTTTCGCCGTCAAAGAATACTAGCAGAGATAATATAGATACAGACTAAGTAAGAAACAAACTTTATATATGAAGGGGGCATCATCTTGAAAGTGATTGAACTACTTGAAGAAATGGAAGACATAGTAGAAGGTGGTTCTACTATACCTTTTGCACAAAAAGTATTAGTAGATAGAGGAGAACTCTTAGAGTTGATTAGAGAAATAAGAATATTATTGCCAGATGAAATAAAGCAAGCTCAATGGATTAAGGAAGAAAGACAAAAAATTTTATCAGAAGCTCAAAATGAAGCGGACATAGTGTTAAAGGAAGCAAATAACCATATTGTTGAAATGATTGACCAAGATGAAATAACAAAACTTGCAAATGACAATGCGCAAAAAATTATTTTTCAAGCAAAAACTACTGCTAAAGAAATGCGTATAGGAGCTAAAGAGTACACAGATGAATTACTACAAGATGCAGAAGAGTATCTTTTGAAATTGACTAAAACGCTAAAAAATAATCGTGAAGAACTAAAGGAAATGAAGTAGATTCTTCATTTCTTTTTTGTGAAAAGACTTAACAAGTACTGCGAAAATGAAACGAATATTGTAAAAAGTAATATAAAGAAAATTATTCGCATAAATAATTCAGTCGACAATAAAAAATTGTTAAAAACGCTTTCTATAATTGTGCTTTGGTTATTTTGGTTTAATACTGGAACAGATAAATCAGTGACATTTTCAAATATTGGGAAAAATGCATATGTAAAAAGAGAAGCAATCAAACCATGCGCCAATTTTGACAGCAGGTAGATGGATGTTTTTATTCTGGTAGTACTAATAATACTGATTACCTGTGAATGAACCGAAAATCCACTCCAAGAAATGATGAAAGCAACAATAGAGAGCCTACTTTGCAAACTAATTAAGTAAACATCTGAGATCATTTTGCTTCCCAAAGTTATTTCAAAAAACCCCGTAGTTATAGAATTAATGACAGATGGATTGATTGAAAGAAAAAATGGGACAGAGTGTACTATAGTAGTGATAAAACGCATAAAGCCTATTTGACTTAGGATATTTACAATTACAGAAAAAAGGATGATAAATCCACCTACTAATAATATTGTGTCGATTGACTCTTTTACGGAATTGCCTAAAATTTGGCCAAATAAAGGTCTGTTCTGTCCGTAGTGTGATAACTCTTTGATTGCTTTTTTAAATTGACAGTGATTTGTAGAGAAATTTGATTTTTTGTATGTGTTTCTTTTATAAAAACGAAACAGAATGCCAACTAGAATTGCAGCCCCGAAGTGGTTAGCAGCAATAAAGAGACCAAGCTTACCAGAGTTAAACATTCCGACGCCGACAGCTCCAATTATAAACAGAGGACCTGACGTAGAGCAAAAAGATATTAGGCGCTGCGCTTCCACGTCTAGTATTACTTTTTGTTCGCATAATTTGCTGATAATTTTTGCTCCTACAGGATATCCTGAGGTTACACTCATTGCAAAGGCAAAAGATCCATCGCCTGGGACATTAAAAAGAGGTCTCATAATTGGCTCTAGTAATAAACCAATAAATCTTACAACACCGAGTCTAATTAATAGTTCTGATCCAATAAAAAAGGGAAGAAGTGCTGGTAAAACAATTGTAAACCACGCCATCAAGCCGGTATGTGCAGCCTCAACCGTTGATGAAGGGTAAACTATTATGGCGATTATGAAAAATATAGTCAGGAGTGAAATTAAGTATGTATTAATAAAATGTTTGAGTTTTGAACGCATCTTACTTGAAAACAGAAATAGAAGAAACATTAAAAAAACAATAAAAACAACGGTAGTATTAAGCATATAATTCCACCTTTAGCATTAAATTTGCAAGCAGATTTGTGTGTTGGTTACGCTTTAACCCAAATTTTCATTTTCTACCTGATGCTAAATATATATTTATTATTGTTTGAATATATTCGTGCTTACGCTGAATTTGCGGTGACAATTCAAATTCAAACTGACGAACCAACTATATTACTTTTGGCTGGGGGGGGACAAAAGAATGCTTAGCGTACGTAGATAGGACTTTTTGTGAATTCTAGATTCGATTCCTTGACTGACTTGTTAGTGATATACAGTCTATATATATTCGTTGCTCTTAGATCAATATTAAGCATATTTCTTGCTACTTCATTTTGCGGAACATAATTTGCCAGCTTATTAATAATAGGCATGTCCGAAGTTTTTTTGCATGCTTTTAGAATTTCACGTCCTTTAGAGTTAAATGCTAATATTCGTAGGTATTGAGGAGTAATATTTTTAGTGCTTGTAATATCATTTTCTTTAATATTTAGTAAAACATGCATAGCGATTCTCTGAATACGTGTTAAAGTGTATCTCTTGCTTTTTACACAATCGTAAAAATTGTACAAATCATTCGTGTTTGAAGCACATTGAAATATTTTATTATTTAATCCTTCACTAACATCAAAAAAATGTTTTAGAGAGTCCGAACTTTCTCTTCTAAATATTGAAAGTATTATATTTTCGAAATCTTGGCTAAAAACTGGTCCAATTTGTTTTCTTATATTCTCTTCTAAAATTGCAAATGATTTAGAAGGCATAACATTTTTTAAATCATGTAACTTTTTTTTAATCTTTAAATGCTCTCTAATAGCAGTTGCACTACAAATATCTGACGTGATAGTCTTGGAGTGATAATCAGATTTTTTTCTTAAGATTGTATAAGGAATCATATGACTATTTAGTTTAACAATAGCTTTAAGATATTCTATCGATAAAATGTTGTTGGGGCTTTGTAGTAGTTGCTCCACGTGTTTTATCTCGCTGTCATTAAATGAGTTTTGTGCTTTGAAATAATCAAGTAGTGCTTTAGAACGTGAAACAACGAAAGGTAAACCTGTTTTCAAATATTCTTTAATTTTTACATTGAAAAAATAAGGGGACTTAACTAGAACGTTAGCAATTTCGTTCATATACTCGAGATTACCTTCCTCACTTCCAAAACATATTGCATCTACTATACCCATTTTATTTAGTAGGCTGACAGAACCAAACGAGAATATTTCTGCACTAGAGCAGGCATAAACGGTTGGCAATTCAACGACTAAGTCTACACCAGAAGCTACGGCCATTTCTGCGCGTGCCCACTTGTGTAGCATTGCAGGTTCACCTCTTTGTAAAAAATTCCCACTCATAACTGCAACACTATGGGTGGCTCCAGTAACTCTTATAGACTCTTGTAAGTGATGTAAATGTCCGTTATGAAATGGGTTATACTCTGTAACTAATCCTAAAATTCTCATAAATTCCTCCTGAGTAAGCGTATTTTGATTATAGCACACTAGCTTGTATAAAACAAAAATGCAAGAATTACTTTAAATGGGATTATACCAGATCTATTTACGTCAATATAGAATATTATTAATCAATTAAGACTTGAAAAATGTATAAAAATCGATTATGATTGAAATGTTAGAAATAAGAGCTTGCTAAATATTTATTTTAATTTGAATTTAATTTTCTAGGAGGTTATAAAGATGAAAGTTTTGGTACTAAATTGTGGGAGTTCTTCTTTGAAATATCAATTAATAAATATGGATAATGAAGAGATTTTGGCAAAAGGATTAGCAGAGAGAATTGGAATAGCAAATGGACTTGTTAAGCATGAAGTAGCGGGAAAAGATAAAGTTATTATTAATGAAAACATGGAGACGCATAAAGATGCAATTAGGATCGTTTTAAATGCGATTGTAGATGATAAACATGGAGCAATTAAGTCGATGGACGAAATAGCAGCAGTTGGGCACCGAGTAGTTCATGGCGGAGAAAAATTCACGAGTTCTGTAGTGATTACTGATGAAGTAAAAGCGACACTAGAAGAGTGTTCTGAATTGGCACCATTACATAATCCACCAAACTTAATGGGAATAGAGGCATGTGAAGAAATTCTACCTAATGTACCAATGGTAGGAGTGTTTGACACAGCATTTCATCAGACAATGCCTAAATCAGCGTATATATACGCACTGCCATATGAATTGTATGAAAAATATAAAATCAGAAAATATGGTTTTCATGGAACATCTCATAAGTATGTTGTAAATAAAGCAGCAAAAGTTTTAGGTAAGCCTTTAGAAGAGCTAAAAATTGTTACTTGCCATTTAGGAAATGGAGCGAGTGTAGCGGCTATCAAGCATGGTAAATCAATTGATACTAGCATGGGTTTTACACCTTTAGAAGGCTTAACAATGGGAACAAGATGTGGAGACATTGATCCAGCAATAACTACTTTTATTATGGATAAAGAGTTGTTAGATACTGCAGGATTAAATAATTTGATGAACAAGAAATCTGGTATACTTGGGATTTCAGGTGTAAGCAATGATTTTAGAGACGTAGAAGAAGCTGCTGATAATGGGAACGAAAGAGCACAGCTGGCATTAGACGTATTCCATAACCGTGTAAAAAAATATATTGGAGCATATGCTGCAATAATGGGTGGAATTGATGCTGTAGTATTTACTGCAGGGCTTGGCGAAAACTCACCAGAAACTCGTGAAGCAGTATGCGAAGGTTTAGAGTTTCTAGGAATAGAAATAGACAAAGTTAAAAATAAAGTTAGAGGGAAACAAACAGTTGTTACTACTGACGATTCAAAAGCAAAAGTAATTTTAATTCCAACTAACGAAGAACTAATGATTGCAAGAGATACAGTAGCACTTGTTAAAAAATAGAAGGATAGCTAACTCTAATCCTCTTGCATAAAGTCCGAGGGGGTTTTTAGATGCAGATTCTCTTGAAACTTTGTAAAGCATCATACTGACTACAAGGGAGCAGGTTTTCTGCTCAAGTCGTTATAATGCTACTTGAAATCTCGTCTTGAAAATATTTTTGGGTAGATTTTTTTCGGAATCAAGATTAAGTGCTTGACAAGAGGCGAGTTCATTTATATAATCTTCTTTAGCAGTAATAAAGAGGTGAGTGCGATGAATATTAATTTATCAAGAATAATGGCTGTTAATAACAATCAAGTTGACTTGGATTACCAAATTGATGTTGAATCTATTAATTATTATGGTGATAAAATAATTATAAGTAAACCTGCATCTTTGCGTGGGAAACTGTATTATATGGATGAAAAGACATTTTTGGATTGTGCAATTAGTGCAGAGCTACAAGTCAATTGTAGCCGGTGCTTAAAATCTTTTCATAGAGATCTATCTGCTAAATTAAGTGTAGAGCTTATAGAAGAACAAGATGGATTAAATGCCGATGATGCCAATGATGATGATGATGATGATATAATTCTTTATCAAGATGACAATATTGACTTGGCTAAAATTGTAAGAGAGCAAATTATTATGAGCATTCCGATGAAACTGTTGTGTCATGAAAACTGCAAAGGACTTTGTGTTCAATGTGGTGTAAACAAAAATGAAGAGCAGTGCCAATGTAAGCTAGACAATGACGAAGATGAAGAAAAAGTTGATTTTCGCCTATCCAAGCTGAAAGAATTGTTTCCCAAAGATTAAGGAGGTGTAAATTATGGCGGTACCTAAAAGGAAGACGAGTAAGTCAAAAAGAGATATGAGAAGAGCTTCAAACTCTAAAATGGTTGTTGTGGCTTTAGCAAAATGTCCACAGTGTCACGAACCTAAATTGCCACATCGAGTATGTAAAGAGTGTGGTTATTACAAGAACCGAGAGGTTGTTGCATCAAACTAATTAACATTTATATTAAAAAGCAACGAGATTCGTTGCTTTTTTTATGCGTAAAAATTAATAGTTGATTTTAGGATGAATTTCTAATATAATTAATGTTAGTACTAGGTACTAGGGGTGCTACGGTTTGCAAATATAAAAGAATCTTCGATTCTAATCCACGGGCATAAAGCCCGAGGTATTTTAAAGAATAATTCTCTTGAAACTTCGTCAGGCATTCATCCTACCCCACGAGGGGGCAGGTTTTCTGCCCAAGTCGTTATAAAGAGTTGATAACTTGATTTAATAGGGAAAAATAGAGGTGAAGTAATGAAAAACAAAACAAAAATCAGCAAAAGAGATAGGCATGAAAGTTTTAAAGAACTCATGCAAGAAGATCCTTTTATTACAGACGAAAAACTAGCAGAAAAATACAGCGTAAGTATTCAAACGATTAGACTAGACAGATTAGAACTTGGAATACCTGAACTAAGAGAGAGAGTAAAAAAAGTAGCTAAAAAAAACTATGATAAAGTACGAACTATTTTTAGCACTGAAATTATTGGTGAGTTAATAGATTTAGAATTAGGGAAAAACGGAATATCTATGCTCGAAACAACAGCAGAGATGTCTTTTGCAAAAACAAATATAGTTAGAGGACATAATATTTTTTCGCAAGCAGAATCTCTTGCCTTAGCGGTTATTGATGCTGACATTGCTTTGACAGGCGTTTCAAATATAAAATACCTAAGCAAAGTCCATGCAGGAGAAAAACTTATTGCAAAAGCTGAAGTTACTAGAGTAAGGGGAAATAAGCATTTTGTGCACGTAACTATTACAGTGAATCAAATTCAAGTTTTTAGAGGCAAATTCATTTTAGTAGCAGTTAAGTAATTTACTAATACATATGATAGAGGTGGAAAAGTTGAAAATAGTAATTGATGCTATGGGTGGAGATAATGCACCTAAAGAAACGGTAAAAGGCGCAGTAGAAGCAGTTAAGCAGTTTAATGTAGATATGGTTTTAACAGGAGACTTGAAAGCAATAGCTTTGGAATTAGAAAAGTATTCATACCCTAAAGAAAAAATTGAAGTAGTAAATTGTACTGAAGTTATAAAAACTGATGAAAAACCAGTTGTAGCAATAAGAAGAAAAAAGGACTCATCTTTGGTAGTTGCCATTAATATGGTTAAGGATGGCAAGGCAGATGCAATAATATCGGCAGGAAATACTGGAGCGATACTAGCAGGAGGACTATTTATTCTAGGAAGAATGAAAGGTATTAATAGACCAGCGCTAGCACCAGTTTATCCCACTGCAAAAGGAGTGTCTATTTTAATTGATGGTGGATCAAATCCAGACTGCAAGCCTAAGAATTTATTAGAATTTGGTGTAATGGGAAGTCTATATGCCAATAAACTACTAAATGTAGAGAAGCCCAGAGTTTGCCTTGTGAATGTTGGCATTGAAGAAGGAAAAGGAAATGAACTTGTAAAAGAAGCATATGAACTATTTAAAAAAGCGCCATTTAATTTTAAAGGTAATGTTGAAGCAAGAGATGTTCCAGCAGGATATGCAGATGTAATTGTTTGTGACGGTTTTACTGGTAACATTGTATTGAAACTTACTGAAGGTGTTGCAGGGACGATATTTAAGATGTTAAAAAAAGAGCTTATGAAAAGCCCTGTTAGAAAATTAGGAGCTTTGCTCATTAAATCAGGGTTAAAGAGTTTCAAAAAAAGCTTTGACTACTCAGAGTATGGAGGAGCGCCTTTTCTTGGTGTTAAAGGAGTCGTAATTAAAGCGCATGGTAGTTCAAATGCTAAAGCAATAAAAAATGCTGTGAGGCAGGCAAAAATATTGATTGAAACAAACATTGTTGAAGATATTGAAAAGGAGATTAGTTTGCTTAACGAGAGGCGCTAAATCWAGAAGACAGGTGCATTGAGATTAGGAGAGGATAATATTATGAGTGGAAAAATTGGGTTTGGATTGATTTGTAAATTTGTCTTAATTACAATTGCAGTTATTTTCGTTGCTAAAATTTTCACTGGTGTTTCTGGCACTCAATTTATAAAATTTGCTACAATAATTGCAATTGGCGGATTTGTTGGTTTCTACATCGACTCACTTAAGAAAGAGAACGAAAATCTAAAAAAAGAGTTAGATGAATTGAAGTGAAATAAGTGGAATATGAAATAAAAATAAATGTATCTAGTTGTAGTCTTGATTTAAAAAACCCTTACATATATTTGTGTTAAGGGTTTTTTGTGTTTTATTAAACTATGTAAATAAAATAACTAAAATAATTAATAAATTAATACTTGCACTAATACTAATTATAATATATACTGCTATTAGTACCAGATACTAAATTGTGGTATTAGAGATTGATGGTAAATACATATTTTCTTTTTATCTGAATTTTAATCCTCTGTTGTACAATAATATTACTAATGCAGAAAAATTATTGTACCTAGATTTGTTCCACTATTCAGTATAAAAGAGGAAGCCTAGGAGATGATGAGTTGAATAATGAAAATTCAGTCAAAATAATTGGAACAGGTAGTTATTTACCGCCAAAAATAGTAACGAATTTTGATTTAGAAAAAATTATGCACACTACAGATGAATGGATAAGGAGTAGAACAGGAATAGAAAGCAGAAGAGTTGCAGATGAAAAAACAGCAACTTCTGACTTAGCTACTATAGCTGCTAGGAAAGCATTGGAAGATGCTAACTTAATGGCAGAAGATTTAGACTTAATTATTGTTGCTACAGTAACTCCAGACATGATGTTTCCATCAACTGCGTGTTTAGTTCAAAAAAACTTAGAAGCTGGTAAAGCGGTGGCATTTGATATTGAGGCAGCTTGCTCAGGTTTTTTATATGCTTTGACAATAGGAGAACAATTTATTAAGGGAGGAGTATACAAGAATGCATTAATAATTGGAGCTGAAACACTGTCTAAAATACTTGACCCAGAAGACAGAAATACAAGTGTTTTATTTGGAGATGGAGCAGGAGCAATAGTGATTCAAAAAACAACAGACAACACAGGGATATTATCATCATACTTAGGTACAGATGGAAGCAAGGGAGAAGTGTTAAAGCAGCCAGCAGGTGGGTCAAGAATCCCTTCAACATATGAATCTGTTAAAGATAAACTACATTATGTGAAAATGGAAGGCAACGAAGTTTTTAGGTTCGCGGTTAGAATAATGGGAAAAGCAGCAATGGAAGCTTTGAAATTGAGCAATATTAAAATACAAGACATCGATTTTTTAATTCCACATCAAGCTAATATAAGAATAATTGAAGCAGCAGCAAAAAGGCTAGAATTACCCATGGATAAAGTATATGTGAATCTTGATAAATACGGAAACATGTCAGCGGCATCTGTGCCTGTAGCTCTTGATGAAGCATCAAAAAAAGGCTTGTTAAAGAAAAATGATATTGTAGTATTAGTTGCTTTTGGTGGTGGATTAACCTGGGCTTCTACAGTTGTGAGATGGTCTAAGTAGTCGACAGCTCTAAATAATTAACATCTAGAAATGGAGGTTTCGTATGTTTCATACAAAACTATGCGATATATTAAATATTAAATATCCTATTATTCAAGGAGGAATGGCTTGGGTTGCAACAGCAGAACTTGCAGTGGCTGTATCAGAAGCTGGGGGCTTAGGGATTATTGCAGCTGGGAACGCGCCAGCAGAAGTTGTATTAAAAGAAATTAAAAAGGCAAAAAAAATGACTAACAAACCTTTTGGTGTAAACGTAATGCTACTATCTCCTTTTATAGATGAAGTTATAGAGGTTGTGCTAGCAGAAAGAGTAAGTGTAATTACAACAGGAGCAGGCAACCCAAGTAAATACATAAAACAATTTCAAGAGATTGGTACTAAAGTTATTCCTGTAGTTCCATCAATAGCACTAGCTAAGAGAATGGAGAAACTAGGAGCAGATGCAGTAATAGTTGAAGGAACAGAAGCAGGAGGACATATTGGCGAGCTGACTACTATGGTTCTCGTGCCACAAATAGCTAGCGAAATAAAAATACCTGTAATAGCAGCAGGGGGTATAGCAGATGGAAGAGGCTTTTTAGCAGCACTTTCATTAGGAGCAGACGGCGTTCAAATTGGAACTATGTTTATATGTTCAACTGAATGTACGGCACACGAAAAATATAAACAAAAGTTACTTAGAGCAAAAGATAGAGATGCTATTGTTACAGCAAGAGTATCAGGTCATCCAGTTAGAGTGTTGAAGAATAAGTTTGCAAAAGAACTTATGAAACTTGAAGAAGAAGGTATTACTAAAAAAGAATTAGAAGAAATTGGAGCAGGAAAACTTAGATTAGCAGCTGTAGATGGTGACGTTGACAATGGTTCAGTAATGGCAGGACAAATAGCAGGAATGATTAAAAATATAAAACCATGCAAAGAGCTAATTGAAGGTATAATAATTGAGGCAAAAACTAGACTAGATTCATTGAGTAAATTTTGTTGAACAAGGAGGAAAAATATGTTAGCATTTGTATTTCCAGGACAAGGCGCACAATATGTAGGTATGGGAAAAGAGATTGCAGAAAATTTTTCAGTAGCAAGACATACATTTGAAGAAGCAAGCGATGCAGTCAATATGAATATGCAAAATTTGTGTTTTCATGGTCCAACTGAAGAATTGGTTAAAACAGAAAATACGCAACCTGCTATACTAACAACAAGTGTAGCTATCATGAAGGTTCTAGAAAATGAAGGACTAAACTGTGATATCACTGCAGGGCTGAGTTTAGGCGAATATACTTCTCTTGTAAAATCAAAAGTACTGGAGTTCAGTGATGCAGTGAAAATAGTGAAAAATCGAGGCAAATATATGCAAGAAGCAGTTCCATTAGGTAAAGGAACAATGGCAGCAATTCTGGGGCTGGATAGAGAAAGAGTTGAAAAATTAGTCGCAGAAATTAATCAAGGCGGAGTAGTAGATATTGCTAATTTCAATAGCCCAGGGCAGATTGTTATTTCTGGGGAAGTTGAATCTATAAATAAAGCCGTAGTAAGAGCAAAAGAAATTGGAGCAAAAAAAGCTGTTGTTCTTCCTGTAAGTGCACCTTTTCACTCGAGGATGCTTATTCCAGCAGGAAAAAAATTAAGAAGAGATTTAATGAAATGCTCCTTGGGCGATCCTGAAACAGTAGTAATTACAAATGTTCATGCAAGTCCTTTAAAAGGAAAAACAGATGTTATTGAATCACTTGTAGAACAGGTAAGCAGTTCTGTATTATGGCAAGACTCAATCGAATTAATGATTAATGATGGAACAAGTAGTTTTGTAGAGATTGGACCAGGAAAAGCACTATCGTCATTTATAAAGAGAATTGCTAGAAATATGAATAAAGAAGTAAAAACTTGCAATGTCGATGATGTTAATAGTTTGAAAGAACTAATGAAAAATTTCAATTAGGAGGCGATACATTGGAACTAAAAGGCAAAAACGCATTAGTTACTGGAGGTTCTAGAGGAATTGGAAGAGCAATAGCATTAGCGTTAGCAAAAGAAGGAGCAAATGTAGTAATAAATTATGCTAGCAGCGAAAAACGAGCGCAAGAAGTAGTAGAAGAAATTGAAAAATACGGAGTAAAAGCAATAGCATTAAAAGCGAATGTCGCAAATTGGGTAGAAGTAGATGAAATGGCTAAAAGAATTGAATCAGAGCTAGGCAGCATTGATATTTTAGTTAATAATGCAGGAATTACAAAAGACAATTTACTTATACGCATGAAAGAAGAAGATTGGCAAGATGTTATAAATATAAACTTAACTGGTGTATTCATATGCACAAAAGCGTTCACTAGAAAAATGATAAAGCAGAAATATGGCAAAATAATCAACATTTCTTCGGTAGTTGCAGTAGTAGGAAATGCAGGACAATCAAACTATTGTGCATCAAAAGCAGGAATTATTGGATTTACTAAAGCAATTGCCAGAGAACTTGGTGGAAAAGGTATCTGTGTAAACGCTATTGCACCAGGGTTTATTCAAACAGATATGACAAACGTTTTGCCTGAGAAAATAAAGGAGGATATGAGCAAACAAATTCCTCTAAGACGTTTTGGAACAGACGAAGATGTTGCAAATTTGGTATCATTCTTAGCTAGTGAAAAATCTAATTATATTACAGGGCAAGTAATTCATGTTGATGGTGGAATGGGAATGTAGTGAATTGAGAATTGAAAATTGTAAAATTAGGAGGAGTTAAAATGGAATTTGAGAAAATAGTAAAAATAATTGGTGATCATTTGGGTTTAGATGACGTAAGTAAAGTTAAACCAGAAACTTCTTTAGTAAAAGATTTAGAAGCAGATTCGCTAGATGCAGTAGAGATAATAATGTCAATAGAAGATGAATTCGATGTAGAGATACCTGATGAAGATGCAGAACAATTTAATAATATAGGTGACATTTTAAATTATGTCAAAGCAAAGAAAGAATAGAGCAAGTTGAAATTTAGTGGTGCACGGGGACGGTTCTCTTGCTCCACTAAAAATGGAGGTATAGAATGAAAAGAAGAGTCGTTGTTACAGGAATGGGGTGCATAACTCCAATTGGAACAGGAAAAGAAGATTTTTTTAAAGCTTTGATAACAGGAAAATCAGGAATAGATAAAATTACAAGATTTGATACAACTGATTTTCCAACTAAAATCGCAGCTGAAGTTAAAGATTTTATGCCTGAAGAATACATCAACAAAAAAGAAGCAAAAAGAATGGATAGGTACACACAATTTGCAGTAGCAGCCTCTAAAATGGCAGTTGAAGATGCAAATTTAGACATAAACGAAATTGATGCAGAAAGATTTGGTGTATTGCTAGGAACAGGAATCGGTGGAATAAGTACTTTAGAATTGCAGCATGAAAAATTACTAGAAAAAGGCGCTAAAAGAATCAGCCCTTTTTTCATACCTATGATGATATCAAATATGGGTGCGGGGTATGTCTCTATGCTATTAGGTGCAAAAGGTCCTAATATGACGATTGTCACCGCGTGTGCTTCATCTACAAACGCAATCGGCGAAGCATACAGAGTTATTGAAAGAGGAGATGCAGACGTAATGATTACTGGAGGAATGGAAGCTTCAATAACACCTGTTTCAATAGGTGGATTCTGTTCTATGAAAGCAATGTCAACAAACAACGACGAACCACAAAAAGCTAGTAGACCATTTAACTTAACTAGAGACGGTTTCGTTATGGGAGAAGGCTCTGGCATATTGATTTTTGAAGAATTAGAACATGCATTAAAAAGAGGAGCGACAATATACGCAGAGTTTGCAGGCTATGGAATGAGTTCTGATGCGCACCACATTACTGCACCAGCACCTGGAGGTGAAGGAGCAGCAAGATCTATGAAAGTAGCTATAAAAGATGCAGGAGCTACATATTTTGACATAGATTATATCAACGCACATGGAACAAGCACCCCGCTTAATGATAAATTTGAAACAATGGCAATAAAATCAGTTTTTAAAGAGCATGCCGAAAATATTTGTATAAGCTCAACGAAATCTATGACAGGTCATTTATTAGGTGCAGCTGGAAGCATTGAAGGAATTGCATGTGTTATGGCCATAATGAATGGCCAAGTGCCACCGACAATTAATCTGGAAACTCCAGATCCTGATTGCGATTTAGACTATGTAAAAGATATAGCAAGAAATGCCAATGTAAACTATGCTCTATCAAACTCATTAGGTTTTGGAGGACATAACGCAACGATAGTTTTTAAAAAGTATAAATAATTGAGCAATTCATGGTGCACGGGGAAGGTTCTCGTGCACCATTTTTTCTGTTAAAAATGCATTGACTTGGTGAAAAAGAACTGTTAATACGAGAAAATTGAAAATATTTGAAGGAGAAATAAACAGTTTGTTGAAAGAATATATAAGTAGTATTCAATGTGCGAATAATTCTTTATAGGCGAATATTTAGCTAATATGATTTAAGGAGTGGGTATATGCTTAGAACAAACAAAATATTACTATTGATGATTTTATTGATAGTGGTGTTAATGGGTTCTTCTCTTGTGTGTTATGGTAATGCAATGGAACCACCGTCAATAGTTATTATAGTGCCAAATGCACCTAGCGATCTTGAAATAAGCATAGATGCTAATAATGAATACACAAAAGTATATAGATTAAACAGGGGCGTCGAAGCACACTATACTTTCTACTTATATGATTTAAAAAAAACTGAAAAGTATAGCTTTCTATTTAAGACAGCAGATAAAACTTTTGAGGCTGTAATAGACAAACCGTTAGAAAAATATAACAATATTTTTACGTTGGACTTAAAAAAACAAACCTTAACACCTGGTAAACTTATATCGAGAACAATTATTTTGGTGTTTTTACGAGTAATTCTTACAGTAATATTTGAAGGGCTCATATTTTTACTATTTGGTTTTAGACAAAAAAAATCATGGATTATATTCATAATTATTAATTTAGTTACGCAGGGATATCTAAATATTTGGTTAGCTACATCCGCACCTTTTCGTGGCTATGGGCTAATAATATCTATGATATTAGCAGAAGCGATAATACTGATTACTGAGCTTATAGTATTTCTTGTTTTTACAAAAGAGCATAGTCGTCGCAGAAGAGCTTTGTTTGTGATTTTAGCAAACATTATAAGCTTTATTGCAGGGGGACATTTAATTAGTGTTTTGCCGTTATAGGGGTCATTAGGGAAGAATTTTGAACTGTACATTGATGAAATTATTGGGAATGAGCAATGTTGTCGTGACTGCTAAATAATTGCTTACTTGAAAAACTTATAGAGAAATAAGAGGTCGACTATTTTTGGTACATAATTTTTACTGTTAGAACGATCAACTTTTTTGTAAAATTAAAACATCAAAACTTAAGGAGGATTTATTATGCAAAACTTACCTAAAACAACATGTTGAGCACCCGATTATAAAGATGCTGGTGGGCATCAAGACACAACTCTGGAAAACTGCGCAGTGTGTAAAAATGACTTAACTTATTTCAGTGAGGGACAAGATTTTATTTGTATAGAATGTGGAAAAAAAGAGCGCGGTAATGTTAACTGCTCAAACGGACACTATGTATGTGATTATTGCCATGGAGAAAAGATGTTTAAAAAAATCATACAAGAAATTTTGTTGTCAGATGGAATAAATCCAGTTATGATGGCAAAACTCGTAATTGATAATTTGCAAATTCCAATGCTTGGATGTGAACATGCTTGGATAACCTGCGGATCATTAATGAAATCAATTCAAAATAGCGGGCAAATACAAATAAGTCAAGAGCAAATCATAGAAGGCATTAATCGCACAAGGAGGCAAGCCATAGGAGCATACTGCGGATTAACTGGGATTTGTGGAATAGCTCCTGCTATCGGTGCCGTATTTAGTGTGATTTTAGGTTCTGCCTGTCCAAAAGACAAAGAAACTGCAATTACAATGACTGTTTCGTCTGAGATAATCAAATCTATTGCCAAAGAAACTGGTCCTTGTTGTTGTAAAAATTTCACATACACATCTTTAATAAGAGCATGTCAGCTTTTAAAACTTCATCTTAAGATAACGTTGCCTTACGAAGTTGACTTTGCGTGCGAAAACCAATCTAAACATCCTCACGGTTGCAGAAGAGAAAAATGCAGTTTTAACTAAAGAATATTAATGGAACAGTAGTGAGCCATCAGGGATGGTATTTTCGACTTAAAAGTTGAAGCGATTTTGTTTTACGAGAAATATCGAATTTAAGGGAGAGGGTAAGAGATGAAGAGCTATATATTTTTGTTGTCTATTATTATAATCACTATAGGTTTTGTAGCGTGTGATGGAGCAACCAATGAAACCAATGAAACCAATGAAAAAAATGATATCGGTAATGTGAATATAAATAGTGTAGAAAGTGAAAAAGAAGATATTAGTGGTCAAAAACCAACAGATGAACATGTATGTATGAGACATGTTTTAGCAATAAGAAAAAAAACCGGTGATTATTCATGTACTGGAATGATTGTGGGCGGGGAGGTAACTGACGGTAGAATAATAAAAGAGATAACGCATGAAACTTACGAAGAGTTTGAGAGAATAGTAGTGAGTTTTGATAATAAAGATATTATTCCTCGTTTTTCAGCTCGTCATGCAGAAAACCCGCAAACGCTTATATTTGCAATAGATGGTGTGCGAGGATTCAAAGTAGATTTACCTAAAGAAGTAAACTCTAGCCTAGTAGATGTAATTTACCCGATAATGACGCTTGATGATTCGCAAGTTAGATTTGGAATAATATTCAATCAGCAAATTAAATTTGAAGTTTATGAGTTGACAGAGGAAGCAAGAATAGTAGTGGATATAATAGAAAACGAAATGCATGTGGGAGATGGAAGACTATATACCATAAGAACAAAGAAGCATGATTTTGGCGAAACTATTGGGCAGATTGAGGGATTTTTGAAATTTGAGCTAGGTTTACCAGAGGTTCGCATGCTCATGGATTCTGATAATATGTATTATGTAGAAGCGGGGAAATACCATACTATAGAAGATGCGGAAAGAATGAAGAAAAAAATTGAAGAGCTTGATATAGAGTTTGAAATATATATTCATGAAATTGTCGGGAATGAGCTGCATTGTCCTGACTGCTAAATATTCGTTTGCTTAAAAAATGTAGGGCACCGCAATCTATGATTTCGTGTGAATCACTTTGTTGTTCCATCCGCATTTTTTGTTAATCCCAATGAAATTGAGAATTTCATGAGCCAGTTTGACTTGAAAAAGAAAGTAATAACGGGAGTTGAAGGCTTGATTGCTCAAAGTGAAGAAAGAATAAATGCATTATCAAAAGAAGCCTACATTGAATGGCTTGATGTAATATATAAAACCTCTATAAATCCAATTACTTGGGGTTCGTGTGAACATTTTCTGTACATTGGTGAAAAAAATAATAGAATTAGATATGAATTGGAGGAATATTTATGGAGAAAATGTCAATTAGGTGGGCAACTTATGAAGATGCGGAAAAACTAGCTATTGTTCATTCAGAAGGATGGAAAACTGCATATAAGAATATTATTCCAGATGAAGTATTGGATAGTATTAGAGTAGACAAAAGAAGGAAAATTTTTGAAAGAGCATTAGCTGGAAAAAGTGAAGAAACATGTATTTTAGTAGTAGAGAATAAAACAATAGGATTTCTAACCTTAGGATCAAGTAGAGACGACGATTGGATGAATCATATGGGGAGATTGTAGCGATTTACTTGCTACCGAGGTTTGTGGGAAAAGGATTAGGATTTTATTTGATGAACTGGGGAATCAATGTGCTAAGAGAAAGAAGTTATAAAAAAATTAGTCTTTGGGTTTTGGAAGAGAATGTGAAGACGCGAAGTTTTTACGAGAAATTAGGATTTATGCAAGATGGAGCGGAGAAAGAAATACTGATTGGAAAAACTTTGAATGAAATACGTTATGTGATTGATATTTAAGTTTTAAAAACTTTTTTACATATGCTGTAAAAACCCAGGAAAAGCAGTAAAGATTTCTATAAGTACTTACGAAAATAAAAAAATATGTCATTATAACTTGACCAGAATTTACATATTTCAACACATGGAAGATGTTTCAGTAGATTTAAATGGAAAAGCAGTAGAAACGTTTGTATTAGGAGGAAACATATATGGTTAAAACAAATAAAATATTGTTTGCAGTAATGCTATTAATAGCAGTAGTAATAGGCACTTCACTCGTATGTCATGGTAACGCAATGGCACCGCCTTCAATAGTTATTATAGTTCCTAATGAACCAAATAATCTAGAACTAGGCATCGAATGGAACGAAGAATATGTAAAGGCAAACAGAATAAACAAGATAGTTGAAGCACATTACACTTTTTACTTATATAGCTTTAGGAGTACAAAAAAAATTAATCTAATAATTGATACAGAAGACAGAACTTTTCAAATTCCACTAGATGGAGATTTAAAGTCACATACAAATGTGTTTACTTTAGATTTAGAGAATCAAACACTAACTATGGAGAAATCTTTGTCAAGATCAGCTACTTTAGTATCAATTCGAGTATTTCTTACATTGACAATAGAAGCACTTGTATTTCTGATATTTGGGTATAGACAAAAAAAGTCATGGATTATATTTCTTGTTATTAATTTGATTACTCAAGGATTTTTAAATATTTGGCTCGCTGGATTTGGTCCGCTTACTACTGGCTACGTAATTCTTGCTTTAATATTTGCTGAAATACTAATATTAATTGTTGAAATGTTTACTTTGCTAATTTTCATCAAAGAACATAGGCGTTTAAGAACAGCTTTGTTTGTGCTGTTAGCGAATTTATTAAGCCTTATTGTAGGAGGTTATTTGATTACAATTTTGCCATTATAGAAATATTGGCATTGCAAAAGTTTTTTTCTGTATATACGGCGGGAGTATATTCAAGTATTAATGCTATTTCACAGCAAACTGAGGATTAACAAACAGCATTACAAGACATACATTCACAGGCACGTCGATGCAAAAAGATTGGAAGTGATTATATTAAGCTCGTTATAAAAACTAATATTATCATCATGTTATTAGAGTTGTTGAAAGGAAATTCACGGGGTAATTCATTGTGTAACAAATATCTAAGGAACTTTGCAGTAAAAGGTATTTTCTTTCATGATAGGATGTTAAATAGAAAAAGCAATTCTAAAATTTTCAAGAAAGAGCTGAATAAAGTTTTGCAAGATAAAGACTATAAAGGTAGTTATAGATTGTCAGAAATAAAAGAGAATAATGACGATATTGAAGAACTAATTACATATTTTAAAACGAATAGAGACAGTATTAATGAAAAAATTATGACAACAGTTTCAAGATATATTGACTCAGAGAATTTTGATAAGATTAACGTTATTTTATATGCGGGTGGATCTGATTATGGGTTTTGCTTGTTGCCTAAGAATTTATATATAAATGTAGGTATGTTTATAAAAAATACAGAAGCAATGATTGCTACACTTTCTCATGAAATGTATCATGCAAGAAAAATTAAATATTTTAGTTACATAAAATTATATTGCTCAAAGGTGTTCACAAAAGAAAAACATTTTAATATAATCTTTAGTGAAATTATTGAAGAAGGAATCGCAGCATTAATAGAGTATGGAACGGAACACCAATACTATGACAATTCAATTGTTAGTTTAGAAGAGCTTGAGAATGCAAGAGAGTATTTTGGAATACTGAATGATGTTGTTTTAAGAATATCTGAGATGACTTCAGCTGGGCAAGTCAAATTAGAAATGAAGAACTATAGAAGAAAAAGAGGAAATCTTTGCTACGTAGTAGGATATATTCTTGCAAAAAGAGTATATGATGAAGTGGGTACAAAAGGATTAAATATATGGTCAAAAAACTATTTGTGTAAAGAGTTCATGAAAAAATATTTGCTTTCTTGTAAGAAAAATGGTATTAAATCTAATTTTGATCCAATTATTGAGGAAACAATTATGTCTGGTCATTATTTAGAGGATATTCAGCAATAGAAGAATATCAAAGGCGGGTGTTGGGGGATGTTTCGTTTGACCAGTTGATTTTTATTTGTTACTGTGTGCACAGAAGAATCTGACAGAATAAAAGCAATAAAATCGTATATGAATTGGGAGGATCTTTATGGAGAAAATTCAAGTCAAGTGGGCAGTGCTCGAAGATTCAGAAGACTTAGCTATTATTCATTCAAAAGGGTGGAAAGCAGCGTATAAGGGGATTATTCCAGACGACCTATTGGATAATATTAGAATAGATAAAAGAAGAAAGATTTTTGAAAGAGCATTAACAGAAAAAAATGAAGAAACATGTGTTTTAGTAGTAGACTAAGAAGGGAGTACAAAAATGGATTTATTAAGTAGATTTATGTCGAAAAACAATAAAATTAAATGCTTGCCAGCCAAACTCGCAAAGCGTAGAGAAATAGTAAAGTACATGGCAGAAAAATTTGAATTTGGTAAAATATATGCTGAAAAAGAAATAAATCAAATTATCACTAATTGCATTGAGTTTGAGGATTATGTTTTAGTTAGAAGGGAATTGTGCGACTTTGGTTTCTTGCGAAGAACTGATGACGGTAAAGAGTATACTCGCAATGAGTGAATTAATAATATTCTTATTTGAGAATAATGTTCTCTTAAAAGAATATTATTTTGCATTTAGTCACTAAACATAGTAAAATGGTTATGGGGATAATATTCAACAAAGATGTATCCAAGGGAGAAGTGATGTTTGACAAGATGAGTAGAAAAATAGACGAATTCCAAAGTATCATTACTTATAGATTTAAAGACATTGTAGTTTTAAAAGAAGCCTTAACTCATAGTTCTTATGCTAAAGAATCAAAAAATGGAAAAATTGCGTATAATGAAAGATTAGAATTCCTAGGAGACTCAATTTTAGGTCTGGTAGTGAGTGACTACATATTCAACAGATATGCTGCTTTGCCTGAAGGAGAGTTAACAAAGATAAGAGCAAATGTTGTATGCGAATCTTCACTTGCCGAAAGAGCTTTAAAGATTGATTTAGGTAAATTTCTAAGGCTAGGGAAAGGCGAACAGTTGTCAGGTGGGCGAAAGCGAGTTTCGATTCTTGCAGACGCAATGGAGGCAGTGATAGGTGCACTCTACATTGATGGAGGTCTTGACGTAGCTAGAAAATTTGTGTTAGCTACTTTTATTGAGAATGTCGAATTAGCTGCTAGAGGAAAACTAAATAAAGATTATAAAACTCAATTGCAGGAATTGTGGCAGGGAAAGTCTAAAGAAAAAATATGTTATAAAGTTGTGGGAGAAGCAGGTCCTGACCATAATAAGATTTTTGAAATTGAACTCTCTATAGGTAGCAGAGTTCTCGGGATAGGGAAAGGTAAGAGTAAAAAAGAAGCAGAGCAAGAGTCCGCTAAGAAAGCACTAGAAAAAATGGTTTAATAATCAAGTGATTCGGGGTGACATATATGTATTTGAAGCAGATAGAAATACAAGGATTTAAATCGTTTGCTGAGAGAATAGAAATGCAATTTGAAAATGGAATCACTGCGGTAGTTGGACCAAATGGTAGCGGAAAGAGTAATATTTCTGACTCTATTAGGTGGGTTTTAGGTGAACAAAGCCCAAAACTCCTTAGAGGTAGTAAAATGGAAGATGTAATTTTTGTGGGTACTACAACTAGAAAACCTGTTGGAATGGCAGAAGTTTCACTAACTCTAGATAATTCTTCTGGGATGCTCCCGCTTGACTATGGTGAAATTACTATCACTAGACGAGTTTACAGGTCTGGAGAAAGCGAATATTACTTAAATAAATCATCGTGTAGATTAAAAGATATTAGAGAACTACTCATGGATACAGGGATAGGTAAAGAGGGATATTCTATTATTGGACAAGGTAAAATTGACGAGATACTAAATAGCAAGTCAGAAGATAGAATACAAATTTTTGAGGAAGCGGCTGGAATAATAAAATATAAAGTAAGAAAAGAAGTTGCAGAGAAAAAATTGAATAAAACTAAGGACAATTTGTTGAGAGTACAAGATATAATTCGTGAGCTGGAAGGGCAACTTGAGCCACTAAAAAGACAAAGCAGTAAAGCAAGCAAATACATCAAGTTAAAGGAAGAACTAAAAGAAATTGAGGTTAGTTTTTATGCGAATGAAATAAGAGCTATTAAGAAGAAGCTAACTGATAAACAAGAACAAATAGATAAACTTAATAAAACTGTTGATTGCTTGAGTGAAGAAAAAGAGCAATTATATGTTAACTTGGAGAAGATGAAAGTAGAATTAAAAGAAAATGAAGAACTATTTTCAAAATATCAAAACGAGTACTACGTAACGGTAAATGAAATAGATAAAGCAAAAGGATTAATTAATCTACATAAAGAGAAGATTATTAATTGTGAAGAAGAAAAGAAAAGATTAGAAAATGAAATTGAAGCAATAATACAAAATGAAAAAACAGCTAAGTCTAGCTTGGATCAAAAACTAAGTGAGCTTGAATTAGTTTGCAATCATTTAGATGAAGCAGAAATAGAATTACAAGACAATGAAATTAGATACGATACTGATATTGCTGATAATTTGTCTAAAGAAAGTGAAATGGAGAATAGTAAATCTGATATTTTAGATTACATGAATAAAATTGCTGATATGAAAAGTGAACTAAACGGGTTTAAAATGTTGATTAAAACGCTAGACGACAGAGCAATTCAAGTACAAGAAGAAAGTGAAGAAACACAAAAAAGACTAGAAAGAATTAAGACTACTAGTATTGAACATGTAAATGAGTTGGAACTTACTAAAGAAGAGATTAGGGAACTAGAATCAAAACTTAGCAATTATTGCGTAGAAGAGAACAATTTGGAGAGAGAGTCAAGAGAAAAAGAGATTAATCTTGTAAGAGTTAGAGAAAATGCAAACAAAAAAATAGCTAACAAAAATATCTTAGAAACAATGGAGAAAGAGCACGACGGCTTCTATAAAGGAGTTAAAAACATTCTTGAAGCATGTAAAAGAAACAAAAATCTTGGACAAGGCATTTATGGTGTTGTTGCTGACTTGATAAATGTTCCTAAAGGGCATGAAATTGCGATTGAAACAGCTTTAGGTGCTGCAATTCAGAATGTAGTTTCAGAGAATGAGGAAGATGCAAAAAGAATAATTCAGCATATGAAGAAAAACTATTTAGGAAGAATCACAGTGTTGCCGCTCACTACCATTTCAAATAGGTATATTAGTAATGAAGAAAGAGCTTTAATTAATAAATTTAGTGAAATTAAAACAGCATATGATGTGGTTGAATTCGATGCAAAGTATAAAAATATATTTTCGAATCTGCTAACACGTGTTTTGATTGTTCCAGATTTAGACGAAGGAACTAAAGTTGCTAAATCTCTTAAATATAAGTTTAAAATTGTGACTATGGACGGAGATATTATTAATATTGGAGGATCGTTAACTGGTGGTAGCAATTCAAAAGCAAAGATAGGAGTATTAAGTAGAAAAAGAGAACTAGAAGATCTAAGAATACATATTATAAATCTTAATTTGGACATTGAGCAAATAGAAAGCGAACTTTTGCTACTTAAGGATAAGGGGCAATTGTTGAGTCTTAACATTGAAAAATTGAAAACAAGAAAACAAGAACACGTCGTTATAGAGGCTACATTAAAGAATAAGGTCGAGCAGATAGGTTACGAAAAAAAGCAGTTTCTTGAATCATACGAAAGAACATCTGCAGAAATCAAACAGCTGACGAATGCAAAAAAAGAAACAGTGGATAAGCTTAAGATAATTGATCGAGAAATACTCGTTTTTAGCGAGGAAATTTCTGCAATTAAAAATAGAATTCATGATACAAAAGAGAAGTTGGACGATAAAAAAACTGTTATTGATGTTTTGAGAAACAATATTACTAAATTAAAAGTCGAAAAGGCATCACTTATAGAGAATAAAAAATCAATACTTGCAGAAGTGGACAATCTACAGGATGCTCTTAGAGATAAAGAAGAAGTGATAGATAGTAAAAAAGAAGAAATTATTATATTACAAAACAAAAAACAAGATATTGAAAATGAAATGTCAGATGTAGACAGGGAAATCGATTTGTCAGTAAGAAAGTCTGAAACTCTTGAAAAAGAAACAGAAAGGCTAAAAGTCCAAAAAACTGATATAGGGGTTGAAGAAACTAAAACAAGAGACTTAATACAAAACACTGAAAAAACTATTTTTGATTTACAAAGCAAAGAGCATAAATTTGACGTAAGTATAACTAAACTTGAGATGCAACAGCAAACAATTATCACAAAACTGTGGGAAGAGTACCAACTAACATACGAACAAATGATAGATTCGGTTGGAGATAATATTAAAATAAGTAAAACTACAAAGGAAATAAAGTTTATAAAAAATGAGTTAAGGGAGTTAGGTAACGTTAACATAGAGGCGATTGAAGAGTATAAAAATGTTAAAGAAAGACATGGATTTCTTAACACACAGCAGAGAGATTTATTTTTGGCGCAAGACTCACTAGATGGTATTATTAAAGAGATGGAAAAAATAATGAAGAAGCAGTTTAAAGTACAATTTGAGGTAATTAAGAAAAACTTTAACGAGGTTTTTATAAAGCTGTTTGGTGGTGGCAAAGCAGATTTAATTACAATAGAGGGCGAAAATCATTTATCTTGCGGAGTAGATATAGTGGCTCAGCCCCCAGGAAAAAAGCTTCAGAATTTATTGCTTTTATCGGGAGGGGAGCGTGCATTAACAGCTATTGCACTACTCTTTGCAATACTCCTTGTTAAACCAAGTCCATTTTGCGTATTAGATGAGATTGAGGCTTCGCTTGATGATGTCAATGTAGATAGGTTCGCTAGTTTTTTAAAAGAATTATCTAAGGATACCCAATTCATTGTGGTAACTCATAGAAAAGGAACGATGGAAATTGCAGATGTATTATATGGAGTAACAATGCAAGAACAGGGAATATCTAAATTGGTGTCTGTGAGACTAACAGATGCCAATGAAATTGCAAGCTAGGAGGAATAAAATGTTTGGTAAAAAAGAAGAGAAAGTTTCACTGTTTAAGAGACTAAAAGAAGGTTTATCTAAAACTAAAAGAGGGATTACAGAAAAAGTCGATAATTTGGTGAAATCATTTCATAAAATCGATGATGAACTATTTGAAGAATTAGAAGAAATATTAATCACAGCTGATATCGGCGTGCAAACAACTTTAGAAATAATTGACGATTTAAAAGATAGAGTTAAGACTGACAAGCTAGAGAATGCTGAAGACATTAAAGGAATTCTTAAAGAAAAGCTAGTTGAAATATTAAGTGAGCGTTCATTTGATACTAAGTTGAATATTGATCCAAGTCCAGCGATAATACTTGTTGTTGGTGTAAATGGAGTTGGAAAGACCACTTCTATAGGTAAAATTGCTTTCAAGTTAAAAAGCCAAGGCAAAAAAGTTTTACTTGCTGCGGGAGATACTTATAGAGCTGCAGCAGCGGAGCAGCTTCAGATTTGGGGTGATAGAGTAGGAGTAGGAGTCATAAAACACCAAGAAGGTGCTGATTCATCGGCTGTAATTTATGACGCTATATGTGCTGCGAAAGCGAGAGAAATAGACGTTTTAATTTGTGATACTGCTGGACGTCTTCATAACAAAGTAAACCTTATGAATGAGTTAGCAAAAACATTTAGGATTATAAATAGAGAGTACAAGAATGCGACAAAAGAAGTGCTTTTAGTACTTGATGCAACAACTGGTCAAAACGCTGTTCAGCAAGCTAAAGTTTTTAAGGAAGCTGCAAATATTTCAGGGTTAGTACTTACAAAACTCGACGGAACGGCAAAAGGTGGAGTAGTAATTAGTATAAGCAGAGAGGTTAAAATACCCGTTAAATTAATTGGGGTAGGAGAAAAGATGGAAGATTTGCAGGAATTTGACTCAAAAACATTTATTGATGCTTTGTTTGGATAAAAGATATGACAAAGGTCAGACAAGGGGAATTGTCTGGTTTTCAACAGGTCAGACAATTCCCCTTGTCTGACGTAAAAAAATATAAGGTGACGGAGTGATAAAATGAAATTAACAGGTAAAATACTAATTGCACAGGGTGGGGGACCAACTGCAGTAATTAATCAATCAATGGTTGGAGCTGTATTAGAATCTCGCAAATTTAGCCAAATTACAAAAGTTTATGGAGCAATAAAGGGCGTTGAAGGTATTATTAATGAAAATTTTATGGATTTAACGATGGAGACTACTAACAATCTTGAGAAAGTTGCTGTTACGCCTTCTTCTGCATTGCTATCAACAAGAGTTAAGCCGGACGAAGCATATTGCAAAGAAATGTTTCATGTAATGAAAGCACATAACATACGTTATTTTTTTTACATAGGAGGCAATGATTCTGCTGATACAGTCAGGATTGTCAATGAGAGTGCAATTAAAGCTAACTATCAATTTAGAGCAATACATATTCCTAAAACTGTTGATAACGATCTAGTTTTAAATGATCATACACCAGGTTATGGGTCAGCTGCTAGATTCGTTTCACAAGCATTTATGGGAGCAAATCTTGACAATATAGCTATGGGAGGTATATATATAGGGATTGTTATGGGGAGGCATGCTGGATTCTTAGCAGCAGCGTCGGTTCTAGCTAAGAAGTACCCTGATGATGGTCCGCATTTAATCTACTTACCGGAAAGAACTTTTTGCATAGAGAACTTTTTAAGTGACGTAAAAAACATATATGACAAACATGGAAGATGTGTTATCGCTATATCAGAAGGAGTATGCGACGAAAAAGGCGATACGATTATTTCGCAGCTTAGCAAAGAAAAAGAAGTCGATCAACATGGAAATGTTCAGTTATCTGGTACTGGAGTATTAGGTGATTTGTTATCAAATACTATAAAAAAGCGACTAAATATAAAGAGAGTAAGAGCTGATACTTTCGGATATTTGCAAAGATCATTTATGGATGTAGTGTCTGACGTAGATCAACAAGAAGCAAGAGAAGTGGGAGAAAAGGCTGCGCAATATGCTCTGTGGAACAATGTTGATGGTTCTATTGTTATTAAAAGAACAGGATTTTATTCAGTTGATTATGAATTAGTTAACTTAAGTGAAGTAGCCGGAAAAACAAAGCTTATGCCAGATAGTTTTATTAATGAAAAAGGAAATGGAGTTACGGATGCGTTTAAGTTTTATTTAAGACCATTGGTTGGTTCAAGATTCCCAGCTGCCCATAGGTTAAGAGCACCTATGGCAGATAAGATTGTGAATGTTTAATTGGCAGAATAAACATTAATTTTAGTTACTACAAACACAATAAGCACGAATTATGTATTATAGTTAGTTTTGTTAGTATAAGTTTATAACGACTTGGGCAGAAAACCTCTCCCCTTGTGGGAGAGGATGAATGCCTGACAAAGTTTCAAGAGAATCATCCTTTAAAATACCTCGGGGTTTATCCCAGCCTGCTTTAAAAGCGCAGCTAAACCCGAGGACTAGAATTGAAAATTCTTTTATAATAAAGGGAGCATGCAATATGATAATTTGTAAAAATGAAAGTAATAATAGAAAAAATAGTATTGTAACGATAGAGACACCTTCACCAATTGGAACAATATTTGCAGGAGGAACTGATGAAGGAATCTATTTTATAGAATTTATTGATGAAGAAAATAAAGACAATCAAGTTAAAAAATTGGAAAAGATTTTTCGTAAAAGACTAGTGCCTGGCTTTTGTATACACTTTGAGACTTTAACTAAACAACTAAGTGAATACTTTGATGGAAGCAGAAGTCAGTTTAATATCCCTTTAGTGATTAATGGAACTGATTTTCAAAAAAAGGCATGGAAAGCTCTTTTAGCTATTCCTTATGGAGAAACAATTTTTTATCAGGAACAAGCTATTGCGCTGAAAAACACGAAAGCAGTCAGGGCAGTTGCAAACGCAAATAGAAACAATAGAATTAGCATAATTATTCCATGTCACCGTGTAATAGGCAAAGATGGTAGTATGACTGGCTATGCTGGTGGGATATGGAGAAAAAAACTTTTGTTGAAATTAGAGAATGAAAATAAGTAAAATTATAAAAGAATCTCAATCATAGCAAAGAGTTAATTAAAAAATTTCAATCTACAAGGAAGACAAGGAGCACGTTATGAAGCTTAAATACAAAATACCGTTAATAATAACAATTGCATCAATAATGATATTAGTTTTATTCTGGTCAACACTTTTAAATTTTAACAAAAATGTAATGCTTCCATATGTTCGATCAAATGCTATTGATAAAATCAATGCAGAAGTTGGAGCATTATCGACTGTTATTGATAGAGGAATAGAGAAAATTCGCATTAGGACAAAATTAGAAGCAGCGAAGGAAATGGACTTTGAAAGTTTAAAACCTGTTTTAGATGTAGCTGTAGAGAGTGGACATTTTCATAAAATAGGTTTGGTCTTTCCAGATAGAACTATTGTTGATACTTCTGGTTTATTGCACGCGCAGCTCTCAGATAGAAAGTACTACAAAGAAATTTTTAGGAAAGGTCCTATAGTAACACCACCTATTTACTCTGCATTTGATAGTAGTTACAATGTAGTTATCACTATGCCAATTGTAAAGAACAATCAAACTGTTGGAGCAATAATAGGTGTTGTGCCGGCTTACAATGTGAAAGAAATTATTTTCAACTTATCTATTAATAATGCTGGATATGGATTTTTAAGCGATATTGATGGGAATATATTGATGCATCCATACCTAGATGAAATTAAATACACTAATATCTTTGAGCTGGTTATTGGAGGAGTAAAAAAGTATAGGGGATATGATTACTTTAAGTACACAGACGAAAAGGGGATAGATAGATATATATTCCAGGGAATACTGCCAGACACTGGCTGGTTAGTAGGTATAGATGTTCCAGCTAC
>NVVX01000074.1 GCA_002733545.1 Alkaliphilus sp.
AATGTACAACATCAAATATTTTGCAATTCACATCAGAATCCTAAAAAATAGCATCATATAACTCTAAGAATCGAACATCAAACTATTTGCAAATCAACAATATAAAAGGATATATAGAGTATGATGTTGATATTAATATTGCAGGTATTATTCTTAATCAAGTAAGCTCAGAAGCTCTATATCAGTATTTGAAAAAACCAATTGAAGATACTTTTAAAATCCCTTGTTTAGGCTATTTACCGCACGACAAAGCGATTATATTAAAGAGTAGGCATTTAGGGCTTGTGCCAACAGATGAGCTAAAATCAATAGATTCGCAGATTGATGTAGTTGCTAGATTAGTAGAAAAATGCATAAATCTAGACAAGCTTTTAGACATTGCAAAAGAAGAAATCACGAGTTACGATCAGCTAGCAACTGATTATAAAGCTAAAGATGCTGAGTGTAAAAATCAAAAATATAAGGACGTATATATTGGGATTGCAAAAGATAAAGCATTTAGTTTTTATTATGAGGATAATCTAAAATACATGGAATCGCTAGGAGTCAATCTAGTGCCATTTTCACCAATGCATGATAAAGTTTTGCCACGAGGGTTAGATGGATTGTATATTGGAGGAGGTTTCCCGGAAATCTTTGCTAAAGAACTTGAGCAAAACTATAGATTTAGAAACGACTTAAAAAAACAACTAGAAGAAGGATTACCTGCATATGCAGAATGCGGTGGACTCATATATCTTTGTAAGACGTACAAAGATATTAATGGGAACGAAACTGATATGGCAGGGTTTTTTAATAATAAAGTAGTAATGACTAACAGACTGCAAAGATTTGGATATGTTGAAATAGAAACAAAGTCGGGATTAATTACTTTAGGGCATGAATTTCACCATACAAAACTAGAAAATGCAGAAATAGGTGGATATTACAATGTAACAAAGCTATCAAAGCAAAGCAAGAAATGGAAATGTGGTTTACAAGATAGAAATGTACTAGCTGCATATCCTCATATTCACTTTTATAGTAATTTAGAATTTGTCAGTGAATTGCTGTCAGTATGTTTAAATAGGAAGCAGAATAAATAGATAGGGGCGGTTTAATGAACTATTAGATAAGTGGAAAGAGAATGCTAAGATTATAAAAATGCACTAGAAGATGGGAAGAGCGTTGCATTTATTACTTTAGGAGATCCTAAGTATTGGGAAAAGCGCTGCTGACAACACGTCAAGATTATGAAGAAGTTTCTAATGAGTTAGCATCACAACTGTCAGTAACTGTAAAAAATATAGATTGCACAAAAAACTTTTTGTTTGGATTTATTTAAAAAACACTTGACATGATAATAATAATCAATTACAATTAAGTAGTGTTATCTGGAAGGAGGGAAATCAGTGTTTTCAATATTAAAACAAGTGCTAAACTTACTATTGATATTACTAGCTACAACTTTTTTGACTTTCATTCTTCTCTACACTAGTCCCTCTAATACACCATTAGTTATTCGTGTCGTTGTATAATTCAAAACACCTTCCCAGTGGCGCTTAATGAAGTATGCTGCATCTATCATTGGTTGCAGTCTACTATGAGTAGCCCAGAAAAACCATTTCTTTAGATGTGCTTCTGCTGCTACTGAATCAGTTATTTTGTAGAATTCTTGTAATGATAATTTTATATTATAAGCCCTAAGTGTTTTTAAATTGGTTTTTGCTAATGATGCTATTTCCTCTAATTGTTTATTAGTCAGGTTTTCAGGGTTCTTTAACCATATAAATCTTGTGCCTTTAAGATTATCATTTTCTTTTACTTCAGCCCTGCGAACTTTGTTAACTTCTTCATTGATTCTTTTGATAACGTGAAATTTATCATATATTACTTTAGCATCAGGAATATTTTTGCTTATCCCACTAATAAAAGCTGGCGACATATCACAACTGACATGCTCAATTTTAGATATTTCTCCACCTTGATTTTCAAATGTTTCTTTAAAAGAAGCTATAGTAGAAGCACCTTTACCTTCCGTAGCATATATAACTTTAGACTCATCTAAATCAACAAACAATGTAATATAGTCATGACCACGTTTATTTGAAGTTTCATCTATCCCAATACTAGTAATGTCATTAAACTTAACTGATGTATGAGCTATTTCAACGTAGTGATCTATAATTCTCCATAATCTATCACTATAGATTCCTATCATTTTTGCAACTGCGTTTACAGGCATATTTCTAACTAGAGTCATAGCAAAAGCTTCGAAAAGTAGTGTAAAACCAGAACCTTCACGAGCCCAAGGCACATCTACTTGTTTAACTTCGTGTTCTTCACAGTTGCATCTAGAGACTTTACAATGAATAAAAGCTTTATATTGAAAGAAATTAAGATGTCTCCAAGTACGTTCTTTTGAATCATGAACACTACATTCTTTACCACAAACAGGACACTTAACTTTACTACCTTTAGTCCTAGCAATACGAATATCTACTCTACTTTCATTAACATCAAAAGAAACATCTGTTACTTTCCATGGGTTTTGTAATCCTAGTGCATCTGTAAATAAATCTATTTGATTAAACATATAATATACCCCAATCTATAGTTAGTTTTATTCTATGGTGAGTATATCATAATTGGAAATAAATTTGCACTAATCTAAAGATTTCTTATGTCTTATTTAGATAAATCCACACAATATGAGAAAGAGCCTGATTTCTAAGGAAGTTTCAGTAGACTGCGTACAAGTCGTTATAAAACCAGTGAGTAGTGCAAGTGGAAGGGATACATACTTGATAGATATTGATGATGAAAAGGTTATAGTTAAAAGAGCAGGAGATATTTTAAAGAAAAAAGATGTTATGATACAGCCTTACATAAATACAATCGAAACACTAGGCGAAAAGTCGACTGTTGTTGTTGATGGAGTGCCTGTCTACACAATGCTAAAAAAACCCAAAGATGGCAGTTTTCTAGTACATGAGCACCATGGAGGAACATATACTAAAACACAAATTAGTGTTGTAGAAAAAGCGTTTGTTGAGCAGATAATCAGTACATTTGCAGAAAAGCCAGTGTATATGCGAGTAGATTATTTGTTTGACCAAAATGGAGCGCCTATGCTATTAGAATTAGAACTTATTGAGCCGAACTTATACTTGTCAAAGAGCGAATTAGTTCTTGCAAAATTAACGCAGAGACTTATAGAGATTCTAAGGAATTAGGATAATTAATATTTTTCATATTCTTAGGGGAATATTACAATAAGCTCTAAAGTAGCAGTTTCAATGATGACAGTCTTTTTGAAATAGCGTTTCATTACATTACCGAGTTACGCGCAGCGAGGGTGTATATAGCTACAGCCAAGGCAGCAATAACTCAATAGTTTTTCCCTTAACCGAGATCATTCTTTTAGCGCTTAATTTGTCAAATGCACGATAGAGCGAAGACCTGCTTACTCCTAAATATTCGGCTAGTTCTACCTTGCTATATGGCAGAGTAAAAGTAGACGAATTAATTTTTTCTCCATACTGTCCTAGGTAGAGCAGTAGTTTTTTGTCTGCTAAGTTTGTTGTAAATAAAGAAATCCGATTAAAGAGAAATCTTACCCTTCCATTTAAGAATGTTAAATAATTTATAAGAATAATGCGGTGGCTTTGAATTAGGGTCAGCACACTTTCCTCAGATAATAGCAATACTCTTGACGCTTTTTCAAAAACAATAGAAGTTGGGAATAAGGGGAATTCGCAACAAATTGTAAGTACGCCAAAAATATCTCCAGCTTGTAATCTTCTCATAAAAATTATAGAGCCGTCTTCGTGATTTTGCTCAACACGAGCCACCCCTGATAGAATGATTACTATTTTGTTTTTATAGTTAACCTCGCTATATCCAGTCTCACCACGTTTAAACTCATTTATTTCAAATTGTACTTTTCCTAAGGCATTTTTGATTTCTTCTATTGGGAGTCCTGTAAAGAGGAGACTTTTTTCAAGAATTTCATACATTTTTTTCACCACCTGTCCTATTTGGTACAGATATCTTGTAGAAAGTATAATATAATTCTGTTAAGATGTCAATGAGAATGATTCTTTCTATACATTAAAAAGGACGTGAAGGATTTATGAAAATAACTATTATTGGAGGCGCAGCATCAACTGGTAAAACAGCTATAACTTTATATGCTTTGCGACATATAATTACGAAAGGTATTAAGCCTGCCGTTGTTAAAATTGATTGTTTAGATGCAAGTCAAGACAAAGTATATGCATCCCTCAACATTCCATTTGCTGTTGGGCTTTCGAAGGATTTATGTCCTGATCATTATTTAGCAACAAATTATATAGGTATGTTCAATTGGGCAAAATCAAAAGAGGCAGATTTGCTTATTATCGAAACGGCGGGGCTATGTAACCGTTGTGCTCCTTTTATAGATTTAGCTTTTAGTATCTGTTCAATTGATTATACGACTAGCATTAATGCGCCAGCAAAATTTGGTCCTATTGTTAAAACTGCAGATTTACTTTTACTTAGTAAAGGAGATCTTATTTCGCAATCAGAAAGAGAAGTTTTTAACTATAGACTTAAGGAACTCAATCCTAATGCGGTAGTTCAGGAGGTTAATGGGTTAAGCGGGCGAGGGAGTAAAAAGTTGGCAGATTATATTTTAAAAGGAAAGAACATTGATTCTCTCGACGGTGCAACTCTCAAATATACAATGCCAAGTGCGACTTGTTCTTACTGCGTTGGGGAGAGAAGAATTGCTGAGTGCTATCATCACGGAATTGTTAATACTATGACTTTTTAAGGAGGCGCTATAGGAATATGATACACATTTATCCAGGCTACAATAAAAATAATGAACAAGAGAATTATGAATGTTTGACTCTTTTGAAAGGGAGTGTTTATAGTATAGTAGGTCCAACGGGCTCTGGGAAAAGTCAGTTTTTTGAAGATATAGAATTACTCAGTGATAGTCAAGGTGTTACAAGACGTGTTATTAAGAGTGATGCTAGCATACCAGTCGTAGCTCACCTTTCTCAGAAAATGAACTTTATGGTAGAAATGTCTGTGGAAGAATTTGTGACTATACACGCATCTTGCCTAGGTGTAGGAGACACAAAGAAGCATTGTGACAGTGTTGTTCAGTTAGCAAACAGCATAACTGGTGAGGAAATCTTTTGTCATGATCTTCTTACTAAATTAAGTGGGGGGCAGGCTCGCTCTTTAATGATTGCCGATATTGCTATGAATCCTAATTCGGATATTGTTTTACTAGATGAAATTGAAAATGCTGGTATTGATAGGCTGAAGGTCTTAAAAATGCTTTCAGATGCCAATAAAATGGTGCTAATTGTCACCCATGATCCTCTTTTAGCTTTACTTGCTGACTTTAGATTTGTGTTTAAAGATGGAGGGATTACCCACTTTTTAAAACAAACGCTTGAAGAAAAGCGGTTGAGTAAGCATTTGTTGCAAATTGACCGAAAACAAAGTGATATACGTCAAAGACTACGAAAAGGAATGGAAATTAGGGAGGACTATTTTAATGAAAAGAAAATTACTATGGAATAATATTTGTTTGCTAAGCCGTTTTGAAGAAGAATATATAAATACGCTTGGATTATCAGATTTTGAAGTTAGTTATTATGGGATGGGAAGGGAAACTGATTTATATGATTATTTTAAAGCAGAGAATAAAGAGTGGGATATTGTGGTTTCTACTAATACTGACGTTTTTCAAAATAAAACGCTTTTACATTCACAAAGAGATACGCTAGTATCTTTCTATGAAAAAGATTTATACCCTAGGCTAAATGCTCCTAACTTGTATAGTGAGGCACAATTTTTGCCGTTTATAGTCATACCTTTGGTAATAGTTATTAATACAAGCAAAACGCATCTTCGTCCTACGAGTCTTAAAGAACTTTGCATGGAAGAATATAGAGGGAAAGTAACATTTGGAGGGATTCATAACTCGGCTGGGCGATCTCTTATTAAAGCTGTTTGGTCCCTTTATGGTAAATCGTCAGCGAAGGAGCTCCTCATAAATAGCATTATAGGATCTATGCCAGCAGCATCATTTAAAAAAGTAATGGATGGGGATGTGCCAATTGCTGTAGTGCCTACTATTTTTGCTGCAAGGAGCGGACTTAACGACGTAATTACCGTTATACCTTCTGAGGGAGCCGTAGCGATTCCTTCATTTATAGCAGTAAAAAAAGAATGCCCAAAAGATTGTAATAACAGTTTTTTTGAAACAATTGCAGAGAATAAAGACTTTCATCAAATACTATGGGAGCGTGGGAAAATAATCTCGCCATATATAAGCGAAAGCCAAATTCCGATTTGCTATCCCGAGAAGAGCTTTTTAGATTCTCTTAATGATTGTGAGTTTTATGACTTGTTGCAAGAATTTTAAAGTATAAGCAGTGCCGCAATATGTGGTACTGCTTTATTCATTATTACCAATGGAGGAATATATAATAAAACGCCTATCCTACATTTAAACAGTAACAGTTTAAAATAATAAGATGAAAGTAATAATTGTTAATTGCAGTAAAGTATGATAAGATTAACAAGAAAATTTTGTTTGTATATGTTTGAGAACTATCAGACATATAAAAAAAGAAGGGATGTGTCTAAATGAGCGATAATAATGATGTAGAAACAGAAGATATTAGAGACCAAAGTGAACAAGGAAGAGGTAAGAAGCAATTGTTAGGAGAAATCTTTAAATCCATCAATAGAAAAACTAGCTTTGTGAAATGGATTGCTCTAGCTATTGTGCTTTCTGTTTGGTTTGCTTCAGGGATATATATTGTTGCTCCAGCAGAAAGAGGCATAGTGAGACAGTTTGGTAGATTTGCAAGTCAAACTAGTCCTGGTCTAAATTTTCGATTACCGTGGCCAATACAGACGCATGATATCGTTAATGTAGGAGCAGTAAGAAGAGCTGGAATAGGATTTAGGACAAATCAAGCTGGTGTGCATACTCGTGTAGATCAAGAAGCACTTATGTTAACAGGAGACAAAAATATAGCAGATGTACAAATCATGGTGCTTTACCAAGTTAAGGATCCAGTGGCATATTTATTTAGGTCAGAAAATCCAGCTGAGATACTGCATATTAATTCTGAAATTGCGGTTAGGAGTATTATTGGTAATATGAATATAGATCATGCCATGACAGTAGGTCGTCCAGAAGTAGAGGCTGGGATGTGGGAGATATTGCAAAAGCTATTAGATGACCATGAGACTGGACTACACGTGGTTGGGATCGAGTTGCAAGTAGTAGATCCTCCTGATGAAGTTAGAGAAGCTTTTTACGACGTTGTTCGTGCAAAAGCAGACCGGGAGAGGCTCATTAGAGAAGCACAAGGACATGCACTAGATATTCTCCCTAGAGCTAGAGGGGAAGCAGCAGCAAAGCTACATGAAGCCGAAGGGTATAAAAGCGAAAGAATTTCTCTGGCAGAAGGATCAGCTGGTCGCTTTTTAGCAGTACTTGAGGAATATGAAAAGGCACCAATTGTAACAAGAAGAAGATTATACTTAGAAATGATAGAACGAGTTTTACCTGGTGTTGAAAAAATAATTATTGATCCACAAACTGCGGGTGGGAATTTGATGCAATTTTTACCGCTTAAAGATTTTATGTCTGAAGAAGGGGGGAGATAGTAATGACTTTTAAAAGAATAATAATCGCGATACTAGTTGTATTTGCTTTGATTTTTTCACAAAGTGCTTTTATAATAGATGAAACTGAGCAAGCTATTGTAGTGCAAATGGGAGAATACATGAGGACAATTAGTGACCCAGGGTTGAACTTTAAGATTCCATTTATACAAAACATACAGAGGATGGAAAGTAGAGTACTTGTAGCTGATGCTCCTCCAGCTGAACTTATCACAATGGATAAAGAAAGATTAGTTGTGGATAATTATATTCGCTGGCGCATTGTAGACCCATACTTATTTTTTAGGTCAGTTGGAAATGAGCACGCAGCAAGATCGAGACTGTATAGCATTGCGACTTCAAGATCAAGAGAAGAGCTTGCAAGTCACACTCTTTGGGACATAACAGGGCCAAAAAGAGAAGCTATAATGTTGGCTGTTGGAGCTCATACTGATATGATTGCTAGAAGAGATTTTGGTATTGAAGTTATTGACGTACGTATGAAACGAGTTGATCTTCCTGTGGGAGTACAAGCCGCTGTATTTGCAAGAATGGAAGCTGAACGTAACCGTATAGCTAAAGAATCAAGGGCAGAAGGAACGCAAGAAGCAAGAAAAATTGTTGCAGAAGCTGAGCGTGAAGTAGTAATTTTATTAGCGGAAGCACAAAGAGATGCTACTATAATAAAAGGAGTAGGTGATGCTTCGGCAACAGCTATATACGCAGCTGCATTTGGAAAAGATCCTGAGTTGTTTAACTTTATGAGAACTTTAGAAGCGTACGAAAACTTTGTAGGTGAAGGAACTACCTTTGTTATCAGCTCTGATAGTGAGTTATTTCGCTTTCTAGCTGGAGGAGGAAGTAGATAAAAGATTGAGCGTCACTAGACTATAAAACTCAATGTAAGGCATACAAAAAGCAAATCACATAAAACAAAGCAAAAACAGCTAAAATCTGTGCAGCAGTTTTAGCTGTTTTTATTGCATTTTTAAGACAGTAAATATGAATGCTAGCGGGTATAAAAAAGAATCTCGTCCTCCGATGTTCAGTGTAGCTGGTCGAGTTCACTAAATATCTTTCATTCTCTTAGGGTGATATTGTGCGGGGTTTATATGTACAATGACTTCTTTAATACTATTTTCAGTTTCAAGAGAAGCACGGACTTTGCGAGCAATATTATGTCCTTCATAAACAGTAATATGAGCATCTACTGATATTTTTACTATAAGCAGAAAATAAAGACCGATAGGTTTAGCATGTACTGCATCTATGTGGTCGACCCCTTCTACAGCCATAATCATGTCGCAAAACTTTTTAGATAGTTTCTCATCCATATTAGTGTCCATGAGTATGTTGTAAGCACTAGAAAATATTTTGAAGCCAGCAAAAGCAATCCATAAGGCAATTAAAACACCACTTACACTGTCAACAAGAAAAAAACCAAAATGGCCACTAATAATGCTAATAATTGTAAGAGCAGAGATGAACATGTCATTGCGATGATCTTCTGCATTTGCGTGAGCTAATAAACTATTATATCGGGTACTCACTTTTTTTGCGAACACGTAGAGGAAAAACTTTAATATAATTGTGCTAAAAGCTGTAACAGATAGCCAGATAGAAGGAAGGAAAGTGGTTCTAGCAATAAGTGAGTTTAGTGAAGACCTAAAAATAGTAAAAGCAACAAGTAAAAACGAAAAACTAATAATTAAGGAAAAAATGTACTCTGCTTTCCCGTGCCCGTAGGGGTGAGTATCGTCAGCTGGACGAGAAGAAATATGATTGCCGATATACGTCATCGAAGAGGCAAACACGTCACCAGCACTATTTAAACCATCAGCAATCATAGATTGGCTACGTGTCATAAAACCTACTATTAGTTTTGCAACTAGCAACACTACATTGCCAAAAAAACTGGTATAACGTGATTTTTTCTCCCCCTCAAAATTGATTTCTAAGCCGGAATGGAATCCACCCACCACTTTTCTGATCATTTTATTTGGTGTGTATACCCAGTAACTTTGCAGGTAGACCCGGCGCTGGTTATTATTGGAAATAAACCCATTATCGACCCTGAATGCAGGTGACCTGTGGTCATAACCTGTTTCTAACCCCCAGTGTTCGGTTTCGCGACGAAATTCAAGCTCCATCGCATTCCCTGTAAAGGATTCCCCGTCGAAGGTGAAATTATGATCATCTCCGAAAATTGTACTATTCACTAATAGAGAGTCCATTGGCTCTTGGGTATGGCT
>NVVX01000075.1 GCA_002733545.1 Alkaliphilus sp.
AGATGAATTGAAATGTGATGTGAAGAGCCGTATGCCTTAGTAGGGCACGTACGGTTCTGATGAGGAGCTTGGGTGGTGACACCCTTGCTTACTTAAGATATTAGCTTAATCTTTGGAATTAGTGATTAGAAAAATACAGACGATAAGTATGGAAATATAGTAAATAGAATGTTCTTGGGGGATGATTAAGGTGATTAATATTTGCAAAGATGAACTTAAAAAAATTGTAGCTTTCTTGCTGAAAAAAATCGAGCTAGAGTTCATTATCATTTATGGATCTAGTGTCACTGACAATTTTAGAGAAGACAGTGACATTGACTTAGCTTATTATTCAAAAACTAAGGTGGATCCGTTTGAGTTGTTTATACTAAAGGAAGAACTAGCTGATATATTGAGAAGGGAAGTAGACTTGATTGATTTGAAAATGGCAAGCACTGTTTTTAAAGCACAAGTTGTTGGTACAGGTGAAATTATATATTGCTCAGACAAAAACAAACTAGATAATTTTAGGATAAGATCTTTAAAAGAGTATGCTTTGTTAAATGAAGAAAGGCAGATTATACTCGACAAAATAAAAGAAGATGGTGAAATTTATGGCAAATGACGTGATAATTAATAAGGCTCAGATAATCGAAAGATGTATAATGAGAATTAACGAGGAATATGCTGGGGATAAGCGAAATTTAGATAACTATACGAAGCAAGACTCTATAATTCTTAATATGCAAAGAGCTTGTGAGGCGTGTATTGATTTGGCGATGCATATAGTTTGCATAGAAAAATATGGGATTCCTCAAAACAGTAGGGATGCATTTGAACTTCTTTTTGAAAATGGAATTATAAACGATGAAATTGCACAGAAACTAAAAGCAATGGTTGGGTTTAGAAATATTGCTATCCATAACTATCAAGCTGTAAATATTGAAATAATTTCCAAAATAATTGAAGTGCATTTGCAGGATATGATTGAATTTAAAAAACTAATATTAAGAAAAACCGCAAAACTAATCTGATTGTCGTGAAAACAAGTCTAAAATGAAGAAATGGCTTAGGACTAAACTATTTCTGCAAATCAATATTGTAGAGATTCTTGTTATAACAAAATCAGGCTTAGGGATGATAAAAAACCAACCTTTGTGCTGATGAACTAAAAAAAAATTTGGTAAAATTATGTTAGACAAAGAATTACATGAAAGATGGAAGAACAAAGGAATTTTGTATAAAGTTGATTAATTTTTGTAGAAGAAATGAGGGAGAGCTTTGAAAGCGATATCAACAGTGTATTTTACGGACAAACAAAAGACAGAAATTGAAGAATTAGGTTACAACTTGATAATGACAGATGAACAGATAACTAACTCTGTGTGCGTGAATGATGCTGAAGTGCTAATATGCTACAATCCATTTAGAACATTAGACATCGGTAAAATGCCTAAATTAAAGTGGATACAGCTAACAAGTATTGGCATAGACCAAGTTCCAAAGGGGCAAATTGAAGAAAGAAAAATTGCATTGACAAACAATAAGGGCGGATATAGCATTCCAATGGGAGAATGGATAGTACTCAAAATGCTAGAGGTTTACAAGAATAGTTTTTCATTTTATAAACAACAAGAAAATAAAAAGTGGGAAATGAGAAAAGATGTATATGAGTTATTTAATAAGAAAATACTCTTTATTGGAACAGGCACTATTGCGAAAGAGGCTGCTAAAAGATTGTCAGGGTTTCAGGTAAATATATGTGGAGTTAATACTACAGGAAGAAAAGTAGAGCATTTTAGAGAATGCTTTAAGATGGGTAAATTAAAAGAAGTTATTAAAGAAGCTGATGTAATAGTAATTACAATTCCATATACTGAGAAAACACATCATCTTGTAAATGCTGAACTATTGGATTTGATGAAGAAAAATAGTGTGCTAATTAATGTAAGTAGAGGGAATATAGTAGATGAGGTAGCTTTGCTTGATAGTTTGAATAAAGACCATTTTTTAGGTGTTGCACTAGACGTCTTTGAAGAAGAACCACTGCCGAAAAAGAGCGCGTTATGGGATTTTAAACGTGTACTTATAACTCCACATAACTCCTGGATGTCAGAAATGAGAAATGAAAGAAGATACAGTACGATTTATGAGAACATGAAGAGGTATGCAGATGGATCTGAATTGATAAATTCTGTAGATTTGAGTAAAGGGTACTAAAAATGAGGAGAACACACTAAATATTGCATAGGGACCAACATAATTAACAATAAAATAACTATAAACTAACAGTAACAATAGAGGACAAAAAGATAACATGTCGAAATATATATATTAACACCTCGTAAGAAGAAAAAATAAAAGGAGAGTTAAATGCATGAAAAAAGAAGGTAGTATTTTAAAGAAGAAACGAACGAGTTTAGCAACGTTATTAGTTTTAGTCCTCGTTCTAAGCACTATGCTTATGCCATTTTCAAGTGAAGTATTAGAAGTGGCACATGCGCATATTAGTGTAGAAGATATTGTACTTATAGGCGTAGTAGACGAAGATGGAGTTGCTACAAGAATAGGAGAAACAGTTGTAGTAGAAGGTGTAATCACAGTTAGTACAGGTTTGATTCACACTTCGAATACAATTGTTTACGTACAAGATGAAACAGGAGGAATTGGAATCTTTGCTCCTGGCATTGATCAAGAACTCTCAGAAGGTGACAAAGTAAGAATAACAGCGTTAGTTGGTCAATGGCGAGGACTTATTCAGCTCCAAGAGCCAGTGTTTGAGATTTTAGAGCAGAACGTTGTTTTGCCAGCAGCAAAAGAAGTAGAAATTGCTAAACTAGCAGATTTTAATACAGCAGAAGCTTTAGAAGGAATATTAGTCAAAACTTATGTTAGAATATCAGAAATTCCAAGTTCTGCAGCGGGCGGGGCATTTAATGTACGAATTACAGATGTAGATGGAAACAATAGAAGCACGCTTAGAATAGGTGAAGGTACTGATATTAATGTTAGTGCAATGAGCATAGGCGAAGAATATACTGTTATTGGTATCGTTGGTCAATTTGATAGTTCATCTCCATTCCATAGTGGATATCAATTATTCCCTAGATCTATGGCAGATTTAGTGTTAGAAAAAGAAGCGCCTCCAACGCCAGAAGATACTGTATTTCCAGCGAAAAATATTGTTGCAGATATCGGCGATGGAGATTCAATAACATTAAAAACACCTGTTATAATAAACGGGATAGCTGTTACAGAAGTAAGATTATTAGGAATAGACACACCAGAAGTGTTTACAAGAGGCGGAAAAGACCCAGAAAATCAAATAACTTTTGGAGAAGCTGCAACAAAGCATTTAGAGAATATAATGCCAGTAGGCTCAGAAGTTATTATAGTAGTAGATGAAGTTAAACTTGGAAATAGAGGAAGACTTCTAGCATATGTGATAAAAGACGGAATGAATATTAACGAGGAAATGCTACGAAGCGGTAATGCTGTGACTTACGTAGTATCTCCAAATAGTATGGATGCCAGAAGATTTAATAGTATGAGAAATGCAATGAAAAAAGCAATGGAAAATAACCGAGGTATTTGGGATGAAGCTAATCCAATGACAGAAATACCACTGAAATATAGAGAAAGAATGTTTGGGAGTGCGTCCGAAGAATTTATCGGGGATTTTAATACTGGTAAATACGTTCCGTTTAATAGGATGGAAGAAGTGGCTATTGAAGATAGAGTGATTTTCTTTAGTCTTGCAGATGCGATAAACGCAAATTTTGTATCGAAAGATTGGAAAGCAAGCAAAACAAATGTTATATTTATACATCCTGATGGAGCGGCAGCAAATCACTTTGAAGCAGCAAGACTGCTAACGCAAGGTGCTGGAGGAATGCTACATCACGATAGATTAAGTAATATTGCTTTATATAGAACAGAAATTTTAGATAGTTTACAAGCAGGTTCAGTAGGTGGCGCAGTAGCACATGCTACAGGAGTAAATACATTATTTAACTTCTATGGACTAGATAAAGATGGTAACAAATTAACTACAATCACTGAAGAAGCAAGAGATGCAGGTTTTGCTACAGGTCTGATAAACAGCGGAACAATTACAGAACCTGGAACTGGCGTATTTGTTGCAGGAGTAGCAAGTAGAAGAGACAATACTGGAATAGCACTTCAAATAATGAACTCTGGAGTAGACGTTATTCTTGGTGGTGGGGAGCAGTGGTTCTTGCCAGAAGGAACTATGGGAGTGCATGGCGAAGGTAGACGTACAGACGGATTGAATTTGGTAGAAAAAGCAATAGAAATGGGCTATACAGTAGTGTTTACTAGAGACGAATTATTAGGTCTTGATATAAGTAAAACAGATAAACTACTTGGTTTATTTGCAGCACACCATACTTTTAATGATAAGACAGAAGAATATTTAAAAGAAAATAATTTACCTGAGTATTGGGATTATAGCCCAACTTTAGCTGAGATGACAAATTTTACGATAGCGGTATTGTCAAAAACAGATAAAGGCTTCTTCTTAGTAATTGAAGAAGAAGGAACAGATAATTTTGCTGATGGAGCAAATAATGCTCAAGCAACAATGAATGCAATTATTAGAGCAGATGAAGCGATTGGATTAGCAGTAAACTTTGCAAAAATAGCTCCGGAAACACTAGTAATTACAGCGGCAGACTCTGATGCTGGTGGACTAAGTATTTTAGCGCCGGGACCAAGCAGAATTGATGGTTGGGAAGGTAAAGTACCAGACACAGCAGGATCAGCTACTTGGCATGCACCATATCAAAATATGGCAGCGGCAGATGGAGTAGGCGGAACTGGTGGAGCACCATTTGAAACGCCGGATGGAAAACATAAATTTGGTATTACATGGGCAGGACAAAGTGATTTTGCAAATGTAATGATCACAAGAGCATATGGAAATAAAGCAGAACTAGTAGATGGTACAATTGACAATACAGACATTCATAAAATAATGATGATAGCTTTAGGGTTAAATAAATATGATGGGAGTTTTGGCACTAATGATACAAGAGTAGAACCAAAAGAAGGACAAAGAAATGTTATCTTTATTCACCCTGACGGCGCATCAGCAAATCATTTTGAGGCAGCTAGATTACTAACACAGGGTGCAGGAGGTATGCTACATCACGATAGATTAGATAATATTGCCTTATATAGAGCAGAAATTTTAGATAGCTTACAAGCAGGTTCAGTAGGCGGGGCGGTAGCTCATTCTACAGGAGTAAATACATTATTTAACTTCTATGGACTAGATAAAGATGGTAATAAATTAACTACAATTACAGAAGTAGCAAGAGATGCAGGTTTTGCTACAGGTTTGATAAACAGCGGAACAATTACAGAACCTGGAACAGGCGTCTTTGTTGCAGGAGTAGCGAGTAGAAGAGACAATACTGGAATAGCACTTCAAATAATGAACTCTGGAGTAGATGTTATTCTTGGCGGTGGAGAGCAGTGGTTCTTACCAAAAGGAATAATTGGAGTACATGGTGAAGGTAGACGAACAGATGGATTAAACCTAATAGACCAAGCAAGAGAAATGGGTTATACAGTAGTGTTTACAAGAGACGAATTACTAAGTCTTAACGTAAGTCAAACAGATAAATTACTAGGTTTATTTGCAGCGCACCATACGTTTAATGATAAGACAGAAGAATATCTAAAAGAAAATAATTTGCCTGAGTATTGGGACTATAGCCCGACTTTAGCTGAGATGACAAACTTTGCAATAGCAATATTGTCAAAAACAGATAAAGGCTTCTTCTTAGTAGTTGAAGAAGAAGGAACAGATAATTTTGCTGATGGAGCAAATAATGCTCAAGCAACAATGAATGCAATTATTAGAGCTGACGAGGCTATCGGTGTAGCAGTTGATTTTGCTAAAGAAGTACCGAGAACTTTAGTTATTACATCAGCAGATTCTGATGGTGGAGGTTTAAGCATTTTAGCACCAGGACCAAGCAGAATTGATGGTTGGGAAGGTAAAGTACCAGATACAGCAGGCTCAGCTACGTGGCATGCACCATATCAAAATATGGCAGCAGCAGACGGAGTAGGCGGAACTGGTGGAGCTCCATTTGAAACACCTGATGGGAAACATAAATTTGGTATTGCATGGGCAGGGCAAAGTGATTTTGCAAATGTAATGATTGCAAGAGCATATGGTTATAAATCAGAGCTAGTTACAGGAACAATCGACAATACTGATATCCATAAAATAATGATGCTAGCTTTAGGGCTTGATAAATGCGATAAAGCTGTTGGAGTTGACGTAGAAGAAGTAAAAGAAGCAGAAGAAAAAGCAGTAGAAGTAGAGAAAACAGAAATATATATTGTTAAAGAAGGCGACATGTTGTGGGAAATAGCAGAAAAATTCAATACAACATGGGAAATACTTAAAGAGCTGAATAAACTAGAAGACCCTAACATGATTTATGTAGGGCAGAAATTGATAGTTACAGCTAAATAAAGACAATACTGTAGAAGCACTGTCGACAATGCAGAGGTTAGAACCTCTGCATTGTTGTATGTGTTAATACTTTACTTAGAGTAAGTATTAATGTATAGTTATTAGAGAGTTGGACGAGTTCACTCTAAAAGACCTTGATTATTTCTTAAACCCACAAGATGATAAAGAATACTCTAGACGTATTTTAGGTTTTCTAGAGAAACACTTTACTGAATAAAGACACTAGTAAAGATACCAGTGTCTTTAAATTAAAACCAATTGTTTTGTTTCTTTAGCATTTTAAGAATCTGCTGCAAGGGACCACTTGACATGCTATTAGTTTTATTAACATAGTAATCTATATAATTTTGGTTGTTTAACTTACCTTCAACAAGATTAAAACTACCATCAAAAAGTAATAAATAAAAAGAACTAAGGTTAGAAGGGCTCTGCGAATTTAAGAATTCTTCTGCTTTTTTGTATTGACCAGTAATCATAAACTTAAATAATGGCTGAAAGTCAGAAGTATCAATCAACATAAAAAGCGCCTGATACTCTTCGGTCATGAAGGAATGGGGTCAGGCGTTAAGATATTCACTTATTATTTGATTGAAATATGCTGCTTAAATCTCCTAGATTCCATTCTTGAAATTAGAGATTTTGAAATGTTCAATTTTTCTCCCAATTCCTTATTAGTTATGGAGATATAGTCTTTTTATCGTCCTTTTTGGCTAAATTATATTCCGCATTATTACCACGCCGGCCATTACATGGTACAATGCTCCTCTATAATGTATTCTTTGTCTTAGGCATCTTCACCACCATCCCATAACTAGTTTATCATAGAACACACTTTTTTAAATGCTAAGAGTGATGACGAATACAGTGTCATTATTTACGATATGGGACTAATTGACCCTAAAAATATCAATGCAATTAAAAACAAATGTGATATATCAATTCTATGTGCAACAGCTAAACCGTATGAAATAGCATACTATGACAAGGCAAATGCCCTATTAGATTATGATAACGCCCATACAGTATTTTCTTTTATGCAGCGTAATGAAAAAAGAAGATTAATTAGCAAGTACAAGAACGTGTATTTTTCAAATTTCTCACCAGATTTATTTGATGGCAAAAAAAATAAGGGTATATGGGAACATATCTTAGATGAACATATTTTAAGCTAAATAATATTAACATCTAAAATAATACCATATGATTCTAGAGCAATTTTTATATAACGATGCGCTAAATCTTTTTTATTCGTAATGGATAGCAAGGTAACTGCCTTATTTAGTGTGGTTTTGTAATTAGGCATATTTAACAAGTATTCAGCAGTTCCTTTTCTAGCCAATAGAGCAGCAAGCGCGTAGCTTATATGGTGTTTATTGCAAAAGTCTATTCCTTGTTGAGCGTAAGACAAAGCATCTCGGTGGAAATCTAGCAGATGAAAATTGTAGGATAAGTTCAAGTAGGTTTTTAAAATCAATAGTTTTTCATTAAATGTCGCTTGTTCATCAAAATTACTTTGAGCCAAGCACTCTTTTAAAATACTATTGCTATCTGTAAGACGATTGAATTCTACTAAAGCAAGAGAAATAAGCAAGAGAATACGCAGTTCCAAACATGAGTATTTAAATGACCGAAAATTACTCAAATGAAATAAAGGATTACTTTTATTCATGGCATCAATAAAACAATTGAGACTACCTGTTGGTGTTGAAGAATAATAAATGCTTATCCCTTTTAATAATAGATTAAATTGTTTTTGTAAGGAGGACTCCAAAAGCAAATTAGCTTTCTTATGAGATTGGGAAAACTTATTAAAATCTTTCTCTAAATTCTTTAATACTTCAAGGTCATATTCGATAATGAGACTATCTAAACGTAGGTAATAGTGGAAAAAAACACTTGAATATCGGTAATTTTTTAAATCTTCTAGAAGATCTTTTTTATATGCAATAGAGAGGTATTCTAAAGTATCAAATCTAGGAAGGACTCTGCCTGCCTCAATTTTTTTTAGAGTAGCTGTACTAATATTAGAAAGATGTTTAACGTCTTCGAGAGAATGACCTAAGGATTCTCTTAGTTTCTTTAAATATTTACCAAATTTACAAAGTTCAAAGCATACAAACATAGAAATGTCAACCCCTTTTATAAGCTCTTTTAATGTTATTTACATCTATCTATAATTATAATATGATTCACTTAAGAATTCAAGCGGACATTTTAAAAGATAAATTTTACTAAAAGAACAATACTATTCAGAAGCTATTAGAAATTTAGTAGCGAGTAAGTGTTCAAAAGGAAGATAATTGTTTCGAGATAAACAAGAGAGTTTTGTAGTATTCTCAAGAAAGTAGCAGCCACAGTCTAATCAGAGAGGTAAAAAAAGTTAAAACAGATGACAGAAAGCATTCTTTACGTAATGCTGAAGTGAAAGTGAATTATTGACTGAAAGATAACTTCTAAAACAAACAATGGTTTCTAGCGAAATATTGTGATGAAGAGTGGAAAGAGAGTCATTTTGTTGGCAATAAAGAAACGTTTTGCTGGGTAAAACAATGAAGAATATCACTAAAAATTTTGTGACAATACGAGTATCTGAAGTTTAGTCGAAGAAATCTTCATGTGAAAACAAGTATTTAGTGAATAAAAAAAGACTTCATGAGGAATTATGGGATGTTAGATTTATGATGTTGTGTAGGAGGTTTTTTCTACTGAAGCCTGTAAAATAAATGGATCGAGTGCAAAAGAGCATTAAAACTTTTGACACTACCATAATATTGATGGAGGATTTAGTTATGAATATGAAAAGGTATACTGTGAACATAACGAATGATATAAGGTTTGTTGATAATTGTCGACCGCATACTCGTGGCTTCAGTCGTGAGTTAGGATGACGAATTTGACTTGCGTATATTAAGTATAAAAAGCGTGAAACGTCTTATT
>NVVX01000028.1 GCA_002733545.1 Alkaliphilus sp.
CTCCCTTAACATAAGTCCGTGGGTTCCCACGTTCCGTACAGACGCCTATGTTAAATTCATGCCACCTTTATGCCGTCCACCACTTAAACAGTAAACATGTTTCCTCTAAGCTCATCCCAGATTAACGACCACCCCCTGGTTTTGATGGAATCTCTACGCTTTCGACATTTTCGTAAGTGGTTCACATACTCATTCGTCCCTTTAACACACACCTGACAGTTAATAACTGCCTTTCCCTTAACGCTCAATACAATAGCTTTTGACTACAGCGCCTTCAGGTGGTTTGAAACCTCCACCTGTATGGCGATTTCGGTAGACCTAACACCATAATCTGTACAGCATAGCTGTCTTCAAGTAGCTTACGCTACTTGTACACGCCTTCGTGGCACACAATCATCCGCGCACCTTACATATTTATGTCCTCGTTTCTCAAGTTCTTTATCTAAATCGTCTAAAAGAATGTTGCTAAGAAGTGGACTTAGAGGTCCGCCTTGGACTGTTCCTTCTTCACTTTTAACTACTATCCCATTTTGCATGATACCCGAGCTAGAGTACAATCTTTCTTTCCATATCTATGCCACATTTACTCCCATAGCTTTTCGTGTGATCGGACTTTGTTTTGAATAGCAAACTCATCCAACCATAGTAGCCTCAAATGTGATTCGTGTACCTCAGACCGGAAATTTGCTCATCAAGCTTCCTTCAGATTCGCAGTCATCCGCGACACCCTTGCTCTTGGCTAACCGCTTACGTCACCTTCAGCGTTCGGGACTTTCACCCTATAGATTGTACCCATGCCGGGTACACTATCTAGTGTGCAAGGGGATTCGCCTCTTGCCATTATTAACTTCTTACGCTGACTACATATAAGCGGAGTATTGCATTTTTTCGTACAACTTTCCTAGAAGAGCCTCTATCTATGCTTTAATCTTTTTGACTTCCATCTCTAATCCTGCTATTTTTTTATCTTTTGCTTGTCTTGTTATGGCTTTTAATTTTGCAATTTTATCAAATTTTGCCCTCTGTTTATTTCTTTATTACCTAAATCAGTGATATATATATATTATAAAACTTCCACATATTAAAAACAATATCTCGCTAGTGTTTCTCAACATTCTAACCGTTTTTTAATAATTATCGCTTAATTACTGGACCGCTTTTAGAGTATCATAAACAATAACTAAAGAAAAGAAATATAGAATTATTCTCTTGCTACAATTAAATTGTTTATCGGAAGAATCACTTTTAGAGTATCAAAAACATTTCAAACTAAAAACTTTTTTTTGCACACAACAAGATAAAGGTTGCAGCTCAAAGGTAAATCTTTAATGGCCCAAACCATACACGTTTCTTAATATGTATGTTTTGAATTTCAATATTTTGTGTAGTAAAAGAGGCTGAGTAAGTTTGATTTGTGCGTATAATTATACGTTATTGACTTATCAGCAAATGGCAGCATAAATTGCCTTTAAAAAGTTTATCCCAAGCTCTTATTTAATATCTTATGATTTGCCCATAGAAAGCCTGTAATTTCTTCCAGCATACCGCATACGGTGTGTGTTTCGTTCACAAACTACTACATATGGTATGTGCTCGCCTTGTAATTAAGCAAATATACCTTTCTATGGTCCAATCATCTTATAGCCTAATTTCAGAATCTACTCTCACATCACAATTGATTTTTTTACCTAAATAAGAATTTTCCCCCCCAAATCTATGCTGCTCCTTTGCTTTTTCTATTCTTTTAAACACTATATCGCCTTTTTTAAGTATATGTCCTTTTTTAAAACTCTTCGTGTAAACAGGAACTTTTCTAAAACTCAAATATTTTTTTTCGCCTTCATTCAATCTAAAGTCAATCTTCCCAATTGCTTTACTCGTTTTTTCTAAATTATCTTTTATTCTTTTTAGACTCTTATGATCTAGTCCTGTAATGTAATCTGTTCTCTCTTCTCCTTCTTTTATAACATAATGTACTTCTTGAATGTTTGCCCCTAAACTAAGAGCAGTATTTATAAGATGCTCTTTTATTGGATCACTGTGCACGGTGTGATCAGCATAGCCAACTGCAAACTCAAACATTCTTTTTAATGCAGGTATTTTTTTAAGTTTTATTTCATCAATTTTTGTAGGGAAATTTTGAAAACCATACATAAGCAACACATCTTTTATCTTTTTTTCTCTTATATAATCAACAATATCGCTCAACTCTTGTATCTCAAACCCGCTAATACCAATAACAAATACCTTATTGTGCTTTTTGGCAAATCCAATAGCTTTCTCTAATAAATAAATATCGTTGACACATGCCGCATGTATTTCTATTGCATCAATCAATTCATAGTTTTTCTCGCAAAACTCAACTGACTTTTTGTCATCAACTAATACTAAAGTATCTAAATTTTTACCTTTAGCGCATGTCAGCGTTTCTACCCAATCTCTCTCACTAAGTAGCCAACTGCTAATAAGTTCGTAGGCTGAATGCTCTCCCACCATATACTCATCTAAATTATAAAGCATATGATATTTAATTGCATTTACTTCTTTAGGTAAAGTTTTTGTTTGCTCTAATAAATAGTTTTTATCACCTTCAAATGTATACGCAGTTTCTGCAATAAGATATGCTTTACTTGAATCCAAATAATCTCTCACTTCTTAATCACTCCTAGTACAATATATTTGTAACATAAAGTTACATCTTTTCTTTTATTATTGAGTTTCTKGTCCGAACTATTAATCGTTAGCAATACTCATAGCTCGGATTCCTATCTTTAAAGCTTAATAATACACTCCGGTATAGACACCAGTCAATTCTTGTTTTATGCTATAACTGAATAAGAGGAAAAATGGATCATTCCTAGGGCGAAGCCTTTAAAGGTTTTTATACCTACAAAAAAGACAATTACTCCATTCGGTGAAAATTTATGAGTTGGCTGGTTGGGACCGGTTCTCGGTATRCCTGCGTCACATGCTAGGTTGTGTACTCACTGTTYWAATGGATACTCTTATGTCTAAAAATTATGAAAGGATTGATTTTATGTATTATTTTGATTTTATCAGTGTCGGTGTAGACGTTAGTGCTGATTTTAGCTGGATTTCTATACTTACACCTGACCATCAACCCATTGTTAAAGYTTTTAAAGTTGTTCACAGTAGYTTAKATTCCTTAGAAAAGGCTGTTTCTACTATTAAAAAAGCAGAAGAGTCTAATTCTATGAAAGCTCGCATCTTCTTAGAATCTACTGGAATCTACCATTTCCCACTCTTCTGCTACCTGAAAGAAAGAGGTTTTGAGGTTTTTGTACTCAATCCTCTTATTACTGATTMTAACAAAAATTCAGGTATMCGAAAAGTAAAAAATGATAAGTTTGATGCAATGCGTATTGCTAAAACTGCTTATACYCATGATTTAAAGGTTTCTTTAATTCCATCTGATCTTGTGCTTAATCTGCGCTCTTTTRCAAGAGARTATTACAATCTTACAGATGCTAAAACCAAGTATGTMAACAAGCTTCACAAGGATCTTAGGTTAGTTTTTCCTGGTTATATCAAAATATTTTCTTCTCTTACGGGCAAAACRTCCCTTTTGATTCTWAARACTTATAAAACKCYYGACAATATACTAGCKGCYCCAAAAGGTGAAGTAATATCACTTATTGCTCTAACTTCACGTAAAGGGCTAAAATATGCTAATAAGAAGTATTCTAAGCTAGTAGAAGCTGCAACGCTCTCAAAGTCTTTCGGGCACTATTTAGAGTCTGTTTTTGAGCTCATTCAAATGCATATTGAGTTTAYTGAAACCTTCAGTAGTAAGATTAATTCTATCCTTGTTAGCATTGAAAAATATACTCTGAAATTTAAGCAGCATATTTTTATTAAGCAAATTCACTTGCTTGATTCAATCAAGGGTATTGGCTTTATTTCAGCTGTTACACTAATGTGCGAGATTGGTGATTTTTCAGCTTTTWWGAAGCCTAAGCAGTTGTATGCTTACTTTGGTCTTGACCCAGCTGTAAAARAGTCTGGCAAATTTAAAGGCACTAARGTYTCTATGTCTAAACGYGGTTCTAGACTRGCTAGGAGAGTTCTTTTYATAGTCGCTTTAGCTTMTGTTAGAGGCTCTAAAAGCGGYACTCCTAACAATCCTGTGCTGAAAGATTATTATGATAAAAAGAAACTGTCTAAGCCTAAAATGGTTGCTCTTGGTGCTGTTATGCACAAAATTTGCAATATCATTTTTGCTGTGCTTAGAGACAATAAGCCTTTTATTCTTAGAATGCCAGAGGAACATCGTAAAAATCATGCTTCTAAACTTACTTTAGTAGCTTGATTTTGAATTAAGAAAAACTACACATTCTCATATTGCTAATGTTCGTGTTTGAAGTTGGCTTGTTTGCTGTGTATTTTTTTATCAAAGAATTTTCTTTATATTTTTTTGCTTTTTCTATTGACTTTTACTAGCTGGTCTTCTATAGTACTTCGCCTTAATTTTTTCAAATGAGCTTTTGTTGTTTTCGAAGTTACTCGAAATTTTTTTTAATATTTCTTGTGAAACAGGTTTTTGACTAACATTTTTGTTTATTTCTGCTATTTGCTGATTATCATCCAGATATCTTATTATTTCATTTAAATCTAATAGATTTTTTTTAGTTATTCCTAAATCACTGTATATTTTACTAATAAGTATATAGTCCAATTCAGTATCCATTGTTAACCTATATTTTCCCCTAAGAAATTTTGGAATCTCTAACTCTTTCACGTTGAAAAGCCTATTGTCCAACAGGTGTCCCCATATTTCAGTGTCAATAATATTTTTAAACTCACAAATAGTTTCTAGCGCTTCCATTTTCAAGGCATATATTCCTGTTCCTAACATAGGATTTTTAAACTTTAGAAAATCTAATGAAGTGTCTTCTTTGATTTCACTAACAATTAATTCAATCAAATAGATGGAGAACAATGTATTGTCTGGAGTTATATTCACTATGTAGTCAAATTCAAAATACTTAGCTGTATCTTTTAATCTAAGTAGTACATCATCGGGATGCCCTTGAAAGTATCTAACTCCCTTGTGTTGACAAATTTTTGAAATTGGCGAGTCGCTTACAAGACTAGTAGTGGCAACTACCACTTCATCAATATTCTTAGAAGCTTTAGCTCTATCAATTACCCATTCTAGTGCTGTTTGCTCTCCAAGTTTTAATAATATTTTCTTCTTTAACCTAGTTGATTTTAGTCTAGCTGGTATAACAAAGCCTATTCTCATTACAATCCCTCACAATCATAAAACTTTTTCTTCAAATTTATCTTGTCTTTTAGCAAAAACTGCCTTATCACGGCAACAATTTTTTCTGATGTATTTCCATCACCATATGGATTAACTGTATTTCTCGCTTTTCTTTTATGTTCTTCCGTTAGCGCTTTATCTATTGCTTTTTTAATCTCCTCTTTTGTTGGATCACAGTTAATTACGCTCTCTGCCTGTAGTCTTCCTTTTTGCCTGTCACCAATATTTATTGTAGGAACTCCAAAGCTTGGCGCTTCTACTAAGGCACTTGATGAGTTTCCTATTACTAATTCACAATACTTTAATGCGCTTAAGTATCTAATAAGCCCTAGAGAAGTAAACGCTACGGCATGCTCGTTTTCTCCTACATACTCGTCTATTAGTTGATTAATAATTCGTCCATTTGTATCAGCGTTAGCTTTTGTAAATATAAATTTCATATCATTACGCTTTTTACATACTTTAAGTAATTCTTTAAACTGCGAAGCAGAGTTGTTATCTTCTAAAGTCACAGGATGGAAAGTAACTACTGCATAGGGTTTGTCTAGTTTGAAATTAATGGCATTCTCTAGTTCAGTTTTACTCATTAATTTCTCTTTTAGAATATTCTCAATCCCTGTTGCTCCAACACAAAACACTCTATCTGGATGCTCACCAAGTTGTATCACACGACGGCGATATTCTTCGGTACTTGTAAAATGCAAGTAGCTAAGTTTCGTTATCGCATGTCTGATAGACTCGTCTATTGCACCTTCTGTTGTTTCCCCACCGTAAAGATGTGCTATTGGAATTCGTTGGTTCATCGCTACAATGGAAACAGCTAATGTTTCGTAACGATCGCCAAGTACTATTAACAGGTCTGGCTTTAGTTTGTCAAAGTAATCTGCAAAACTTATCATTGCTAAACCCATAGATTTAGATATAGCAGCTGGCGTATCTGCACTTAAAAGGATTTCAATTTTTTCATCGATCATAATGCCGTCTTTTTCTATTTCTTTGTACGTTAAACCAAATTCTGGAGACAAATGTGCTCCTGTAACAACTACACGTACGTCAAACTCTGAAATTGCTGTCAATTTTTCAATAACTGGTTTTAACAGACCATATTCTGCTCTTGTTGCAGTCAAAACACTTATCTTTTTTTTCATAGTTTTATCAACTCATCTTCTTCAAAGTCTTCAATAGCAGTTTTTCCTATTAATTCGAACCATCTCATTGGACTAATTCCATTTCCAGGTCTTTTGACTGCCAAATTATCTTCCGTTAAAACTTCGCCTTTTTTTATACGACGCTTTGCAATAATGCTTTTTCTAGCGACTATCATATTTTTCTTTTCTGACTCGACTGGTTTCTTTTCCCCAGTTCCTAGTGCTATTTCAACATTTCTAATAGCGCTTACCATAGCTTTTAGCTCATCTGGTTCTAGACTTGCTTTATGGTCTGGTCCTTCCATATTTCTATCAAGTGTAAAGTGCTTTTCTATTACAGTAGCACCCATTGCTACAGCTGCAATCGGAATTTCAATTCCTTTTGTATGGTCAGAATATCCTATTTCTACATCAAATTCATTCTTAATTGTGTTCATTGCATTTAAGTTGACATCTTCAAAAGGTGTCGGGTATTCCGTTGTACAGTGAAGCACGGTTACATCATTGGCTCCATTATCTCGTAGCACTGTTAATGCTGCTTTAATATCCCCCATTGTGCTCATACCTGTAGATAAAATAATAGGCTTGTTTAGTTTGGCGATTTTCATCAAATAAGGCAGATTTGTTATTTCTCCTGATGGTATTTTCCATCTTTTCATATCAAGACTGTTTAAGAAATCGATGCTCTCAAGATCAAAGGCGGTTGAAAGAAATTCGATTTCTTTTGACTTGCAGTATTTTTCTAGCTCTACAAAATCGCTAAAAGATAACTCAAGTTTTTTTAGCATATCTAGCTGGCTTTCATTCGAATCCGTTTGCTTTCTTTGATAGTCTGCTTTTTGTGCTAGTTTTGATACAATATTTCTTGCTATGAAGGTTTGAAATTTTACACAATCAACACCCGCTTCTTTAGCCTTGTCTACCAACTTTTTAGCAATTTCCATACACCCATTATGATTAACACCTGCTTCTGCAATTATATATACTTTCATCTCTGTTTTACCTCCTTACATGGATTCCCATATGCAATTATATCCTCTTTTACGTCTTTCAATACCACACTTCCCATACCGATAATCGTATTTGCTCCTATTTTACTCTGTTGCTTTACTACGCTTCTCGCTCCGATATGTGTATTGGCTCCTATTTGTACTTCACCACACAAAACTGCATCCGGAGCAATATGAGTAAATTCTTCAATTTTACAATCATGCTCTATTGTAGCAGATGTGTTGATAATTGCACCTTTCCCAATAAATGTCCCTGCATTAATTACTGCATTTTTACCAACAAAAACACCTTTTTTAATTCTTACATGTTTACTAACTATTGCTGTATCATCTATAATACTGGGAATTTCAAACCCTATTTTTTCAATCATCTCAAATAGTTTTGTGCGTAGTTTAGTATTCCCAATGCTCCCAACTGTAATAAAAGCATATCGATACCCTTCCCCATACAATTTAGACAAATCATCGTCACAACCTATTACAGGTATAGATAAAGTTAAAATACCAATATTCTCTTTTTTATCTATAATTCCAATTTCAGAGTACTGATTTGTTTGAAGCAGGCTATCTACAACGGATTTGCAATGCCCACCTCCACCAATTAATAGTATTTTCTTATCCATCTCTCTCTAACCTTCTTCTCATCTCTTCCATTTCATCAAGTTGTCCCATATCTAGCCATGAATTTTCGCTAATTGGATAAACTCCAATTTTCTCACCAGCTTGCTTGTATTTTTGTATAATATCAGGGAATCCAATTGCCTTACCATCTTCTAATTCCTTAATTATTTTGGGTTCAACTATGTACATCCCTGTATTTATGAAAAACGATAACTCTGGCTTTTCTTTCATCTCTTCTATTTCGCCTGTTTTGCTTATTTCTATTACTCCATATGGTATTTTGACTTTTTTTAATGAGCATACCATTGTGATTAAATTATTTTCTTTCTTATGATAATTATATATTTTTTCGTAATCTTCTTCAATAAGAATGTCGCAATTAGATAGTATAAAAGTTGTGTTTATTTTCCCTTTGAGAAGACTTAGTCCCCCACCCGTTCCAAGTGGTTTGTTTTCGTCCTCATATTTAACGTTATAGTTCTTTTTAGTCTCATTAAAATATGCTTTTATCATATTTTTCTTATGATTTACTATCAAGAAAAAGTTATCCGCTCCGCAATTATTAAATCTATTTATAATATGTTCGACTATTGGAATTTCTCCAATTGGAATCAACGGTTTTGGTAATATTTTTGTATAAGGATAAAGTCTTGTACCGAGACCTCCAGCCATGATAACAACTGGCACTTTCAAATTTTTCCGAGGCTCAATTTCTTCATCGTACCAAAACACTACTGAAACAATATTCATGTCTTCACTTAAAATGGGCAATGCTTCAATAGAATGTTTTTTCATAAACTCTTTTGCTGATGATTTTTCTTTTTCAAATAAAAATTTCGGATTATAGTTTGCAATCTTCTTTACTTTAGTGGTTAGATTACCCTTTTTTAATATCCACCTTCTAATGTCTCCATCTGTTATTGCTGCTGTTAATTTCTCATTTTTTACTACAAATAGCACTTTCCTTGCCACTTTGTCTAGTAGCTCCATCGCTTCTAGTATTGTACATTCTTCCTCAATTAAAAAATCCTTGACGACCAACTTTTCCACCCCCATATCTACGAACTAACTGTTTTACTTTGGTTTTTTTAAGCACTCTACAATATACAAAATATCTTCTTTAGTTAAATTTGAACTACATGGAATATTCACTATATGTTCTAGATATTGTTTTGCTTTCTTTATTTTATACGTCTGATTGTTTAAATATGGTTTTTGTTCGTTTATTAGTCCCCATATAGGTCTTGCTTGGACCTTTTTAGATGATAGATATTTTATCACTTCATCCCTGTTTAGAGGATATTCTTTGTCTATGTTTAATGCATAAAACCAATAATTACTTCTAGTATTATCTTTAAACTCTAGTAGTGACAATCCTGCTATGTCTTTTATCTTTTCTTTATAGAGTTCGTAGTTATTCTTTTTCGTCTTAATAAAGTCTTCTAATTGTTCTAGTTGCGCCAACCCAAGTGCTGCCTGCAGATTTGTCATTCGGTAGTTATAGCCTATTTCATCATGTGTGTAGTATATTTCATCACTTTTAGCTTGTGTTGTAAGATGCTTTGCTCTCTTTAGTAGTTTATCGTCATCAGAGACAATCATTCCTCCACCACCTGTGGTGATGATTTTATTCCCGTTGTATGAGTATACTCCTACATTGCCTATTGTACCGGCATGTCTGTCTTTGTACTTGCCTTTAGTGTAGTAAGTTCCAATAGCTTCTGTAGCATCTTCAACTACTTGCAAATTAAACTCATCTGCTATTTCCATTATTTTTTCCATATCTGCCATATTTCCAAATACGTGCACAACTAAAACTGCTCTTATATGTTTCTTAGTTTTCTTGTTTATGAGCCTCCCATCAACGAGTCGACACTCATTCTTGCAAAACTCTAGCAGTTTATTCGTATCAATAGCAAGCGAGTCGTCACAATCCATAAAAACTGGCTCTGCTCCAATATATTTAACTGGATTAACTGCAGCTATAAATGTTAGTGTTGGTACTATGACTTCATCGTCTTTTGTTACACCACAAACTTGAAGTGCAATATGCAAGCCTGCAGTTCCGTTTTGGCAGGATACGGCACCTTTTGAGTTTACGTATGTTGCTGTTTTTTCTTCAAATTCATTGACGTAAGGACCACCAGTTGATACCCATTCTGTTTTAACTGCATGGGTTACGTATTCTAATTCTCTACCTTTTAAGTTAGGTACGGAAAGAGGTATAAATTTCTGACTCATACGATTCTCCTCCTAAATATTGTATTCATCTGTTTTATATTTGTCTAAATTATGTTTGAAGAACTCTATAGTTTCTGCTAATCCTTGCTCAAAAGTATATTGTGGCTTCCAGTTTGTTAATCTCTTTATTTTTTCATTAGAGCCAAGTAATCTGTTTACTTCGCTTTTTTCTGGTCTTAACCTTTGTTCATCACAAACAATCCTTGCATTTGGATTAATTTGTTTGCTGAGTTCCTCAGCAAGTTTCCCTATTGATATTTCTTGTTGCGTTGCTATATTTATTTCTTCGCCAATTGTTTTTTCTGATTTAGCTATTTCAATAAATCCATTTACTGTGTCCTTCACATAGTTAAAGTCTCTTGTTGGTGTTAGTGAGCCTAGCTGTATTTCTTCTTTTCCTGCAAGTAGTTGCGTTATAATCGTTGGAATTATAGCTCTTGCAGATTGTCTTGGTCCATATGTGTTAAATGGTCTTACTATTGTAATTGGTAGATCAAAACTCTTATAAAATGATTCAGCAATTCTGTCTGCTCCTATTTTTGTTGCGGAATATGGTGATTGTCCTTGAAATGGATGTTCTTCATCAATAGGCACGTACCTAGCCGTTCCATAGACTTCTGATGTTGACGTTACTAGGATTCTTGAGATATTTAAGTCTCTCGCTGCTTGTAGTATATTAAGTGTTCCTTTTATATTTGTATCAACATAAGAGTCTGGTGAGTGATAGCTGAATGGGATTGCAATTAGTGCTGCTAGGTGATAAACTTCATCAATTCCTTTCATTGCTTCTCTTACTCCGTTTGGGTCTCTGATGTCACCTGCGAAGACTTCGATTTTCTTTAATTTTTCGACAGGTAATGTGTCTAACCAACCCCATGTGTTAAATGAGTTGTAATATGTAAATGCTTTTACCTCATGTCCTTCGTCAAGAAGTTTTTCTACTAAATGGCTTCCGATGAAGCCATCTGCTCCGGTTACTAGTATTCTTCTCATAATTTTCTCCTTCACCTATTCTTATAATTATACAAATTCCATTATTCATGTAGTCCTTCTTCCTGTGTTATCAGGACAAACAGTGTAAAAACACTAGTGCAACTAATCAGATCGCCTATCATATAGTCAAAACAATAAGCACCTTGCTATTTGCTTCCACAGTTCCTCAACCACCCTCAATAATTTTGGTCTAACAACTCTTACAAAGAGCACTCAAAATTAGATTTCTACGTAATCTCCTCAATACTTTTTCTTTCATAAGCATCCAAAAAACTATTTGGTGTGCTATTATATATGCGTATATTGTTCCTGCTCGCATATTTAGCTAATGCATAATGATAGAAGCTCTCGAGTGAAGATTGTTTTAATGCAAATCCTCGTAGTTCTTTTCTGTCAGGTGCATCCCCCTTGTCATAGCAGTGCTCATTTTTTGATGAAATAAAAGCACTAAAATCACAACCTAATAAGTAAATTTCTTCAAAACCCATATATATTGCATTTTGTATGCATGCTATTACAACGTTGAAAGGCGCTGTCATATTTTTACTCATATCCAGTCTAATATAATCACTATGCTGTGCTAAGTCATAGTGTTGGTAGTAAATATTCTTAGTATCCATATCAAGTCCATCAATAATATCATAGGCTTTGATGTTAAGAAAAAAAGTAGTTTTAGGCAAAGCACTGAGTATTTCTAATGTGCCGTTTACTTGTGTTGTATGAAATACTGGGTCACATAAGCAATAATACTGCGGCGTTATACGGCTTATCACGTCACTTCTGATCAAGAAGTTCACACCAAAAATAATCTCGTTTTTCAATAAGTTCGTATTTACATTTCTTAAAGATGGACCTGTCCCTAAAATAAAACACCTTTTCCCGAAATGAATATTCCTAAATTGTGCGTTTGGTCTTACGATTTGCCTATGTTTACTTCTCAAAAATAAAATATTTGATATCACATTATGTAACTTGTATATATTAGCATCTAGCTTTTCCTTTAATAATGCTTTACTCAAAATAAGACACCTCCACAACTGTTTTTTTAATTTTTTATCTGTTGCGTCCAATTGTACTCCTTCAAAGTTCAACATCATCCTCTTCGCTTGTTAAACTCTAAATCTTATAATTTATTCGTGAAAATCATTTGCTTCCCAGTCTTATTTCAACACACAATCTCTGTGAATCATACTCTCTTACAAAACAAAATTCAATACTTATATTCATAAAAAACATAGAACATGCCTACTATATTCAAGATAACAAATACTCTCCTCGCCCCTGATCCTTCAAGATTCCAGCTATTTCTTTCACACCCTCTGCTTTCTCTTTAAGGCAAACTAATATAACTCTTTTGTTTCTATTACAATCATATTTTCTATCCCTGTAGTAGTTATTAATCTGCTCTCAATGTATATTGTATAATTATCAGTATATACATTCAATGATTCGCTCATAAAAAGGTACATTCACTCGATTTCATACTAACTACATACTATATATAGTGGTTTGCAAAGAGACAAAATAACACATATGGTGTGTTGGAAGAAATTACAGGCTTTCTATGGTTGAATCATTCAATATGTTTCCTCTAACAACATTACCTTTTTCGTCACTGGGAAATATAACACCTAGGCAATCCCAGCTTCCTACATCATACCACCCAAAGTCACCTATAGTAAGCACAACACCACCAAATTTTTCCATGATTCCGTAGTCTAGGTAGATACTTTGCATACTTGGGTAATATTTTCGTAGTGCTTATTTACTTGGTCTGTTTCTATACAGCATGTTAAGTCTCTGACTATTTATATATTAAGGTAAAAAACTTTTGAAGTTATCCGGTATCGCAGATGCTTTCCACACAAACATCCAACTGTTCCACAAATATTTATCTGTGTCAATATATTGGTTACTAAGCAGTATAATCACTTTCTTCCATACTCATCATCAAATCTAATTATGTCATCTTCTTCAAGATAATCGCCCATCTGCACCTCAATAATCTCAAGCGGTAACTTGCCTGTGTTTTCTAATCTATGCTTTTGCCCAGCTTTTATAAAAATACTTTCTCCAGCTGAAACAAATCTCACTTCATCGTCAATGGTCACCTTTGCCATTCCTTTTACAACGATCCAGTGCTCACTTCTATGATGATGGAGTTGATAACTTAGTTTTTTGCCTTGGTTCACTTTTATTCTCTTAATCTTAAATGAATTCTTTTCTTCTTCGAGGATTTTATAATTTCCCCAAGGTCTATAGTCTTTAACATGATACTCTGTGCGAACATCTTTTTTTTCTTTTAGTGTATCAACAACCACTTTCACCTTTTGAGATTGATCTCTTTTACAGATTAATAATGCATCTCGATTGTCTACAACTATTAAATCTTCAACACCTATTATTGCAACAAGTTTTCCTTTTTCTGAATGAACAAAATTGTTCATTGAGTCTAAAACTATATTCCCTTCGCTGATTATATTATTGTTTTCATCTTTGTCAAGCACCTCATAGAATGAGTCAAAACTACCTAGGTCATTCCACCCGATATCGACTGGGACAACTGCAACTTTTGAGCTCTTTTCCATAATACCATAATCAATGGAAATTTTCTTAGTTATTTTGCCAAAAGCTTCTTTGATATTATTGGTACCTGCAAACGCATCATGTATTTCTATGGAATAAGATTTTACTTCACTAGAAAACAATTCTGTGTTAAACATGAAAATCCCGCTATTCCAAAAATAGCCCTTTTGAATATACTCAACAGCAGTGTCATAGTCTGGTTTTTCTTTGAATTCTTCGACCTGATATCCATTTAGCTTTTTATTGCTGGGTGCAATATATCCATACCCAGTGTTAGGTGCATCTGGCTTAATTCCAAAAGTTATAATTGAATCTTTGGTTAATGCTTCAGAATTTTTAATAATATCAGCAAACTCTTGTCCTTTTAAAATCATATGGTCCGAAGGAAAAACGATAACTGAGTCATGCTCCCTTTTAGCTATTTCGTGAACACCTGCATAAATTGCTGGCAAGGTGTTTTTCGCCTCAGGTTCTACTAATATATTAGATTCGTTGTAATCATAACCTAATTCTTCAACCGCTCCCATAACTAAGAACTTATACCTTTCATTTGTTACTACGTATATATCGTTTAACTCTACTAGTAGCAAACTTCTCTCAAATGTCTCTTGAAACAAAGAAGGTTTGTCACCTTGCAGTTTAATAAATTGTTTTGGGTACCTGCCTCGGCTTAGTGGCCAAAGTCTTGTTCCACTACCACCAGCTAAAATTATTGCTTTCATTTAGTTTCCTCCAATCTTATGCAACCAATTACAAAGATAACAATTTAAAAACGTTTCCTATATCATTGTTAATCCTATCTAGACTTGCTTTGTTTATATCTTGATTTGCTCTATGCATCAAATCCTTAATATCTAAAGATCTAAGATAATTTTCGGGGATAGAAATCGCTAAGTTTCTATTCCTAAGTAAGTTTATCATATATGTGTCTTCATAAACTTCAGGTCTTTCAATTAATACAAGTTTCTTGCTTGCAATTAATACTTCTGCTATCGTGCCCCAACCAGCTTTTGCAATTACCATATCACTAGCAGTAATATAGTTTTGTGTATCTAGAGTGCATGTAGGTAATTTTGCTACATTTCCATCATACGAAATATCCATGCCGCTAGTAGTAAATATATTACCACTGTAGTTTTTGATATGTACATTTTCTAAATTCGTTGCTTTCCCACATGTAATAAAGACACTAGAAGAGTACTCGTTTTTAATTTCAGCGACTCTACTTGGATCTGTTTTTCTAGATATAAATCCCACTTTTGCTCTAGTTAGATTTTCATATCCTGTTTTCGTGGCTAGATCATATTCAATAAATGCATCTAATTTCTCGTAAGCAACTCTGAATTTATTAACAATCTCTTTAGAAATATTGAGATTTTCATATTGTTCCACCCAAGTAAAATTTGAAACGGCTACACATTTTGCTCCAATTATGTCTGCTACCAACGGTGCTAAAGGCGAAATGTCGCTAACAACTAAACTAACACTTTCATGCTTTAAAAACTCACTTTCACCTCTAATTTTTTGTTCCCATTCTTTTACAAAGAGTCTCAAGCTGTTTTCTAATCTACTTTCATCGACTCTCAGAGAATTATTTTTATTTATTAATCCAATGTCTGTAATAAGGTCTTTGACTAAAATTCTATTTGTTTCATTGTGCTTCGGCAAATACATCCTTGCGAATTCATTTTGCTCTTTCCCACAAGCAATATATACTTTATAGTCTGTATTTTCTATTATTTCTTCGATAATCGCTAAGCATCTTGTCATGTGCCCAAAACCGTGCGAAGATATGTAGAAAGCTATTGTAGGTTTCATAGGCATCTACTTTCTGATATCATTGTTATCGTAATTCTTTAGATACCATTCATAAGTTTTCTTTATTCCTTCTCTTAAAGAGGTACTATAAACCCAACCCGCATCTTTCAATTTTGAAACATCCATTAGTTTCTGAGGCATCCCATCTGGTTTCGTATTATCATATTTGATATAGCCTTCAAAACCAACAACTTTCTTGATGACTTCTGCTAAATTCTTTATGCTTATGTCTTCTCCAGTTCCTATATTGAAAAACTCATTACCTGAATAATTTTCGAACAAATGCAAGCATGCATCAGCTAAATCCTCGTTAAACATTAATTCTCTTCGTGCATTTCCTGTTCCCCAAACTTGGATAAATTTCTTGTTACCACTTTTAGCCTCATGAAATTTCCTAATTAATCCGGCAACTACATGAGACTTTTCAGGATCAAAGTTATCACCAATTCCGTATATATTACACGGCATCACACTTATGTAGTTTGTATCGTACTGTTTATTATACATTTGGCACATTTTTAATCCTGCAATTTTGGCAATAGCATATCCTTCATTAGTAGGTTCAACTTTCCCATCCAGCAGATACTCTTCTTTCATCGGCTGAGGAGACAAGCGTGGATAAACACACGAAGAAGCCAAAAATAATAGTTTTTTCACCTTATATTTATAAGAACTATGTATCACGTTGTTCTGTATAGCTAAATTATCATATATAAACTCGGCTGGAGATTGCAAGTTAGCCATTATGCCACCAACCTTAGCCGCAGCTAGAACCACATACTCTGGGCATTCTGCTTCGAAATAATCCTCTACTTCTGCTTGTCTTTTTAAATCTAAATCTCTTGATCTCAACCCTATAATATTTGCGTACCCACGTTTTCTAAATTCCTTTTCAATAGATGAACCAACCATACCTTTACGACCAGCTATGAATATTTTTGCATTCTTGTCCATTAGCCTAACTCCCTTTTTAACACATTGATAACCAAATCCACCTGCTTTTTATTCTCTTTGCTATGGTTTCCAATGAAAAACCCGTTTTCGTGAATATGATCAGCATTCCTTAAATCATTGTGTATGCTATATTCCATGTACTTGATTGCAACATTCTTTGTAAAGTTGCCAGCAACAATAGGTCTAACCTCAATACCGTTCCTTTTTAATGCATCTACCACCTTGTGGCGCTTTCCTATATTATTTCCACAAAGTATCATAGCAAAACCAAACCAAGATGATTGCCCTATTTCTCTTTGAGGCCTAACATCTTTCACCTCTTCAATTCGTTTCAAAAAATACTTAGCATTCTCAATTCTCTGTATAATTATTTCATCAAGTTTTTTAAGTTGTTCGATGCCAATAGCTGCTTCCATTTCTAACGGTCTTAAATTATAGCCAGGCATTATAAAATTAAAACTTTCGTAAAAATCATCTTCATTCTTCGTGTAAATTTTACTGTCTACAGGAAGATTTCTTGTCCACCCATGTGCACGAATACACAACAAGTAATGATATATTTCTTCATCATCTGTTACGGTAACTCCACCTTCCATTGTGCATATATGGTGAGAATAGAAGGTAGAATATGTTCCTAATAACCCTAAGGTTCCTAATTCTTTGTTTGAAAATCTTCCGCCTAGTGATTCACAATTATCTTCGAGAAGAATTAGATTATATTTTTCGCTGAGTGCTAATATCTGATTGTAATCATTTGGATTCCCCAACAAATTTACACAGAAAATAGCTTTTGTCTTAGCTGTTATTGCACCTTCAACTTGAGTCACGTCCATATTTAGAGTTTCTCTATCTATATCCACAAATTTTAATTTCAAATTGTATTGACTTATTGGAAAATAGGTAGTACTCCAAGAAACTGCGGGCACAATAACTTCATCACCTGCTGATAGCCTTCCAGAGTATACTAGAGCTGCAATTGCAAGCAGGTTTGCCGAAGAGCCTGAATTAGACATAACCGCAAATTTACTACCTATCTTTTGTGCAAAATCCTTTTCAAATTTCATGACTTCTTGTCCCATAGAATATCTATTTGATTTAATAACCCTATTAATAGCGTCTAACTCCTCCTGCCCCCATGTATCATCTGATAATCTGTACTCTAACATTTAAGTAGCCTCCTTTACATCCTAATAGTATCTTAAACTTTCTGTACATGTTTTATTAAATACTTTATTAGCGTAAGCATATTATCTCCTGTCAAAGATTAGCAATGCATGTTTATATACGCAGTGTAACCCTAATCAAATTCTTTTCTTATTCTAGTTTCGCGCTCAACAAGTTTAACATCACTCTTCATCATTATTTTAACAAGTTCCTCAAAACTAGTTCTTCTTGGGTTCCAGCCTAATATTGTTTTAGCCTTTGTGGGATTACCAAGTAGTTGTTCTACTTCTGTTGGTCTAAAGTACTTAGGATCTACTTCTACTAATACTTCTCCTGTTTTCTTGTTAATGCCTTTTTCGTTAACTCCTTCGCCTCTCCACTCTATTTCAATGCCAACTTCTCTAAAAGCAAGTGTGACGAACTCTCTTACCGTATGCATTTCTCCAGTAGCAATTACAAAATCTTCAGGTTCATCAGCTTGAAGCATCAACCACATACATTCAACATAATCTTTTGCATAGCCCCAATCTCGCTTAGAATCCATATTCCCGAGATATAATTTTTCTTGAGTCCCTTTTCTTATTCGAGATGCAGCTAAGGTGATTTTCCTAGTTACAAAAGTTTCACCTCGTCTTTCTGATTCGTGATTAAACAAAATACCATTTACTGCGAACATGTTATACGCTTCTCTATAGTTCTTGGTAATCCAATAAGCATAAAGTTTTGCAACTCCGTATGGACTTCTTGGATAAAATGGTGTTGTTTCTGTTTGAGGCACTTCTTGAACTTTCCCATATAGTTCAGAAGTTGAAGCCTGATATATTTTAGTTCTTTTTTCATATCCTAAAAATCTGACTGCCTCTAGTAGTCTTAATGTACCTATCCCATCTGTATCAGCGGTATATTCTGGAATTTCAAAAGAAACTTTAACATGAGACATGGCTGCTAAGTTATAGATTTCATCTGGCTTGATTTCTCTGACTAATCTAATTAAGCTAGTCGAGTCTGTCATATCGCCATAATGCAATTTTACTTTTCTTTCTATATGCATGTCTTTCAAGAGTTCATCTATGTACAGATGTTCTATTCTTCCTGTGTTGAAGGAAGAACTTCTTCTTATTATACCGTGAACTTCGTAGCCTTTTTTAAGTAAGAATTCTGCTAAGAATGAGCCGTCTTGACCTGTTATTCCTGTTATTAGTGCTTTTTTCATTGTTCTCTACCTCTTTCATAGTTTTTCTCGTTAACTTTAGTCAAAACATCAAAATAACGCTGTGTAGCAACCTCTCTAGTTAAATTATTCTCTATATATTCCCTTGCGTTATTACCCAGCTGAATCATTTCATCTTGATGATTATATGCATAAATGATTGCATTTTTCAAAGCCTCTTTATCATCAGGCGGTACACATATCCCACTCTTAGCATTATTTACAATTTCACATAACTCACTATCTAAATCAAACGAAGTAATCACTGGTCTACCAGCAGCCATTATACTCCACGTTTTGGAAGGTAGTGAACTCATAGATACATTAGGCTTGGAACAAACTAACGAAACATTTCCTAGGCTCATTACATGTGAAATGTCTTCATATGGTTGAAACGGTAGTATTTTTACTGTCTTGACATATTTGTTTTTTATATATGCTTCAATATCACTTTTTCTTGCTCCATCACCAATTAGTATGAATCTAATTTCTGGTAGTATTGGTTCTAGTTCCATTGCTGTATCGATAACCATTTCCAAATTTTGTGTATGACCAATGTTGCCGCAATAAGTAACATAGAATTTATCTTGCTCTAATTTATACTTTTTAATTAATTTATTGTTATTTCGATAGATTTCAGTAACTTTTTTTTCATCAATCCAGTTATAAATTATTGAAATTTTGCTGTTTGACACTTCCCTTTCGAGAAGAAGACGTCTATAGTCTTGCGAGATTGCAATTATATGATTTTGTTTTCTGTAAACATATCTTTCAAATTTCCTCAATATACGAACAAGCAAACTGCCTTCTGATGCTTTCCCCGAACTAATCAAGCTATCTGGAAATACATCTTGCAGATTGTACACAGTTAAAGATTTTTTTGATAAAAAAGCACCTGCAAATCCTAGAAACGGTGGTGTCGATGATATTAGATATACATCCGTTTCTATTTTTTTTGCTGCATGATATAGCGAATATGAATTTATCCCATAGTTTAATGCTCTTACAGTAAAATTTTTTACCTCTTGTTTACCACTACCTACTCGTATAATTCGTAAATTCGAACTAATCTTCTCATCTTTACGGCTTAAATATTCTTCTCTTGTATCCTTATCAATCCCTCTTGTTGGAACACTAGTCACTACTGTAACCTCTGCTCCGAATTTTGCAAAATCATTCGCCAAATCCGAAAGCAAGTGCGTAACTGCAGTGATTTCAGGGGAAAAGTATGTTGTCAATATTGTTATTTTCATTTATAAACCTCACTTGTCCAATAAGTTTCTGACAATAAAGTATTATCGTAGTTCTTTGTCAGTTTTATTAATTCCATAAATGATAATCCGCGCTACAACTTGCATATTTAAACTCACAATTAATATAAAATTGCGTAGCAACAATATTATCTGCTTGCGCGCCTACTCTAATATGTCCAAAACCTTCTTTTTAGGTAAAAGACTCTAACTCAGTATTCCCAAAATACGATACTACTAAATTCCCGTCTGTTCTGATTGAACTAAACAACTTGTTCTCGCGCGAATTTACTGTATTCTGACTTCTGTTATCTTCATACCAATTAGGTATCACTTCAATTTATTTTTCCGATAATGTCAATCTATTATTAAATAAAAACTCTTTCATCTCATTTGATAAAGCAATTACTTTTGTTATACGTTTAAACACTACTTTGTTTATAATCTTCATCACCCTAGTGATAATACTATTCTTTGAGGCGCTGTTTGTAATTCGAGCTATTTCTGGGTAAACATCGTAACTTACAAAAACCACCTTTGTCTTAAAGAATTTTTTAGCTAATGCTGCAATTATAGGCAACATAGGTGGATTAGAATAAACGATAATCGCTTTGTATTTCCTAAATTCTCTCAATCTTATCCCAACAGCAAATGTGAAATAAAAATAATTTATCAGCCTTCCAAAGAAGCTACTACGTCTTAGTTGAATATATTTCAATCTTTTTATTTCAATGTTCTCATGCACCTCGAATACCGGCACTTCATCTAATAAGTTATATTCTTCAGGATAACCACATAAATCCCCAATGTAAAGCCCGCTTTAGTAAGAGCAACAGCAGTATCAAATGGTAAAGTGGCAGATGAAACATACTCTGGATAAAAGTACTGGCATAAAAACAACACATCCTTCTTTTTACTCATTTATATTTTCTCCTTGCATTAGTGTTCTGTACATTTTATTGATTCATCAAACAATATCATCTCATAATCTAAGTGTGCATCTCTCATTAGTGATTTAGGTCCACCTATCATTTCCTTTTCATACACCAAAGATCCAAAAACTTTTCTAAACATTGCCGACTTTTTAATCCCTAATGACACACACCAATTAAATAATTTTGTTGTCTTTATTTCCTTACCATGTACTTTTGCAATTAGTCTTACTAATTCAGTAGTATTTACGTAGCTTTTATTTTGAGGAAAAAATAATCCGCTACTACTGTTATTAATTAATATTCGAATGAATTCAGACAAGTTGTCAATATATATCATACTTCGTTCATTGTCTATGTTAGAGAAAATAGGTAATCTTAAAGCCATCTTTGCTAACCTTGGGTAATTCCCTCTACAGTTCTTGCCATATACAATTGGTGGTCTAATAACTGCTACCTTAAACTCATCATCTTTCATTTCAAATAATAGTTTTTCTGCTTCATATTTAGATTTAGTATAAGGGCCTTTGATGTTGGCATAGCCTATTGATGTATATCCAATCTCTGTTCCATATAATTCTTCTCAAATCTCCAAGAGTCTCTGCACATTCCAGCGATATCTCGTTTAACTTCCCAACCAAGTTCTTCTGCTGCTTTGGAAACATCAGCATAACATGATCAGTGTCTCCCTTCCTTCTTGAAATAATTTCATATGGTATTTCAATACTATTTGTTCCTACCAAAGCTTTTAAAAGTCGCATAACTGTAACTGCTTGTCCTGTTCCAAGGTTTAAAACATGTACTCCTGCTGTTCTTCGCATTGTGGCGTTCAGTAAAAGGTTTATTTTTTACGCTAATTGAAATTCGTTGCTAAAGTGAAACATATTCTGTAATCTATTAATGAATGATAATTTAGATCCTTTTGTTTTGCTACTGATTAACACATACACTCGCTGTCCAGTTGTTTTTCATTTTTATCCGGCAGGTGCATCTTCTTTTACTTTTATATTTGAAGTTTCAAATTCTTCAGCCAAGGTCTCTTTTTTTACTCCTTCTGAGCTCGACTTTGTAAATACCACTCTTATGGTTTTCAAAATAATACTAATATCACTTAATAAAGAACATTTCTTTATATATAATAAATCAAATCTTAATTTGTCTTCTGGCGTGGTTGTGTATTTGCCAAGYATCTGTGCTAAGCCAGTTACACCAGCTTTAACCACAGTTCTATACCTAAAGTCAGGATTCCCCATTGCAAATCGGTCAATAAAATATTTTCTCTCTGGTCTAGGACCTACTATACTCATTTCGCCTTTTAAAACATTAAATAATTGAGGTATTTCATCCAACCTAGTCCTCCTTAAAATTTTTCCTAACGGAGTAATTCGAGAGTCTTTTTCTTTCGCTAAGGTTGGTCCCGTGTGCTTTTCAGCATCTATAATCATAGTTCTAAATTTATACAAATCAAATTCTTTGTTCCCCATTGTAATTCTTTCTTGTACAAATAAAATTGGTCCTTTATCATATAATTTAATTGATATTGCCACTATTAGCATGACAGGAGATAAGATAACTATTCCAATTAAAGATGCCAAGATATCAAAAATACGTTTGATGGCCAGCTTTTCTATGGATAAAGAAAGGTTCTCTATTTTAAATATAGGAGTATCATCCAGCTGCACTATTTTGGAACTAACTAATGCAATTTCAAATAACTCAGGGACGATATATACTGTTTTGTCTCCGCCTATACAATAACTTACTAATTTTGATTTCATTTCACTATCCACACTAGAACCGACATAAATCTTATCTGCCTCATCAACCATCTCATGTAATTCACTATCAGCGATATTACAAACGTATTTTACTCTGTCTAAATTTTGTTTGTCCAGAACTAGTTTTTTAGCAATCTTCTCAGCATCTTTCTTCAGCCCAACAACAAGTATATTTTCCTTTTTGTAAAAATATTTTAGTGCCTTTAAAACTAGCATTTTAAAAATTAACAGCAGTATAATTTGAATTATAAAGGATATTATAAATACACTTCTAGGAAACGTGAATTCTCTTGCAAAAAAAACAATCCCAATAGTAACAAAGTTAACTACCATAACCGATGATAATATAGTAAAAATAATTTCAACTAAAGATTTCTTAAACATGGAAAAAACGTTGTTTAAGAAAAAGACTACAAGAACTGCAATTGATATGTACGGTATTACGTTAAAAAAAGCCTCTGTATTTACTTTAGGAGCATCCATATTAAATCTAACTAAAAAAGCTATGTAAAATCCTAAATTCATTAGAACAATAGTAACTATTGCTTCTATTAATTTAAAGAACAAACCATCTTTCTTTTTACTATTAAAACTCATACATGTATCCCCCAGTTCATACTTCTACCCATTTCAACAAAATTTAGAATTCAACCTATTTTTCTCTAGGTTTATTTTCTATTTTTTTATAGCAATCGTAACAAACCTGACCAATAGCTTGTACATATCCATAGCGTTCTTCTATATGCTGATTTTTTCTTATATTAGTCATGCTCTTGCAAATAACACACGTCTCATATAAATCTTTTTCTTCTTCTTTTTTTCTATTTGGAAAGCTAATTTTTTTAAGCATAATATTCAACTCCACTCATACTTGCAAAATATATTTCTTAAAACAAACTGTGTCCCTACAATCTCTCCAATAAATTCACCATTTCAATATTGCTTTTATCTACTAAACTTTTCATTATTTCATAATCTTCACTCGCATATATTAAGACTGAACTATTAGTCTCCTGAGACTTTATAGACTTATATTGAAAACTTTCATTCACTATTTTTACGTTCTGTTCTTTGTTTTCTGCTTTATATTCTGCAGTCGCAACTTCAATCAAGTTACCCATTTCGTCATCTGGTTTTAGTATGTATATGTTTTCATGTTTTAGGGTTAGTTCCCCTAAAATGGATTTGATTTTTTCTTTGGTTTCGTGTATGGCACGGTAGTGGCTTTTTATGTAGTTAATTGTTTTCTTGGTTTTCTCCATCATTCCAGCTGGTGTCAGCATATAAATTACTTGTTTTTGTGAGACTTGTTCCATTTTGATTAAGCCTTCTTTAATCATTTTGTTGACCAAAACGTTAATAGTTCCTAGACCCAAGCCTAGTTTCTTTGAGAGTTTTCGCTGGCTGACATTTTCATCATCTAAAATTTCAGTCATGATAAAATATTCGTTATATGAATGTGCATATTTGTTTCTTTCCATTGCGTGCTCTCCTTTCAAAAAAATGTAGAATTAAAGAAATTACTAGACTATAATGCTATAGTCCTCTTGCTGAACACTATTGAAGTATATCATTTTTGTAAAGTATTTGTCAACGATTTTTTTCTTGTTTTTTTTGAAATTTATTTGCTTTAGCTTTAGCAGAAGCGGAACCCCCCTGCTTGCGTACGTGCCTGTCTGCGTGCCTGTCTGCGTGCCACGCACAGGCAGGCAACTCCGTGGAGCAATGAGCTAACTCTCTCTATTTTACATTGTGTTTTTTATCATATGCTTTGCTAATATCTTTTCCCAAATATTTTGATTCTTTTCACCATCAAATAGATTAGGTGAATATTCTGCGAAGAGCGGGTCTTTGTATTGCTTCTTTAGCTTTTCTTTGATTTTTTCTGATGTAAATGAAAATAATGTGTGACTTTTACTACTTCCAATTAAATCAAGTGCTCTATGGTAGAATTCTATTTCGTATGGTTTTGTAGTTGCACATAGAATTACTTCGTTGCAATTGGCTTTTATTGCATTTACTGTTTTTTCTTCGATTACTCCTGTATCGTAAACAATGAAGTTGTATTCTTTATCTGTTTTCGAAGTCAGGGATAAGTATTTTACTCCTCTATAGGTAACTGAATCATCATTTACTATCATTTCTTTGTATTCATTTGCTAATTTTTTAATATGTCCATGTTCATTAGCTTCTACATAACATACCCTTGCTCCAATACTTGCTAGGTAGTTGCATAAATTTATCGCTGTAGTGGTTGTGCCTGCTTTATGTGCCGCTCCTGCAATAGCAATTTTAATGTTTTTCTCACTAAACAGGTATTCTGTGATTTGGTAGTTCTTTATACCAGTTAACTCGTTTAATTTGTTTTGTATTTCTCTTTTACTTATTCCTTCTCCACTTGTAGCTTTTTGTATTTCTTTTTTTAATTCTGCAACTGTATCTGATGAAATTATGTTGTATACTCCTAATTCGATTAGTTTGTCTGTTAGTTCTATATTCTCTTTTATATTCTCTATATAGATAATGAGTCTTGATGAATGCATTCTTTTAAATGCTTTGATTGCTTCAATAATTTCTCCCACGTCGTCTTTAAGTGCACTAATATCAATTGCAAAGTATGAGTAATGCTCTAAGCTTCTCATGTCTTCTATAATGAACTGCTTTAGTTTAAATGAGCCTGACAGCTTTTTTATTACAATTCCGTGTTCGTGAGTTAGAAAATCAAATATTTCTATGTTTTTATTGCTCGTTAGGTAGAGTAACATCCGTCTCACCTCTTTCTACTTCTGCTTCTATTTTAAAGTCTGATGGTATGATTATTTCTTGTTGTTTTGGTTCGTAGGTAAATAGCAGTATTATTCCTATTACTACAATTACTGCGTATATTATTAGCTCTATTAGTAGTTTCTTTTTCATAGTTATTTTCGCTCCTTTGGACCTAAATATGCTCTGTTTTAAGCATCTTAGGTTCTGTATTTTGTCTTTCTATTATTTTACGTCAGCTATCTTCCTCCTGCTGTTCCCATGAATTTGAGTTTGTACGGTGGAATTTGAAAGTTTACATGAAGTCTTTTAGAGCCTATTAGTACTAGTGCTTGTCCTCTCTTTTTTCTTGCTAAGAGTTCTTCTTCTGCATCTGTTAGGTTGTATAGTTCTTTTATTTCCATTAGATTTTTTCCATCGCATCCCATAAGGATTTTAAAGCATGGAATGTCTAGTAGTGCTTGTCCATACATTTTGATTTTAGGGTCTAGAAAGTCAACTACAGAGTGAGATATTATTACTACTCCTGCTTCGTACTTTCTTGCTCTTTTTTCTACGTTTCTAAGAAACACAAGGGATTGTGGCACGTTCGGGTCTATCATCAAATATGCTTCGTCGCATATCAGTAGAACTGGTTCGTTTCTATTTGCACTCATTTGTTGCCAACACCAAGTTAGTAGGTTGAAGTATTGAGTTCTTTTTACATTGTCGCTTGTGTTTTGTAGGTCGTGAGTGTCAAGGCATATGCATCTTGTGTTAGTTTTTATTGTGCTTTTTCCATTCCATAAAAAAGAGTCACTACCGTGAGCAATGTCTCTAAGTAGTAACGTTAGTTCTTCATATATATTTGTTTCGTTGTTTTTGTTGTTTTGATCTCTTTCCTTTGATTTTTGTTTTATTAAATCATATAGATCTGTAAATATTGGGAAGTCTTCGTTTGTTAGTTTGTTTATGTCTGTCTGTATCCCAAGTAATGTTGAAGTTACTATATAGTTCAATTACTGCTGCTTTTAATATTGCTTTATGATTATCTGATAGTGATGGAATGTATAGGCTAAAGAATATGTCTAGACTTTTTATGTATTTTGCCATGTCTCCCATACCGTTTCCGTCATCTTTGTAGTATTTATCGTTTTCATCAACTGGGGTTGGTCTTATTTGAAGCGGATTAATTCTACCACTACTTCCACCGCCTGCGTTAATCCAGTCTCCGTCTAGTGCTTTGCAAAGTTCTCTCATTTCTCTTTCTGGGTCTATGAAGATGATTTTAGTGCCTTTCATGTATTCAGATAGTGCAATATGTTTTACAACTGTGCTCTGTAGGATAAGAACCCGATGCCTTGCTATATTTCTATAGTAGGTTTTCAAGAACTCTCCCCCGAACCGTACGTACACCTCTCAGTGTATACGGCTCTCCATTTACCTATAAGTCAATCTAGTCTTCCAGCATGTAAATCTACGTGACATTTTTTACATAATGCCATTGTTTTTCGACGTCTACCTATCATTTTTATCTCCCATTTCTTTTTCCCTTTTAGGTCTTTAAGCTTTTTAATATGATGTATTTCAATAACTGTATTTTCAACTCCACACCATTCACATTTATTAGCTTTCAACCTATCAACAAGGCTAGAAGTAGCACTGTTACCAAATGTTCTAGAGACTTCATCTACCTCGGCGTTTGCAATTGCATTTTTATCTTTTCTAAACCCTTTATCGTAGAGATACATGATATTCTCACCACTTTTAGTGTAATATTTAACACCAAATCTTTTGTGACCATATTTATCACGCATCTTTCCAATTCTAGATTTATATTTAGCTGCAAAAGTCTTAAGCATACTGAATTTCATAACATGATTGAACCATAGAAAGGTATATTTGCTTAATTTCAAGTCGAGCACATACCATATGTAGTAGTTTGTGAACGAAACGTACACTGTATGTGGTATGCTGGAAGAAATTACAGGCTTTCTATGGGCAAATCATAACATAATAAAATGAATTCAATACACTAACGTTATCAGCAATTCTATAGTAGTTATACATTCCACGAATCTCACTATTATATTGCTTAACAATTTCAAGGTCTTCATTATTAATAAGATAGCTTCTGTGTACAGGTTCAAAAACTTCATTGTACCCCTGTTCTTTGTTATAATTCAATTTTAACGCTTTGTACTCTATGAGTTTGTTCTGCCATTTTTCTCTTGGTACATATAGTATTATTTTTCTAAGTCTTGTTCTTTGTGTTACACCTTTACTGGTTTTTGTAGCAGAGTTATTGTTTGACACCAATACATCAAAGCCTAAGAAACGTGCTTTATTTTGGGCATTGGTAATAAGCGTTTTGGATTCTGATAATTCAAGCTTTAACTTCTTATCAAGAAATTCTTTTATGTCCGCTTTTATATATTCAGTTTCCGTTTTACTTCCAATAACTCCGCATAGCCAATCATCTGCATAACGAACGTAGAATAATCGTTTATAACCGTTGTCTTGTGGGTTTGAATATTCTTTTGTAAGCATTTCTTTTCTGATGCATTTAATTTTTTCTAACCCTACTGATTTTTCTTCATCAGTAAGCAATTCCCATTGTTTTGGTGTGTATTTATTTCTTTTTAAGGATTGAAGTTGATTATCATATTTAGAGTACTCTGGATTCCTTTTTCTCCTTTTTCCATTATTAAAGTCTTGGATGTATTCTTCCATGAAAACATCAAGCTCGTTAAGATAGATATTTGACAATATCGGACTGCTAATAGACCCCTGTGGCGTACCACTATAAGTGTTATTAAATTTCCAATTTTCAATATACCCAGCCTTTAGGAATTTCCAAATAAGTGCAATAAAATACTCGTCCTTTATTCTTCTTCTCAAAATATTAACCAAGATATGATGGTCAATAGTATCAAAAAAACTTTTGATATCTCCTTCGATAAACCATTTCACACCAGTGAAATTTGCTTGTACATGAAGTAATGCTGTATGACAACTTTTTTTGGGTCTAAACCCATGTGATAACTTTGAAAAATTAGGCTCATAGATACTTTGCAATATCATCCTTACCACTTCTTGAATAAGCTTATCCTCGAAAGATGGAATTCCTAACGGTCGTTTCTTGTTGGTATTTCCTTTCTTTTCGATGTATATTCTTCTTGCAGGCTTTGGTTTATAAGAATGATTTTTCATTGAATCAATTATCTTATCAATTTTTTCAAGTCCCATACCATCAATGGTATTTCCATCTGCTCCAGGTGTCATATTACCTTCTTTAGCATAAATATTGCCATACGCCAAAAGATAAAATTCAGGATTGTATAAATTTCGGTATAGTCTTTCATATTGATACTCTTTATTACATGCTTTTGACWCGATACTTTTTAATACTTCAATTGGATTTCTCAATGCCTCACGCACCTTTCCTCTCTTTGTATTAAGAGATAAACTGCCTCCCTTCGCCATGTGATATGCTTTCCATACCTCGGACTACTATGGAGACTCCGTTACCATATTGGATATTCAAAGCCTTGAATTTTGCAATTCGTACTTATAGCTTAATATTTTAAGCATTCCAATTTAGGCAATCTTCGTTTAGATTAATAGGAACAAGCTTATTAAGTTGTCGGATATGACTTTCGTTCTTTTCCACTTATTGTGGTTGGCTGATACAAGTGTCACGAACACCCACGCTAGGAAAATACGTAGCTTCTGCACCAACAAACGTTACAGATATCATTGAGTTAATAACTCATTTCGTTTGTACTCCGGTTATAGTACCTTGAACTATCATTCATGTATTCCAACATTTATCCTCATACTTAATATTTCATCACGCCAACAGTCGCAGTATAGATATCTTAACTGACTATGGCTCCTCAACATGCTACACTCCCTGTCCGGTTTCCCTTTCAGATAAGTCAAGCGATGACAGATTTAACTGACACTTTATCTGGTGCCTTGCAAAGGCACATTTCCTACTAAACCACGGACAAAAGATAAATCATCTTATGCCCTTACGAACGCACTGCCTACACCCGAGTCGCCCATAATGGTGAAGTTAGTGTTTGTTCTATCATTTCCTCTTTTCCACGGGTCTAGTATTACTAAGCCACCACCGTTATCTCTTGCAAAGTAGTATCCTGTTCCATCATTATATCCGCTAGATGAGAATGGAAAGCCTCCTATATAGCTACTCATAGGTATAATTCTCTTTAGTACTTCTTCTACTGATTCGTCTATTGTATGATATGGAGATATGCTCTTAAATGCTTGTTCTTGTAGATTTGCCATGATTCTTGCTTTGCTTTTACTTATTGCAATTGTACTTTCTGTTTTTCTACATATTTTAGTGAAAGTTTCTTCATTTCTTGCTAATACCATAATTGATATTATTATTGTTCCTACTGTTTCTCCTTTTTCATCTATTTGTAGCATTATTTTTTCACCATCAATTGCTGCTCTTTCTGCTCTTTGCGCTGTTAGTGGGTCTTTTGCTATTTCTGCTGCAACTCTATTTTGAATTACAGTCCTTGAGAGTCCTGATATGAATTCTCCATTGTCAATAGGTATAAAGGTAATTCCTACTACAGTTCCGGGTATATTTGTTATTTTCGCTAGCCAACCATAGTCTACTTTTTGTGGATATTTTACTATTCCATATATTCTGCCTGTGTTTTCGCCTATGATTAGTGAGTTTCTTTTTATTTCTAGACCTATCGGGGTTATTATGTTTAGTAGGGAGTTGTTTATGTTTGATTGTTGAGTTTGTAGTTGTTTCATTGTGTTTTCCTCCTTGTTTTTGCAATTTATTATTAGATATTTCAAATAGAATATTTTACAACTAAATAACCCTACTGCAGTGCGAAATTATATTTGCACTTTGCGGTAGGGTTGTTTATTGGTGCTTCATGTTTTGATGTTTTAAAGCTGTGTTATGTTTTCTTTATTAATTTGCTAGTCAATACTCGGAGCCAGTATTCGTCAACTTCAACCCCTGTGCACACTGTCAATTCTTGCTGCCAAATAATTTGAAGGAAAAAACATTCTATCCTGCCACTTCTTCGTTTTATATCGCTTTATCCGATCTGTAATAAATTTTTCTAGGTCAGCAAGCTGAAGATGTATGTAACGTACTTCGCCTTGATTTTGTTTGTTAGATACCACTATTTTTGCAATTTGATATCTTTGCTTGTTATGAAAAAATGTAACCATTGGTGAATTTTCAAGTTCATTCGCATGTTCTCTGAGTTCAGGTTTGAAGCCAAATCTTTTTAAAGTATGACCCCGACAGCCTTCTAGAATCTCGCCAATTTCGATTCCTACGTTTTGACTACCGTAACGTTAAATACGTCGTCATCTGCTCTACCTTCTATTAAGAACCTCAATTCCCGATAGAATTATAACTAGGTTACAACTCTATCGCAAAAGCTTTCATAATCATACGCTGTTTTTTAGTTGCTTCACTTATAATCGAACCATACTTACCTGTATATGTAATTTTAGCAAGAGTATCCATTTCTTTAATTAGCTCTCTTACGGTATAGTTTTCCAGTTCTTTTTTGCTCCTTATTATATTGCGTATTGCGCTAATAATAATTAGAGCTAAGAACTGTACAAACAATCTGCCATCCATCGTCTGGGAGTTTTGAACCCTAAGGCGTTTCATGTCTAAGCGGTTTTTTAAGTCATCAAAACTTTTTTCTACGACATCTTTATTCCTATATGTTTCGAGGGCTTCAACAGCATCTTTTGTTGCATTGCTTAGAATTACAAAAAAACCAGAATAACGGTTTCTATGTTTTTGTATCGCCGCATTATTGTATTGTATTTTGAGTCCGCGTTTTGGCGTTTCTTTAATTATGAAATACTGATGATAATATTCTTCGTGTTTTTTTACAAGTCTTTTACTTTCAAGCTCTTCTTTATACATCAAAAGTTCTTCTGTGAATTTGTCAAATGCTGATGAAGCTGCGTAAGAATTATAATACACGTGGACATACGTCCTCTTACGCTTATCTCCCCATGGATATAACTTTGTCTTAACGTAGAGCGTATCTCCGTCTATTTTACGGTGATTCTCCGGCATTTCTATTTCTTCATAAAATTCATCAATGATTGTTTCTACCCACCGTCTTTTGGTAGGGACGCCCATTGTGAACTTGTGTTTGTATCCAAGCAATTCATCAATATTACTTTTGCTATAAAAGCCTCTATCCATAACTAAATGTATTCGAGAAGATTTTAGATAATCTAACGTTTTAATAAAATTCTTTAATGTACTAACATCTGAAATGCTCCCAGGCATTCTTTTGTAACAAATTGGCAACTTGGTGTTTTGACCAAAGAGCATGCCAAAATTAACCTGAGGTAATCTATCGTTATCTCTGTTATATCCAGACTTGACGTATTCATTTAGAGCAGAATAAGAAGATATTGAAGTGATATCATAACAAAGGTAATCTTTTTCAGACATCTTTTCGTACCATTTTTTAAAAAAGGATTGCCTTTCATCTTCGGTTTGTTTGTTTAACAATTCACTTATCCTCTGGGTTGTGAGGACTCCGTTGTACGGACTTACATAAGCTTTACACCATGATTCGCAATGGCTCAATGCTTCGCCTTTAGAAACCAAAAAGTAAGCCATAGTAAGTAATTGCACAAACGTTTCTGGTGCGCATTGCTTAAGTACTTGCTCTATCTCAAGATCTTTTGTTATTTTATCAAGGATAATAAATGAACCAATAATTTCAACGCTTGCTGTAACTTTTGGATCCCTAACGGCTGCTTGTTTATCATCCAACCGTTTTGAAGGAATAAATTCTCCTGTTATTTTATCAAGCTTTCCAACGCAAACTTGTTTATTTGCAGGACGCTTCTTTTCTTTATCCCAATAAGACTCTGCTTCATAAACATAAGTAGTTCCCGTTTTTTTATTATAATGATTTACTCTGTACGCCATACAGCACCTCCTACACACCTATAATTATAACTATGTTTTAGTCAAAAGTCAAGCCCTAAATGCTTTTAGAGCTTCTCTTTGCAAGGTTTTATTTGGTCATAGTTATAATTTCATCGGGAATTGAGGTTAGTACAGTATGATGAAGTTGAAAATCTCCTAACATTCTAATAACGCGTAGCTCTTGTACATCCTTTTGAGAAAGTTTTTTACCAGAGTCTTTTTCAAGAATCTGATAATACTTCTCTAAGAAACTAATCCCGAGACTTTCTGTAAAATGAATTTCATTCTTCTCTTTTGCAAATTGCTGCAACATTCGCCATTTACGTTTATAGAAAGTCAACGAACCTTTGCTATATCCAAGGCGCACGAGCTCATTTTCGAGCCCTCTAACTAATTCAGCCAATGTCTTTTTCATAATAATTTCCTCCTAAATGATTAATTTGAGTATTAATACCCATAATCACTTTCGGAGATTATGCAAAGTAAACTTAAAGTTTTTCCTGTATTTTCAACATTTCAACCCTTTACTTTGCATAATAGCCAACTTTGCATAAGGTGGTTTATGCAAAGCTTTGCATAAGCCACCTTGAGGCGTTCCTGCTTTTGTTCTATAGAGCTTATTATTTTGTACATATCCTGCTTTCATGAATTGATTTAATATTCTTTTATCCATAATGATATTTCCTTTTATCCACTCATGTGATATGCTATCAAAGCAACTTTTTATGTCACCTTCTAGTACCCACTCCGCTGAGTGTTTAGTTCCTAAGCATTTAAATAAATATTCAGATGCATCTCTTGTACCTCTGTATAATCTGAATCCAAAACTTCTTTTATCTAAAATGCTTTCAGCTACTGGGTCAAGTGTTATTAAATATAATGCTTGCATTGCTCTATCATACATCGTAGGAATTCCTAGTGGTCTTTTCTTCTTTCCGCTATCTTTATCAATATAAATTCGTTTAAGTGGTTTTGATTTATAGCTTTTGTTGGTCAATGATAATGCATTCTTATATTTAAGAGATTCTGTTGACCATAGCTTTTTATCAACTCCTGGTGTTCGTTTACCTTTGTTACTGGTAACTCTTTTTACTGCTAATAGTTTTGCATAATGTGATTTTGCTAAAAGATACTGTAGTTTCTTTACTAGGTTTATTCTATTTTCCGATACTGCTTTAGCTATCCTTGATTGAAGTTTATTAACTACTGCTTTTACACTGTTCCAGTCTATACTTTTCCATTGTTTTGTGTAGTCTATAGATGCCCGAGTACAAGCTCTTTTTGGCTTTTCTATATTCATAAAGTTTCTATTCTTTCATCGCTATAAATAACCTGCTAAAAGTCTGCACTCTCTCGAATTAAGGCAAATTTTGAACCTCTATCTACTTCATTACAAAGTATCATTCGCTTCCTTTAGCTTTCCCATAACCAGTAATATTGTATTTCCTTTACAGGAAACCTACCTTATTTTTTTAAGGAATTAGTGGTCTTACCCAGTTCTACATCTTAACCAATTCATATAACCTTAGATTCTATCTTTACCCCGGAGCTTTTATCCATTTGCCAAGCAACATGAAAACTTACTTAGCTACGGCTCACACCTTTTGGTTACAGAGTTTCAGCCTTATTTCTCTGAGCACGTTTAACGAGGCTTGCAATAGTTCATTTAATTTAATCATAGATATATATTTATCCTAGCAATTAACCCACTTTAGGCTAGCAGATTTCTCACGTTGTTCCTACAGCTTAGAACCCCATCATTACTAATGGCGCACCTGTAGGTAGGATTACTCCAAATGGATAGAGTAGCTAAAAAGTCTTTCGACTTAAGCAGCTTAAGATGTAACTTTTAGTCTTTATTTCAGACCCTGGTCGCACTTTCATCGTCACGGTAGACATGCCGGTCACCCGGCATCCCCCGCACAGATCCCGGCGTGCGGAATTACCGCACCGGGCTCCTCAAGTATACTCGCTTCCGTAAT
>NVVX01000029.1 GCA_002733545.1 Alkaliphilus sp.
CATATGGATTCGATTATAGGCGCTTTTAATCTTACAAAAGATAGAGAACAAAGAATTATTTCATACGAGCATAGAGTAAGAATGCTTAGAGTTGACCAAGCAAAAAAAGAAGAGGAAGCAAGGATTTCAGCTCAAATGATGAATGATTTTGAAAGGCAACAATCTATTTTGTTGTCTGGCATGACTCTAGAAGGTATGCAGATTGAAGAAGAGAGTTCTTTTTACGACGTCTTAGCTGCTCGCTCTACTGATGCAGATGTTTCTGCATCACAAATACGACAGACCATAATATTTCTAGAAGATCAGATTAGGCGCTTGGTAGAAGATGCGGTACCAGATCAACAAAAAACGCAAGCTAGACTTGAAGTGACTAGATTGATGGGTTCTATAAAAGAGCAGTTAGGAAATTGGGTGGGAATTACTATTTTGACAGCGCAAGATTATTTTGAAGAAAAATTAGGTGGCTCTGTAATCATGTTAGCTCCTGTTGAAACTTATGCTGATAGTAAGCTAAAGCTTAACATGGCAATTGCTTTTGTACTAGCATTAATGGTAGGAGTTTTTATCACGTTTTTTAGAGAGTATTGGCGTTCTTCTGCAAAACAGAAGCAAGCTCAAAGTAATGTCTAATGAATTTGCGAAAAACTCTCGGCACCCCCATTGCTTTTTTGCCTTAATAATGTAAGCGTAAAACAGCTCCCGCCTATGAACAAGGTGGAGGGTGTTTTACGCTTGCGTTAGAGCTAAAAAATTCAGATATATATGTAGCATATGGACCGTCGATGTTTAGGACTACTAGAAAATATTGATGGAAAAGGGCTTAAACCTGATTTGTGGGTTGCACCTGCAGATTCACTTGATAGAATACTAAAACTCATGGATAACTATTTGTTGTTGCATAATAAGTAGTTGGAGACAAGAGTGGATATAGAGGAATCTATAGAGTTGTGAGGGTCAAAGGGAGAACAAATGTAGATTGCAACAGAAAGAAATTCTAATAGCTCTATGTATAGAACTAATAGAAGGAGTAAATTAAGGTATAGAATACATTTAACTACGACAATTTAATAATCTAAATGAAAATCTCTCCTGAAGTAGAGCAAGTATGATAAAATAAAGATGGCGCAGTGTTGTGATTGCTCGACTTTGCATTCAAATACAAGAAGAAGGTGAAAAATGTGAAAATTCCTTATGGCATATCTAACTTTAAAGCATTAAGAGAAGAAAAATATCTGTATGTAGATAAAACAAAATACATTGAAATAATCGAAAACCTCAATAGCAAATACGTTTTCTTCATAAGACCACGTAGGTTTGGTAAATCTCTATTTCTTTCAACATTAGAGCATTATTACGACATTAATGCAGAGAATGAATTTGCAGGGTTATATGAGAACCTATACATAGGTGAAAATCCAACAAAACTAAAAAATAGTTATTTGATATTGAAGCTAAACTTTTCAGGACTTAATACGAGTAGTAAAGAAGGACTAGAAAATTCTTTTAGACTAAGTTTAGTAGAGGCGTTGAAATCTTTTTTCTCCAGGTACAAGCATGTTATCAGTGGGTCAGAAGATATCGTTGAAGAAGTGAAAAATACAAAGGATTTAAGAACTCTTCTAACTCTTTTGTTAAATGCAGTAAAAGAAGCGAACAAAAAAGTCTACCTAATAATAGACGAGTACGACCACTTCGCAAACGACATAATAGCCATGGGAGAAGGCGATTTTTACAAAAATACAATAAGAGCAACGGGATTTGTAAGAGACTTTTACGAAACAGTAAAAATAGGAACAGAAACAGTAATAGACAGAATCTTTATGACAGGAATATCGCCAGTAATGCTAGACGACCTTACTAGTGGATTTAATATAGCATCAAATATTACATTAGACATAGGATTAAATGAAATGCTAGGTTTTACAGAAGAAGAAGTGAAATTTATAGTAGCTAATTGTGACGTAGAAAAACTAATACAGAATAACGACACAGAAATTAATAAAAAAGAACTAATGAAAGAACTAAAAAAGAATTACAATGGTTACTTATTCAATAAGAATGCAAAAAATAGAATTTATAACCCAGATATGATATTACACTTCTTTGACCAATGGATAAAAAGCAATCAGTACCCCGAAAAACTAATAGACGACAACGTAAAAACAGACTATGGTAGACTTAACCGTCTTATGATGAACGAAGAAAACCGAACAAAACTAGAAGAAATAATAAAAAATGAAGGTATAGTAGCAAAAATAGCAACTAGATTTTCATTTGACAACATGAATGATGAAGATAACTTAGTATCGTTGTTATTTTATATGGGTCTACTAACAAATGACTCAATAGAATATGGGGAAACAAAACTAGCAATACCTAACTACGTAACAAAAGAAATATTTTGGGAATATTTCAATAGAAAATTAAGGAAAGAATATTCAATTAAGCATAATACAGCAGAACTTTCAAAAGTTATTTGGCAAGCACGAAAAGAGGCAGGAATAAAATGGGCATTACAGACAGAAGCAAAACTATTATAGAAAAAGAAGATGTACGAAAACTATATAAAAATTATAGTGTAATGTTTTTAAATGAAAGATTGTACTATAATTACTTTGACATTTTTAAGTGTATAGGAATAGTAGATTTGTGTAGCTCAATCCACACAATATGAGAAAGAGCATATAAAAAGAAGCGGGAGTAAGGGCTATAAAGGGGTTTTAGTAACATTTGTGTTCTGTGTTCTCTACGCAATAAGCGATGAAACGCATCAAATTTTTGTTCCAGGTAGAAGTGCGCAGATTTCGGATGTATTGATTGATAGTGTTGGAGCAATAGTAGGAATTCTGATGTATTTGGTGCTTGCCAGAATAAAATTAAAAAGGTATCCTCTAAGTTAAGTTTTAGCTTAGAGGATTTTATATATATAAAAAGGTCGTAAATATCCATTGACAAGAACATTTGTTTGATATAGTATGAGGATATGAAAGGAATGTACGTTCGAGTGCGTAATTTATAAAAACTATTTCTGAGGGGGAGGCGAGCTAACAGATTTTAAATACTACAAGTAAAACACTTGAATCAAAGCCTTGTATTTGATAAAATAAGAGTAGAGAGAGGTATATTTAGTGAATGTTATTAACAATCCACATGATAAGTTTTTTAAAGAGACTATGAGCAATATAGATACAGCTAGAGACTTTATATCAAATGCACTACCAGAAAATGTTTTGAGTATAATAAATACCGATGATATAGAAATAGTTAAAGATAGTTTTATTGAAAAAGATCTAAAGGAAACATTTTCGGATTTATTGTATAAAATAAAAATAGAAGAGAAAACTGGATATATCTATATTTTGTTTGAGCATAAAAGCTACCCATATAGGTTAGTAGCTTTGCAATTATTAAAGTATATAACAGGAATATGGGATATGCTAGTAAAGCAAAAGAACACAGACAAGAATGGTAAGCTTCCAATAATAATCCCATTTGTATTTTACCATGGCAAAGAAAAATGGAATATATGCCAAAAGCTATCAGGTATTTTAGAAGATAGTCCAGAGGAATTAAAAGGTTATCTTCCTGATTTCGAGTATGTGCTTTATGATTTATCGAAATACAGTAATGAAGAATTAAAAAGCGGAGTAATTTTAAGAATATTTCTAGAACTGACAAAACATGCGTTTGCTGAAAACTTTGAGGAAAAATTGTATGAAGTATTTGAGCTTTTCGGGGAGTTAAAAGGAAAAGAGGCGGGATTAGAATATTTCGAGACTGCAATTAGGTATATCATTAATACTCGTGACGATTTGACTATAAGGGACCTTGATCAAGTTGTTAAAAAAACTATACCAGAGAGGGGTGAATATTTAATGACTATAGCGCAAAGATTACGAAAAGAAGGAATCAAAGAAGGAATCAAAGAAGGAATTAAAAAAGGAACAAAAAAAGGAATTAAAGAAGGAACAAAAAAAGGAATTAAAGAAGGAACAAAAAAAGAGTTAGTGGAGACCATTAGCGTGTTACTAAATAAAAAATTTAAGACAGAAGTGTTACCAGTTGGACTATCAAGCAAAATAGAATCGTGCGATGTAGAGCAATTGAGAAAAATAAGGGATAATATTTTTGAGATTAGTTCACTTAAGGATGTTGAAAAATATGTGAATTAGAAAAAACAAAAACAGTCACTAGAGACGAAGCAGACATGGGGTTGTCGCGTTTTTATTGTGTGCCGGCATGGGTGCAATCTATAGGGTGAAAGTCCTGAGCACTGAAGGTGACGTAGGTGTTAGCCAAGAGCAAGGGTGTCGTGAGTGATTGCGAATCTGAAGGAAGATTGATGAGCAAATTTTCGGTCAGAGGTACACGAATCACATTTGTGTTTATGATAATGTGCATGGGGTCAGGCACGAATAATTGGGTTATGATTCTAGCTAGCAAATTATTCATGCCTGACCCCTAATCCTACTACATGTGGTAATGCACTACATGTTAATGATTTAGTTGATTATGTTTCAGAAAGTGCAGAATATGCAGGAAGTAGTGCAGCTGAGTATTCAATGAAAGCTATAAAACATGAAAGAAAATTAGTGAGAATTAAAAAAGCGGCTGACATTCTATATGCAGTACCTCAGCATGTAGACATAAACTCTGCGAATAAAAAAATAGTACTGTATTTTAGAGTAAAAGAAAAGAGAGAGCATGTAGTAGTACATTTTAAATTAAACGGCGAAATTGTTTTTACTAAGAAGTATAAGCATTTAAGCCCACCTGAAATGGAAAGAATCGAAATCAAATTACGATCATATGTGTTAGCAGAAGATGATGTGTTTGAAATTGTAATAGAATAATGGAGGTGTATTCATGAGAGCATTAATATGTATAGCTTGTCCAGTTGGCTGCAAACTAAAAGTTGAGTTAAGAACCCATCAGAAAGAAGCGTTAGAAGACAAATGGGCAGTTGAAGGAAATTTATGTGATAAAGGTATCGAATTTGCGAAAAACGAGTTGACTAACCCTAAGAGGGTTATATGTTCAACTGTGAAAACTATATTTAAGGAATTGCCTAGACTACCAGTGCGAACAGATGGGGAAATTCCAAAGGAACAAATATTTGCACTTATGAAAGAAATAAATTTACTTGTATTAGAACACCCTGTAACATGTGGTGAGGTTGTATTAGAAAATGTGTTGAATACGGGAGTGAATATTATTGCAACTATGGATATGTTGGACTGGCAACTAAAAAATTAGAGAGAAGGGGACGAAAATAATGCAAAAGTATAGAGATTTTAAACCAAAATGGGACAATGAGAAACCACCTAAAAGCAGTTATAGGAGTATATACAGATGGGGAGATAGTGATGTATATAAAGAGCCTAATGAAATGCTTTATAAATTAATGAAAAAGACATTTAACTTGACAGACGAAGATTTTAAGCAAAAAAAAGAATTGGGTTTAGAAAAAGTTGTAATAGACGTACCTATAGCTTTAGATGAAAAACAAATGGGAGTATTTAAAGAAATAGTTGGAGATGAAAACGTAAAAACAGACGACTATTCAAGAGTAGAGGTAGCCTACGGGAAGACTTTGTTCGATTCTTTAAGACTAAGAGAAAAGAAAGTTGAGAACATACCTGACATAGTAATATACCCAAGAAACAGAGAAGATATCATTAAGATAGTAAAATACTGCAACGAAGAATTAATTCCAGTATATGTTTTTGGAGGTGGCTCAACAGTCACAAGGGGAACTGAGGCAGTAAAGGGTGGTATAACTCTTGATATGCGTGTTCATTTTAATAAAGTTATAAAGTTTAATGAAGTAGACCAAACAATTACAGTTGAAGCTGGAATGGATGGGCCAAAACTAGAAGAAACACTTAACAATGCAAAGAAATTATTTGGTTCAAAACGAGCTTATACTTGTGGTCATTTTCCGCAGTCATTCGAATTTTCAACAGTCGGAGGCTGGGTAGTTACAAGAGGTGCAGGACAAAACTCTACTTATTTTGGCAAAATCGAAGATATAGTTTTGCAACAAGAATACGCAACGCCAATAGGGATTATCAAAAGTGACCCATTTCCAGCGCAAGCATCAGGACCTTCGATTGACCAAATTATGATTGGAAGCGAAGGTGCATATGGAATATTAACACATGTAACGCTTAAAGTATTTAGACATATGCCAGAAAACCAAAGAAGGTTTAGTTACATATTTAAGAACTGGACAGATGCTCAAAGTGCAGCGAAAGAAATTATGCAAGGACAATTTGGATTTCCATCAGTGTTTAGACTATCAGACCCAGAAGAAACAGATGTTATGCTTAAATTATATGGTGTTGAAGGCACTATTTTAGACAAGGCAATGTCATGGAAAGGGTATAAACCTATGGAAAGATGTTTGTTCTTAGGCTTTACAGACGGGGAAACAAAATTTACTAAAAATATAAAAAAACAGTTGCATAAAGTTTGCAAAAAACATGGTGCAATGTACTTAACAGGTTACCCTGTAAAAGAGTGGGAAAAAGGCAGATTTAAAGACCCATATCTAAGAGAAGCACTTGTAGACTTTGGAATAATGATTGACACGCTAGAGTGTTCTGTCACTTGGGATACAATGGGGCAAATTCATAAAGACGTTAGAAAGTTTTGTAAAAGCAGACCAAACACAATTTGCATGACACATATGTCGCATGTATATCCACAAGGAGCAAATCTTTACTTCATTTTTATTTCTAAAATTGATAATATAGATGAATGCGTAGATTATCAGCAAGGTATTTTAGATAATATTCAAAAAGCTGGAGCATCAATGAGTCATCACCACGGCATAGGCAAAATGTTTGCTCCATGGCTTGAAGACTCAATAGGGAAGAATCAACTTGAGGTTTTTAAAGCACTAAAAAAGCATTTTGACCCAAACAATATAATGAACCCAGGTGGTACGTTGGCACTTGATTTAGAAGAAGACTATAAGAGAGTTAGAAAGTATTAAGAAAAGTGTTGACATTCCAAAGAGCCTCTGTTTCTGCAGAGGCTTTGATTGCACCTTAATTGTTGTCGCGCATTTTAAAAGCCATATATGACACAGAGAACATCTAGGCGTAGGGCATTAATAACTACGGTGTAATGATCTAGCCAGTAAAGCGCTGTTCAATTTCTTTATTATTATGATAGTAGACAAAAGAGTTACTTAAGATCTACTATAATGTTTAGATTATCAAAAATGGAATAATCTAGACTATCTGTTTTGCTTGCAGTAATACGTCTAAGTCTAGGCAGACTTAGCAAAACTGATACGTCAGCTAAAGGATTATTTGCAATATTTACCTCTCGTACTGATTGATTATTACGAAGAGGTGTGAGGTCATTTACAGCATTCGAATCGATATTGAAGCTCTTAAGGTTTGGCAAATCAGAAATTGGCAAAATAGAATCTATCTTGTTTAAGTGTGCATGTAAATTTTCAAGTTTTGTCAAAGATCTTAATGCTGATATGTTTACAACTTGATTTCGACCCATCTCTAAAAAATGTAGGTTATGCAAATTTGCAAGTGCGGATAAATCGCTTATTCTGTTGTTTCCAATTAGCAATGTATCAATTGTAGTTAGAAATTGGAGCTCAGAAACACACGAAATTTGGTTACTAGAGATGTCAAGACCAATGATATTATCTAAATACTTAATGCCAGAAATGTCCTGAATGTTACGTCTAGATAAATCGATATGTCCTTTTGCTCTAGAGAGTTCGAGGGTACTGAGCATACCATTTCGATTAATATCTAGACCGTGTGCAAATAGACCTTTCTTGAGATTTTCATCAGTAATATTCGGGCTGAAAACAAAGTCATGGGTAAATAATAAAACAATAGCGATGATGAAAATAATTATTGCTTTCTTTTTCAAAGTAGCACTTCCTTTTCTAGTGGAATATGTGTTGCACATTTCTGAAAACTATAACTGCTTGAGTAGCTTCAGAAATGTGCATGTTGTAATTTATTTACTGTTAGAATACATTGCATCACATTGATTAGCAAAATATATAATTATTTATAGTCAAGAGCGCGATTAAAGTTTTTGATTTAATACTACCTCAAAACATTATATCAAATAATTACCAAAATAAATACGAGAATCAGCTCATCTTTTCACTTTTTTCAAAAAGTGTTTAAGATTATTGTAGGTTGTATATAATACAACTAAAAAACCAATACCTGCGATTCCATTCATTATAGAGTCAATTATATGCCAATTTTTTATTTCTATAGGTGAACTGGTTTGAACAATGTAGAATAAAATAAAGTAAGAAATTGAAAATGTCATTGTTAGGTATATGTTTAACCTTTTTTTCTTTTTATTTATCTTTTTCACACAAATCCAAAATAAAAACGTAGAAAGCATAGAGTTTATGCTGGTCAATATAATTAGAGGCATCATATATTATCGCACCGTATGACTAACGTACGTTCTACCCCAATAATAAGTTCTGCCAATTGGAAATGTAAATCCACCTATTGTTACAGGAAATACTAAAGTAGCTTTCATTGTATACGAACCATCAAATACGATAGTCTGATTGCTATCTTGATACTGGTATCCTGTTGAGTAGCTATGAGGATTTACAGAGAATGAAGCACCAAAATCAGCCTCCACATTTATTCTGGGACTTCCTAACGCTGTAAATGTGCCGTCTGCATTCTCCATATATCTTCCACTTAAAATGGTCAACCATTCTTTACTAAACATGCCAGAGTTGTCAGTTTCTAGATGGTAGTAATATCTATTGAACTTAACTTCGGAATCAATGATCATAGGCATATTGTCTCTATTCTGCTTGTTTTCTACTTTTTCACTTGTTTCATAAGATAACGATAAATTGAATTTTTTAAGAGAATTATAAACTTCTTCGTAATTACCGAGCACTAAATTCTTCTTAATAAAAACACTATTCATATCATTCACAGTTTTACCAACCGAATTTATAACTTTTATCTCTGAATTTTTTGAATCTGATAAAAAATTGATAAATATAGGGTTGGATTCTTGGATTTCTTCCATCAAACTTTTGTTTACTACATACGCAAACGAAGTAAAAAACGTGGATGCAATTATAATGCTAAAGACTAAATAAGCAATAATTCTTTTCATTTGAATCATCCTCTTTTCATTTTAGTTTTTTTGTAAATGCATTTACAAGATAAGTATAATACATGAAAATAAAAATACAATAGAGATGGAACAAACGACACATTTGTGGAACAAACGACACCGATTATCTATATTATGACACAACCAAAACGCTTACATGAAAATTTTTTTGGGGATTAGTTCACCTGTTGTATCCACGAAAATCACAGAACAAACATTTATATATCAGTTAATGCTGGTTAGTTTGCGGGTTAAAATTAAAATTTTAAAGACAATTCTTTAAAGAACAACGATTTTACGCCCATAAAGTAGATTCAAAATGTTTCTTGTTAATATTGGCAAATTTCCGCCCTAACAAGGCAGTTTTATCATAGTCAAGAAAAAAGATATTTGAACTTGGCCTATTTTTGACTATTCTCGTAATCATAGTTGCATTTACAAAGAAAGATTTATGGCTTTGTATCAGGCTTTTCATATTAATGTCGTCAGTTAGAGTAATCAAGCTCTTTCTTTGAGTGGAAAACTGAGCAGATTTTGCATGAATTATGCATTTCTTATTGTTGCTTTCAATAAAGTATATATCTGTTTTCTTAATTTTAACCTTTGTATTATCAATTGTAAGAAAAGAATAGTAGGGTTTATTAGTTAAATGACTCTCTTCGTAACCAAGTAGCCTAGTTGTTATTTTTTGTATTTCAAAAGCTGTATAAGGTTTAGTGATGAAGTCATAGCAATTGACATTTTTAAATGCTCTTAACATTTGACTTGAATGTCCAGAGATGAAGACCATCCAAGTGAGAGCATACTTTTTAGTACTTCTTAATTCTTCTGCCAATTCAATCCCTGTTTTTTGACCTATACCTAATCCAATATCTATGAGAAAGAGATCTATATTATTTTCTTTAGAAAGAGCAAGTGCTAGGTCTAAACTGTTTGCTATAAGAATATGCACACTCGGTAATGCTCTTGAAATTATTTCTTGAATAGTATTTGCTTGAATATTACAATCCTCAACTATTAGTATATTTTTCATGATAATTTCATCCCCCTGAAATTGGTTTTTTCTATAAAGTCTAACAACCCAAAATAGCCAGTTAAAATTTACAACTTTAGTTAATTATAAAGACAATTTAACAGTTTTGCAATACTATTTTTAAGACGAATTATTATAATTTGATGACAAAGTCTTTAAAAGGAAGAAATGAATGCGTAGAACTTAGTGCCTAATAATGGAAACAAGCACCTGACAAATAAACGCGCTCTGTGTAAAATTAAGGGAACTTAGATTGATGCCATCGATTTGATGGTCGCTTGATTCAGGCAAAATGCTTATTTCATGGCTTGAAGACACAATAGGAAAGAACCAACTAGATGTTTATAAAGCACGTAAAAAATTTTCTGATAATTATTTTAATATAGTAGCAGGATATGAAAGCATTAGAAATAGAAAGAAGGTGGTAATAGAGAATTAAACTTTTTACGAAGGAGTAGGATACATGTCAATAATTTAAAACTCAGAAAACAGTTTAGGTGTTTTAATTGCAGGGGATTAGTTTGAAAGAATTTAGAAATATTATTACGTAAAACTAAGAGAATCACAAGCTAAACCTACTCAAAAAGCAGACTTTGGAAAACGTATAGTTGGGAAGGATTAGGGGTTTGGCATGAATAGTTTACTAGCTAGAATCATGATCCAATTATTCATGCCTGACCCCATACACACAATTATTCATGCCTGACCCCATACACATGACCCCATACACAATCTTGCAAAATGCAAACTGCCGAAGTCCAATTGAATTTGGAACTTTGGCAGCATAAGTACATTTTATTAATTACACTAAGTGTAGGGTATAGATTAACTGGTTTTATGATAATAGTTTTTGAAGCCATCGTAGATAACTAACAACCCAATTATACGAGAAATGTTTCTAATTAAAAACTCGGCAACCAATAAAGGTCCCATAACAATCGCTACATTATATAAACGGCCTACAATTAAAGTTGGCGTTAATGCAATTAAAATGCCTATAATAAAACTAGCAACAAATTTTTTTTTCAAAATGAATCCCTCCAAGTTTATACAGAATTACTGGTATACTATGATCTAGTGAATATTAAAATTACCCTCTACGTAGGTATACGCATAATGATCAGAAGAATGTGATATATGAAAATTCAAAGAAGCACCTTCTCCTAAGCCAAGGTCAATTCCAGCGCCAACAGTAGTAGTCCCATTCAGAAAAAAATCTCCATTTACAATCCAAAAAATTTTTCCGGGATTTTCCAATTTAGCATAAACGGTTCCGCCAAATTGCTTAGTTTTGCCCATATATAATCTGTTCATTCCTACATTTAATACTTTTCTTATTCCCCAAAAACCGCCGCCTTCAGATGTTTGAAGGTGGAACCTCAAAGTAGGCCTATAGGTAGAAGTAACTGTAAATCTTGAACTGGCGACTCTATATGTAGCGGCAGTTGCTAAAATTTTTAAGTCATATCGACTTAAAGCATTATTTCTAATTCTATTATTTGAAGACTTTTCAATAATCTGATTAGCTGCTTCCATTATTGAAATATTATTATCTTTAGCCATTATTTCAACAATCTGATCGAAAGTTAAAACATCACTTACAACTGTTTGTTCATTGTCTACATTAAGGGATCCTATAAGATTGTTCTCTTGGGTTCTTAAAGCTTTTTCAGCATTATTGTACATCATGTGAAATAATTTATTACTATCAAGAGTATTATGAATTTTTAGAGGCAAGGCATTTTCGTCTGTAGTATTATAAAAACTTGCTAAAGGCACTGAACCCGCAAAAACCGAAAAACTTGCCTAAAATACTAAACATAACACAAGTAAGATTGTAAACATTTTTTTCATTTGAATCATCCTCTTTTCATTTTAGTTTTTCTGTAAATGCATTTACAAGATAAGTATAATACATAAAAATGAAAACACAATAGAGATGGAACAAACGACACCGATTATCCACATTTTGTCACAGCTGAAATGCTTGCATGAAAACTTTTTTGAGGACTAGTTCACCTGTTGGAGCCACGAAAATCACTTATTATTGATTTTCTTTTAAAAATTTACAATAGGGAGAAAAAAATTTGTGTAAACTATGTTAGAATAATAGCGATGATGATAGTAACATTTATTATGGGAGAAGAAACGAATAATAAATGACGTAACAACAAATTTGGAAAAGGGGTGTTTTAAATGTTCAAATGGATAATTGGAATAATATCCATAGTATTAATTATTGTGTTAGGTGGTTTGGGTTATGTGGCATATACAACTATAGCGGCAGTACCAACAACAGTAGAAGAATTTCAGATATTGCTTTCGGAGAAGATTGATGGACACTTTGAAGAAATGGAAATCCCAATACATTTACAATCAGAATTTATTACAAATTCAACTGCAAAGAGAGTGACTATTACTGCTGAACCAATTGAGCTTATTATGCTTGAATTTGATACGAACGCAAATGCGAAGGATGCATTTGATGTAGCAAAGAAGGAAACGGTTAGCTTTGGACCGACTACTACATTTGATATCAGTCCTATTGATTTGCATTTCATATCGCATACTAATGATGGATATAGATATGTTTTACTTAACAGAGGAAGTAATTTGATATTTATTAAATCAAAAGACAAGAGTCTTATTGGAGACTTATTGAAGATGTTTCGGTGATAATTAGGGTTTGTGGATTTGAATAATTTAGGAGCGACCGTGCGACTCAATCTCCATAGTAGTTTCAAAAATTATTAGCTGGAGTGTGCCTTTTGTTTTTCTTTAGATGAAGATAGAGATTAATTGATGTCGCAACTACCGCGGTCGAAACGGTCGAAAAACAAAGAAGTGAAAAATCGGACAACTACATAAAAAAGCTACCTGAAGTATACTCGTAGTGTGTACAACTAACATGGTAAAAGTATAGTAGAGAAAACAAATTGACAATGGAGCTTCACTCGTGTTATCATTACATATACGACCGCTTGGGCGAACGGTAAAGACTYAACTTGTCGGTCGAATATAATAGCTGAGGATGGAGGAATAAAAAATGGATGAAATATTGAATATACTACTTACTGGAGAGAGCAAATATAAAGAAGTAAAAGAAAAACACACAAAAAACTTATTAAAAACAGTTTCAGCATTTTCAAACTATCATGATGGAAAGATAGTCATTGGAGTAAGCGATAAGGGAAAAGTTGTTGGAGTTAAAAACTCAGAGCAAGTAAGACTGGATATAGAAAATGCCATAAACGACAATATAAAACCAAGACCATATTATGAAGTATTAACGCATATTGTTGAGAATGTTGATGTCTTAGTGTTTAATGTATTTAAAGGAATGAATACACCGTACACATATAATAGAAAAGCATATCAAAGGTTAGACACCGCAACAACAATAGAAGTAGAAAAAAGCAACTATGATGAACTTGTATTACTAGGCAGAAACTTAACTTTTGAGCAACTAGATTATGGTGGAGTGGTGCTAAGTTTTAAGAAGCTAGAAAGATTATTGCAAGAGATTATGGATATAAGCGCACTTGACCTAAATATTATTAAATCTCTTGAGCYATATAAAAACGGGTTATATAATAATGCTGCAGCACTTATTTCTGACAAGAATATATTTAAAGAAGTAGGTTTAGACTTAATATGTTATAACGATGATACAATGCTAGAAATTAAAGATAGAGTTAGAATTAGCGCGGTTTCATTAATTGAACATTACGAAAAGAGCATGGAGTTTTACTATAAACATATTAACAAGCGAGATATTATTAAAGACGAAAAACGAATTACTTTTGAAGAGGTTCCGCTTATAGCATATAGAGAAGCTGTCGCAAATGCAATAGTACATAGAAACTACTCTAGGAAAGGAAATAATAGAATAGAATTTTTTGAAGATAGAGTTGAAATTGTTTCTATTGGCGGGTTACCTATAGGGATATCTGAAGAGGAATTTGTAAAGGGTAGTTTTTCTAATGTTAGGAATAGAATAATAGCTGATATTTTTTATAGATTGAATTTAATTGAAAAGCTAGGTACAGGAATAAGGCGCATTAAAAGTGTATATTTTAGACATATTGAAAAACCGCAATTTGAGGTTATGCAGAATTCAATTAAAATAATACTCCCTAAAATTAATTCCTTGTTGAATACAAGTCAAAATAACTCTATGGACAATACTCTGGCAAAACTAACTCATGAAGAAGAGAAGCTCTTTAATTTTATAAAAAGTAGTGATAGTGTGAAAAGGGTTTTTGTAGAAAAATATATGGGGGTTAGAAAAACTAAAGCTACAGGTTTGATCAATAGGTTGATTGAGTTAAAGCTAATTACAACAGTTGGAACAGGAAAAAATGCAAAATATAGAGCGCATTAAATCAAATGCGTTTTGTGAATTATTTAAAGTAAGAAAAAGCCTCTATTTTCACAGAGGCTCTTAATAATTTTTGAATGTAGTTTTTTAATTAGCAGTTCATCTTACGACTTTCCTATCATCCCCACAAAATACCTATGAACCGAATCATCATCAGTAACTTCAGGGTGAAAAGAAGTAGCTAACATATTATTTTCTCTTGCAGCGACAATATTGTTGTCAATTTTGCAAAGAATTTCAACTTGCTCGCCTACTGATTCAATATAAGGAGCGCGAATGAAAGCAAGCGGAATGGGCTGAGGTGAAATACTTGGAATAAGTGCAGTAGTTTCGAAACTACCAGCTTGACTTCCATACGCATTTCTTTTTACACAAATATCCATAACTGCTAAATGAGTCTGTGCTTCAGGCAACAACTTACTTGCAAGTAGTATCATACCAGCGCAAGTACCCCAAACAGGCATACCGTCTATTATTCTTTTCTTTAAAGAACTTTGCAAGTCAAATGCAACGAGAAGTTTACCCATTGTTGTGCTTTCCCCTCCTGGGAGAATTAGAGCATCAACTTCGCTGATTTGTTCACTTGTTTTAACTTCAACAGGACATACGCCTTCAATTCTACTAAGCATATCAATATGTTCTGAAACCGAGCCTTGAAGAGCTAAAACTCCCACTTTAAGCATATTACCAACCTCTTTTTGCAAATTCTGTCTCAACTTTACTAATTTCAATCCCTCTCATAGCTTCTCCTAAGCCTTCTGAAACTTCTGCAATGATTTTAGGATCGTTATGGAAAGTTACTGCTTTTACAATAGCTTTTGCTCTCTTAGCAGGATTATCAGATTTGAATATTCCAGAACCTACGAATACACCGTCACATCCTAATTGCATCATTAACGCCGCATCAGCAGGTGTTGCAATTCCGCCAGCTGCAAAATTAACCACAGGTAGTTTTCCGTGTTCTGCAACATATTCTACAAGGTCAAATGGGGCCATCATTTCTTTAGCATAAGTCATTAACTCTTCTTTAGGCGCAGATTGAAGTTTTCTCATTTCAGAACTAATTGTACGCATGTGACGTACTGCTTCAACTACATTACCAGTACCAGCTTCGCCTTTTGTACGCATCATTGAAGCTCCTTCAGCGATTCGCCTAAGTGCTTCACCAAGATTTTTAGCGCCACATACAAAAGGAATGTCAAATTGTCTTTTTTCAATATGATACATTTCATCCGCAGGTGTTAGAACTTCGCTTTCGTCGATAAAATCAACTCCAAGTGATTGTATTACTTGTGCTTCTACAAGATGCCCAATTCTAACTTTTGCCATTACGGGAATTGAAACAGCCGCGATTATTTCTTTAATCATTTTAGGGTCTGACATTCTTGCAACTCCGCCATCTCTTCTAATGTCTGATGGTACTCTTTCAAGAGCCATGACTGCTATCGCTCCAGCTTCTTCAGCAATTTTCGCTTCTTTGGCATTTACAACGTCCATTATGACGCCGCCTTTAAACATTTGAGCAAGGTTTTTGTTTAATTTAAATCTGTTTTCCATAAAATTTACCTCCAGAATTTATTATATTTTTAAGTGTGGATATCTAAATGATTTACTAAAGCATAACCATTGTCGCACACTATATTGCATTCGTCAAGATTATGAAGCTAGTTATTTTCATAATATTTTTTAATGCAATTGGCAACCAAAAGAAGCATGTTGCAGGCTGCTAATTACTAGGTGAATGTTAGAAAACTACTGATATTTCAAATATTTAGTTGAAGATTTTCACAAAACTAATTGTTCATTGTTAAATACAAGTAAAGTCGAAATATTTGTAGTTAAAGCACGTATTTATGGGTAACTAAGTAATAGAGTGTCGAAAATGTACACAATTGCAAAAGCTAAACTATTTTGATTGTAGGTGAATAAATGAGGAGTAAAATATTTAGTAAAGATGATATGTATTTATTTCATGAAGGTACGCACTATAATTCTTATAAAATGTTGGGTGCTCATTTAGCATGTGAAAAAGGTAGTAATGGAGTGAGGTTTTCGCTGTGGGCTCCTAATGCAAAAAAAATATGCATAAGCGGAGAGTTTAACGGATGGAATGGAGTAAATCAACAAATGGAAAAATGCACAGGTTCAGGATTGTGGTCTATTTTTGTCCCAAATATAGACGTATGGGATACGTATAAATATGAAATTGTAACCATGCAAGGCGAATTATTAAAAAAAGCCGACCCATATGCATTTCATTCTGAGCTTAGACCAAGTACAGCTTCAAAAGTTTTTGATTTAAAAGGGTATGAATGGCATGATTCAAAATGGCAAGAAAAAAAAAGAGAGAAAATATACGAAGAACCAATGAATATTTATGAAGTGCATTTAGGTTCGTGGAAACAAAAACAAAATGGTGATTTTTTTTCATATAGAGAAATGGCAGAAGAAATGGTCAATTATATTTCAGTAATGGGCTATACTCATGTTGAAATAATGCCTATTGCTGAACATCCATTTGATGGTTCTTGGGGGTACCAGGCGACAGGATATTATTCAGTTACTAGTAGATACGGAACACCACATGACTTTATGTATTTAGTTGACAAATTTCATCAAAATGGAATTGGTGTAATATTAGATTGGGTACCAGGACATTTTTGTAAAGATGATCATGGGCTAAGACAGTTTGACGGAACCCCTCTTTTTGAATATGAGGATGAGATAAAAGCAGAAAACAAGGGGTGGGGGACAGCACATTTTGATTTAGGGAAAAAGGAAGTTCAAAGCTTCTTGATTTCAAATGCAATTTTTTGGTTTGATTTATTCCATATTGATGGATTAAGAGTTGATTCCGTAGCGAACATGCTCTATTTAGATCATACAAGAGGGGAAGGGGAATGGAAGCCAAATGAGTATGGGGGAAATGAAAATTTAGAAGCGATAGAATTTATTAAAAAATTAAATGAAGTGGTATTCGATTTCTTTCCAAATGCACTAATGATAGCGGAAGAATCAACAAATTGGCCTCAAGTTTCAGGACCTACTTATTTAGGGGGATTGGGTTTCAATTTTAAATGGAATATGGGATGGATGAATGACATCCTTACGTACTTAGAAATGGAACCAGTGCACCGCAAATGGTATCATAACCTACTTACATTTCCGATCATGTATGCATTCTCTGAAAATTATGTTCTACCTATGTCTCATGATGAAGTAGTACATGGGAAAAAATCGCTAATAAATAAAATGCCAGGTGACTACTGGAGGAAGTTTGCAAATTTAAGAGCGTTTTATGCATACATGATGGCACAGCCAGGTAAAAAGTTATTGTTTATGGGTGGCGAGTTTGGACAGTTTATCGAATGGAAGTATTACGAACAGCTTGACTGGTTCTTGTTTGAATTTGAAGAACATAGAAAATTGCATTTGTATGTCAGAGAATTAAATTTGTTTTACAGACAAGAGGTTTGCTTTTGGGAAAGAGACTGCAAAGAAACAGGATTCGATTGGATTGATCCAAATAATTATACAGATAGTACAATATCTTTCATTAGATACAACAGAAATAAAACAGAATTTACAATTGTAATTGTGAATTTTACACCAGAAGTACGCTATGAGTATAGGGTTGGAGTACCAAAACTTGAGGAATATATAGAAGTATTTAATAGTGATAGTAAAAAGTTTGGAGGGTCAGGTGTTTGTAATGAAGGAGTTATTTTTGCAAGCGAAAAGAAATGGAATAACAAACCATATTCAGTTCTGATTGCAGTACCTCCGCTAGCAACGATATATATAAAGCTGCGTTAGTTAAAGCACTGGTGATTTTTAATGTATGACATATGGATAAAAAAAGGACAATTATGGGAATGCTATGCGCAAAGTATGGAAGGCGTTTTTGTGTGGGTATCAAAACTTAGGAAGAAGGGGGAAATTAAATGATTAGGAAAGAATGTATTGCAATGCTCTTAGCAGGTGGGCAAGGTAGTAGACTAGGAGTTATAACAAAAAAGCTAGCAAAGCCTGCAGTCCCTTTTGGTGGGAAGTACAGAATAATTGATTTTACTTTAAGCAACTGCTCACATTCTGGGATTGACACTGTTGGAGTTATGACTCAGTATAAGCCGCTAGTGCTAAACTCATATATTGGAGTAGGCAGTCATTGGGATTTAAATAGAAAAAACGGAGGGGTCACGGTTTTACCGCCATATGTGAGAGAAAGTGGAGGGGAATGGTATAAGGGAACGGCGAATGCAGTATTTCAGAACATAGAATTTATTGAACAATACAACCCTGAAAATGTTCTAATTGTATCGGGAGATCACATATATAAAATGGATTATTCGCGTATGCTAGATTTTCATAAAGAAAGGGATGCAGATCTTACTATTGCAGTTATTGAAGTTCTTTGGAATGAGGCCTATCGATTTGGAATAATGAATACAAATAGTGAAGGACGTATCGAAGAGTTTGATGAAAAACCAGAAAACCCTAAAAACAACTTAGCTTCTATGGGTGTATATATATTCAAATGGCAGGCTCTAAAAGAGCAATTGCTAAAAGACGAACATGAAGCCTATTCACAGCATGACTTTGGAATAAATATTATCCCTGCAATGCTATATGAAAAAAAAGAACTGTGGGCATATCCTTTTGAAGGTTACTGGAAAGATGTGGGAACTGTAGATAGTTTGTGGAGAGCTAATATGGATTTACTAGAAGAGACTCCAAAACTTGATTTGTATGATGACGGGTGGAGAATTTATTCTGTTAATCCCACAAAACCGCCACAATATATTGCGGCGACCGCGGTTGTTAAGAATGCACTAATAGATGAAGGATGTCAAGTATATGGAGAAATTGAAAGAACAGTTCTTTTCCCAGGTGTGATTGTAGAAAAAAATGCAAGAATACTTGATTCTGTTATCCATGCTAATGCTCAGATTGGTCAAAATGTGAGTATTCAAAAAAGTATAATTGGTGAAGAAACTATAATAGAAGACGGATGCAAAATAGGAGAAAGTGGTGAAGATAAGAAAGTTACAGTTATAACAGGCTCAGTTATGGTTCCAAGTGGTACTGTAATTGAGAGTGGTACAGTACTAAGCTTTGAGAATTGTCATAAGTTTAGTTGTATAGCGTTGGATAAATAACAAGAAATGAGGTGAGAGATTTGAAAGATGTTATGGCAATAATAAATGACACAGCGCATAAGCAGAGTTTGAAAGAGTTAACATTTCATAGATCACTATCGGCGATGCCTACCGCTGGAAGATATCGAATAGTTGATTTTGCGCTTTCAAATATGGCAAATTCTAAAATAAGAAACATAGGTATCTTAACTCAAAGTAAAAATAGATCCCTTATAGACCATGTAAGAGCAGGTGAAGAGTGGGATTTAATTAGCAAGAGAGCTGGTCTCTTTATATTACCACCTATGAGAATGTCAGATAATTTTTTATCAGAAGAAGGGGATATATACACATACTATGAGCATTTAGATTATATTAAAAGGAGCAGGCAAAAGCAGGTAATAATTTATGCAAATGACATTGTATGCAATATAAATCTTTCAGAATTTGTAGACTTTCATAAAAATAGTGGTGCAGATATTACGGTGCTTTACACTCTACGTGATAAAAAATATAGGGAAAAACATACATTGATTGAAACAGATGATAAAGAGCAAGTAATTGATATGGCAATTAACACAGAAAATGCTTTCAGTAATAAAGAAGCGTTAGGAATCTATATAATGGATAAGAAAATACTTATTGAGATAATAGAAAACTGTCATGCTAGAGGATTAGGCAGTTTAGAAATGGATGGTTTTGTTAAGAACATTAATAAATACAAAATAATGGGGTTTAAATGGCTAGGATATTACATGAGAATAAATTCTATTAGAAATTTTTTCAATCATAATATGGACTTGCTTAATCCAGACATATGGAAAGAATTATTCTTCAAAAGCGGGCTAATTTATACTAAAGTAAGAAATGAACCACCAGCTAAATATACCAATAACTCGAAAGTTAGCAATTCTCTTATTGCTAATGGGTGTGTTATTGAGGGAACAGTAGAAAATTCTGTATTGTTTAGAGGGGTCAAAATTTGTAAAGGTGCTACTGTTAGAAATAGTATCATCATGCAAATGGGAATAATAGGAGAGCGAGCGTCTTTAAGATACGCAATATTAGATAAGCAAGCTATAGTATTTGCAGGCAAACAGCTAAGAGGAGACAAACACTATCCTGTTATTGTAGAGAAAAAAGCTAGAATATAAGGGGGAATTATGAAAATTTTATTGGTTGCAGCAGAAGCATATCCATTTGCTAAAAGAGGTGGTTTAGGCGATGTTATTGGTTCGTTGCCATTGGCGTTAAAAGATAAAGGGGTTGATGTGCGAGTAGTTATTCCGAAGTATTTGGATATTCCATCAAACTATAGAAGCAAAATGGAAAAATTGAGAAGTATTAATGTGAAAGTTGGATGGAGAAATCAGTATTGTGGGATAGAAAAATTGGAATATAAAGGAGTAAGATTCTATTTTATTGACAATGAGTATTATTTCTATAGAGATAATCTTTACGGGTATTATGATGAGGCAGAAAGGTTTGCTTTTTTTAATAGAGCTACTCTAGAAATATTACCAATTATAGATTTTAAACCTGATGTTATACATTGTCATGATTGGCATACCGGTATGGTTAGTGTCTTGCTTGACTCGCAGTATAGAGAAAAAGAGTTTTATAAAGATATTAAAACGCTGTATACAATTCATAATTTAAAATATCAAGGAGTGTTTTCAAGAGAGATTTTAGGAGATCTTTTGGATCTTAGTGAAAGTTATTTTACAGAGAAAAAACTAAAATTCTATGATGCTGTAAGCTTTATGAAAGGAGGAATAGTTTATTCAGATGTTATTACTACTGTTAGTAAAACTTATGCTAATGAGATTCAAACTAAATATTTTGGTGAGCAGTTGCATGGATTACTAAAAGAAAAAAGAAATGATTTGCGAGGCATTTTAAATGGTATTGATATAGATAAATATAATCCAAGGACAGATAAGTATATAGAACAATACAATGCAAGAAACTTTAAAATTAAATTGAAAAATAAAACTGCACTTCAAGAAGAACTAGGGCTAGAGATAAATAAAAATGTCCCTCTAATTTCAATTATATCAAGATTAGTTTTGCAAAAAGGGATCGATTTAATACTAGCTGTATTAGATGAAATAATGAGTTTAGGAGTTCAACTAGTTGTCTTAGGAACTGGAGATAGAAAGTATGAATATTTATTTCAAGAGGCAGGAGAAAGGTATAGGGGAAGAATTTCGACTAATATTATGTTCGACGAAGAGTTAGCACATAAAATTTATGCTGCTTCCGATATATTTTTAATGCCTTCATTGTTTGAGCCGTGTGGATTAGGACAAATGATTGCACTTAGATATGGAAGTTTGCCAATTGTTAGAGAAACTGGTGGGCTCAAGGACACAATTACTTCATATAACGAATTCACTGGTGAAGGAAATGGTTTTACCTTTAGTGATTACAACGCACATGATATGCTATTTACTATTAACAGAGCCGTAGGGTTATACAAGAACAAAAAAACATGGAATAAAATAGTACAAAATGCAATGAGATGTGACAATAGTTGGGAAAACTCAGCAAGTGAATATATCAATTTGTACGAGAAGTTGATGTTGGGGGATTAGTTTTTAACATAGTTATTATCAGAGAATATTTGAACAAAAACATAAATGTAATAAGAGGAGGTTTTTACGTGGATGGTTCGGTATTTAAAAAGAGGAGTAAAGAAGAAGTGAAAGATGCTATTGTTTTAAAACTTCAAAATATGTTTGGAAGAACATTAAAAATGGCATCTAAAGGACAATTATACAAGGCGGTAGCTATGACACTGAGAGATGACATGATGAAAAAATGGGCGTATTCAAAAGAAATGGCAACAGAGGAAAATGGAAGAACTCTGTACTACCTATCAATGGAATTTCTTGTAGGTAGAATGCTAGGAAAAAATTTAATAAATCTATCTGAAGAAGAGGAGTTTTTTGAAGCTTGTGAGGAGCTAGGAATAGATCTGAGAGAGATTAGAAACATTGAGCCAAATGCGGGTCTAGGTAATGGTGGGTTAGGAAGACTTGCTGCATGTTTTCTAGATTCTATATCCTCGTTAGGACTACCAGGGCATGGTAATGGAATTAGGTATGAATATGGTTTATTCGAGCAAAAGATTATTGATGGATATCAAATTGAAACTCCAGATCCATGGCTAGAAGATGGGAATGTGTGGGAAGTAGCTAAACATGAAGAGCCAGAAATAATCTATTTTGGCGGGACAGTTGAGATACAAATGATTAATGGAGTAGCTAAATACATTCAGAGAAATTGCCAAACAGTAAAAGCGATTCCTTATGATATGGCGGTTACAGGATACAAAACTCCTGTAGTGAATACCCTAAGACTGTGGGGAGCAAGAGCTGTTAAACCTATGGACATGGCTTTATTTGGACAAGGACAATATGTGGATGCGATTGCAGAAAAGGAATTAGCAGAATCTATTTCAAAGGTGTTATATCCGGAAGATAATCATGAAGAGGGGAAATCTTTAAGATTAAAGCAACAGTATTTCTTTGTATCAGCCAGTATTAAAAGTATCGTTAGAAAATACAAAAAAACTAATGCACAAATTGAAGACTTTGCGAAAAAATCAGTAATTCATATAAATGATACTCATCCTGCTCTAGGGATTCCAGAACTTATGAGAATTCTGATGGATCAAGAGGGACTAAGTTGGGATATTGCATGGGAAATTACAAAGAATACATTTGCTTATACTAACCATACTGTTTTACAAGAAGCATTAGAGAAGTGGCCTATTGATTTGCTACAAAAGTTACTTCCAAGAATTTACGATATCATTCATGAAATAAATGAAAGATTCTGCAAAACATTGTGGGATAGATATCCAGGAGAGTGGGATAAAATAGCGCATATGGCAATAATATCGCATGGAGAAGTGAAGATGGCAAACTTATGTATAGTAGGAGCTTTTTCAGTAAATGGAGTTGCGGCTTTACATACGCAAATACTTAAAAAAGATGTATTTAAAGATTTTTATGAAATGTACCCAGATAAGTTTGTAAGCATTACTAACGGGGTAGACCATAGAAGATTTTTATATAAGTCTAATAAGAGGCTTGCTAAATTATTGACCGATAATATAGGCGATGAATGGATTACTGACGCATCTGAGCTTAAAAAGTTTTCGAAATTCGCAAAAGACAGTAATGTTCAAGAAGAATTAAGAAAACTAAGAGAGCATAAGAAGGAGTCTTTGGCAAAGTATGTTTTTGAGAAAAATGGTATAAAAATAGATCCAAAATCTATTTACGACGTTCAAATCAAGAGACTACATGAGTATAAAAGACAGTTTATGAATGTGCTTCACATTATGTATTTGTATAACAAAATTAAAGATGACCCAAACTTTACAATGCATCCAAGAACATTTATTTTTGGCGCAAAGGCTGCACCAGGGTATCATAATGCCAAGATGATAATTAAATTAATTCATTCGGTTGGGGATAAAATCAACAATGACAAGACGATAGAGGATAAACTTAAAGTTGTATTTATTGAAAACTACAAAGTGTCTTTAGCTGAAAAAATCATACCTGCTACTGATATTAGTGAGCAGATATCGACTGCAGGAAAAGAAGCTTCTGGCACTGGAAATATGAAATTTATGATGAATGGTGCAATAACTGTAGGGACTCTAGATGGCGCAAATGTAGAAATTAAAGAGGCTGTAGGTGATGATAATATTTTCATATTCGGATTAACCGCAGAAGAAACAGATGCATATTATAAGGGAGGACATTATAAACCGCTAGAAATTTACGCAAGACATAAAGAAATTAGAACTGTAGTAGAACAGCTTGTAAATGGATTTTACACTGGAGAGAATACCGAGATTTTTAGAGGGTTACATGATGGTTTATTATACGGACATGGTGGAATGGCAGACCCATACTTTGTGCTTAAGGATTTTGAATCTTATTACGTTACTCAAGCAAGAATTGGACAACTATATAATAACCCAAGTGCTTGGTGGGAAAAATCGATTTACAACATAGCATACTCAGGCGGGTTTTCAAGTGATAGGACGATAAGAGATTATAGTGATAAAATTTGGAAATTGAATAAACATGATTTTGCGAAATGAATTAAGTAGGGGTGCCCTTTATGGGTACCCAATACGTGGGATTTTAGAAAGGAGGGAATGTTTTGTCTGATTTTCATATGCATAATTCACATGACGAGTATTTTAGAAAACCATTTGGTGCAATAAAAACTAATGGAAGAATTAAACTAAGGTTTAAGTTGCGCTCAGAGAAGCAACTTATAGCAGTCGATTTGATATTGTGGAGAGATGGGAAGAATATAAAAAAAATTGAAATGAGAGCAGATCGGAAAGAGGGCATCTTGTATACATACTCTATCGAAATAGGTGCTCCTGATGAATGTGGTTTAATGTGGTATTATTTTATGATTGAAGATGAAGAAGGTATATATTTCTACGGAAACAATGAGAAAAAATTAGGTGGTGTAGGAAAGCTATATCAGATTAACGCTATCCCTTATCAAATTACAGTATACAATGAAAAGTTAAAAACTCCCGATTGGTTTAAAGAAGCTGTTATTTATCAAATATTCCCTGATAGATTTTATAATGGCAACGAAAATGGGGAGGTATCAAACCATAAAAAAAATAGTTTTATTTATGCTAATTGGGGCGATAAACCGCTGTATATAAAAGATGAAAATGGAAGAATAGTGAGGTGGGAATTTTTTGGTGGGAATTTGCTAGGAATAATTAAAAAGCTGGACTATTTAAAGGATTTAGGAATAAATACGATATATCTAAATCCAATATTTGAGGCAAGAAGTAATCATAGATATGATACGGCAGATTATAAAAAGATTGACCCGATGCTAGGAGATAACAATACTTTTAAAAATTTGTGTAAATTGGCTAAAGAAAAGGGAATAAATATTGTTTTAGATGGCGTTTTTAATCATACAGGATGCGACAGTATTTATTTCAACAAAGAAAACACGTATGAAGAATTAGGTGCTTATCAGTCAACAGAGTCAAAATATTACGGGTGGTTTAACTTTAAAAAACACCCAGATGAATATGAATCTTGGTGGGGGGTTGACGATTTACCAAATGTAAATGAAGATAACGAAGAATATAAAAATTTTATTATACATGACAATGATAGTGTTGTGAAAAAATGGATTAAATTAGGAGCAAAAGGTTGGAGACTAGACGTTGTAGATGAGCTTCCTGAAAAGTTTGTAAAAGCAATTTGGAACGAAATGAAAGATCTAGATAATGAAACAGTCCTTATTGGAGAAGTTTGGGAAGATGCATCAAATAAAATGAGCTATGGCAAAACAAGGAAATACGCAATGGGTGGGGAACTTGACTCAGTGATGAACTACCCATTTAGATCTGCAATAATTGATTTTATTGTAGGAAAGATAGATGCTCAAGGCTTTAAATCACAACTAATGACATTAAAAGAAAACTACCCAATAGAGTTTTTCTATAGTGCAATGAATTTAATAGGGAGCCATGATAGGGCAAGAGTTATGACGCTATTAGGTGAAGCTCCAACTAGTAAGGATATGTCTGCAGTTGAGAAAACGAAATTTGAATTGGCAGATGATAAAAGATGTTTAGCAATTGATAGAATGAAATTAGCAGTTGCAATGCAGATGACTCTACCTGGGGTTCCGAGCATTTATTATGGAGATGAAGTAGGAATGGAAGGATACGAAGATCCATGGAATAGAGGTGCTTTTCCGTGGAATAGTGGAAACAAAGACCTTTTAGAATGGTATAAAAAAATGATTGTACTAAGAAAAGAAAATAATGTATTTACATCAGGCACTTGGGACACATTATATGATGAAGATGATGTCATTGTTTATTCAAGAGAGATCAAAGACAAGAAAGATGTATTTGGGATCTGCAAAGAAAATCAACTAGCCATTGTTGCACTAAACACAAACAAGGAAAAAGCTTGTAAAATAGAAGTTGACGTTTCTAAATACTCTTTAGAAAAAATGAGAAATGTATACGAAGAAGGAGAAATAATTGTAGTAGATGAGGGAAAATTGAAATTAAACATTGAACGACTTGGTGTGTTTATAATGTTTAGTGATTGAGTTTTAAAAATAACAAAAAAGAGTCGAAACAAGTGGGTATACCTGTTTTGACTCTTTTTTATTGTACTAATGAAATACATCCTAAACTATAAATTTAAACCAAAAGCTTGGTGAAGTACATTAACAGCAAGTATTGCATTCTTGGTATGAACCAAACAAGAGATAGTAGAATGCGAATCTGAGGTTTGTAATATTTGAATATTATTTTTTGAAAACGTACTCAGAATTCTAGCCATAACACCTGGAATGCCAGTGATTTTATTTCCAATTATAGTTATCTTGCTGCAATTATCTAAAATTCTATACTGCAAGTTCGATGCATCAAGAATTTCTTTTAACAGATTCGATTGTAAATCGTCGATAGTGAAAATTTTCTTTGTAACAAATAGAGTAATCATGTCCAAGCTAATATTAGCTCTCGCTAAAGAAGAAAATATCCCGCTCTCCGCTATACCATTTTCATCCATACTGATAGTTACCTGAGAAATGTTATCTTTGTGAGTGATAGCCGTAAGTAGAGCATCATTTATTTCTGACAAGTTTGGATTTGAGACGACTATAGTATTTGCGGAGATATACGTGCCTGGATGAGAAGACATAGTATTCTTTATTTTAAGGAGTATATTTCCTTTTTGAGCGATTTCCACAGCTTTTGGATGTATTACTTTTGCACCAGTGTCTGCCATTTGATAAACCTCGTTGTAATTGATCTCTTCAATGATTTTTGCAGATGAAACTACATTTGGATCTGCAGTCATAACTCCATCAACATCTGTGTAAATTTCCACGCACTCAGCTTCTAAAGCTACGCCTAAAGCAGCAGCAGTAGTATCGCTGCCTCCTCTTCCAAGTGTTGTTATTTCATTGTTTTTTGTAACTCCTTGAAAACCACAAACAATAACGATTTCATCCTTCATTAAATGTGACGTAATCTTTTTTTTATCTATTGAGAGTATCTCCGAACTACTAAAACTATTATTCGTTAATATTCCAGCTTGAAAACCAGTAAGAACTGTGACGGTTTGGGAAGCTGATTCTAACATTGAAGCTAAAACAGTTGCCGAAATAATTTCACCACAGGACATTATTAAATCAATGTTTTTTAAGCTACAAGTTGAGTTTTTAATCAAACTTTTTAAAGTATCTGTAGCATAGGGATCACCATTTCTGCCCATTGCTGACACCACAACTACAACTGATTTCAATTCTTCTTTTGCTTTTAATATTTTGTGAACAGCTGCATTGCGACGCTCTTTAGATGAAAGAGATGTGCCACCAAATTTTTGAATAATTAGTTTTTTCATAATTACCACCTTATCTTCATTTCATATTTATTTAACGATTGCTACGATTAAGAGTATAGTACTTAGTACAAGAAAGTATATATATTTAAGGTATGCTTTGATAATATAAATGTTCTATAAAACTGTCAACATAATGTCAACATAATGTCAACAAAACGGAACGAAAAATAATGAAAATAGCACAACATTTACTGTTTTTCATATCATATAGTGAGAACTAAAAATATGAAAATACAGGAGGTGCCAAAATGGGTGATTGTGGAAAAGGTTCAGGGCTATTAAGTAGTTTTTGCGGAGATAATAGTAGTTTATTATTCTTTTTTCTGATACTTGTTATTATTTGTTGTAACTGTCCTGCTTTTAGAAATTCAGGAGACAGCCTGCTTTTCTTCTTCCTATTACTTGTATTTATATTTGGTGGAAGAGGCTTATTCGGTTACTAGGAATAAAATAGGGTAGGAAAGCTACTCTGTTTTTATCAATAGTATCACATCTATACATTAAATCATATCATGAATTAGACCCAAGTTAAAAAATTATTAGCAAAATAAAGGAGGCGAAGAAAGTGAGCGAGAGTATAAGCAAAAATATATTAGGTGGAATTTTTGGTCAAGAAACTAGTTTATTATTCTTTTTCTTGATATTAGTAATTATTTTCTGTCAATGTGGATTGTTCTGTGATTCAGGAGATAGTCTGTTATTCTTCTTCTTGTTACTAGCAGTATTATTTGGTGGAAGAGGCCTATTTTAGTAATTAATAAATAATAACGCAATTGAAAAGCGAGAGGGGAATCCTCTCGTTTTTTTGCTAAACAATCCACGGCTTGTATTCGTAGATTCTTCTGATATAATGTACAAAACAACAAAAGTTACTAAAATTGGAGGAGTTACTGTGAAATATGTTTTAGACACTCACTGCCATACAATTGCAAGTGGACATGCCTATAGTACAATACTTGAAATGGCGGATTATGCAAAAAAAATAGATTACAAATTAATTGCATTAACGGAACACGGCCCTGCGATGCCAGGCGGGGCAAATGAGATATATTTTCAAAACTTAAAAGTTCTTCCCGCTGAAATTAATGGAGTTGAAATATTTAAAGGCGCCGAGGTTAATATTTTAGATTTAGAGGGCAACTTAGATCTTGCGCAAAATATACTAGAGCAACTAGATTTTGTCATTGCGAGCTTTCATAGACCGTGCATAGCATCCGGGAGTAGAAAAGAAAATACTAAAGCATTAATAAAAGTAATGAATAATCCATTTATAAATATGATTGGGCACCCTGGAAACCCACATTTCCCAATTGATATCGTAGAAATAGTAAGGGCCGCTAAAGATACAAAAACGTTGATTGAAATAAATAATAGTTCTCTTAAACCAGGGAGTTTTCGAAAAGGGAGTAAAGAGGTTTGTTATGCGATATTAAAGGAATGCAAAAAACAAGAAGTAGCAGTTGCATTAGGAAGTGATGCTCATTTCATGTATGATATTGGCTGCTTTGGATTAGCAAGAGAGATGATTGATGATTTAAAAATGCCAAAAGAGCTGGTTGCAAACACTTCTGTAGAACTATTTAAGAAAGCTATTAGTAAAAAACAACAATGAAACAGGCAAAATATTTTACCAATTAAAATTTTGTGGAAAGATTTATACTAATTGCTAAATATCATGACCTTGGGAAATTGCAAATTTCCTCTAATATTATTCTTAAACCCGACGCACTTACTGAAGAAGTAGCAGACGCAATTGAAGAATTGAAAAGAAACGCAGGGACACAATTTGACCCTGTGCTTGTTGAAAAATTTGTGGGGATGCTTTCTAAGTAGCAGATCAAGAATATTTCTAAAGAATAGTACCGAAGAAACTTGCTTTGATACTATTCTTTTTGTATTGAATTAATTAGAAGTATGATGTATTATAAAAGGCATAGGATTAGTAAACGAATAAGAGGTGACGCTAAATGAAAATTATTATATATGGTGCAGGGAAACTAGGTTCTAAACTAGCAGAACTGCTTTCGCAAAAAGAAAACTACGTTGCGGTTGTTGACACAAACGAAACTGCTCTAGAAAAAATCAATCAAAAGCTAGATGTCCTAACATTAAAAGCAAATGGAGCTAAGCTTGAGATTATGAAGCAATTAGCAGTTAAAAATGCCGATTTTGTTATTGCTGTAACTAGCAGCGATGAGACCAATATTTTAATTGCTACAATGGCAAAAAAACTTGGATGCAAAAAAGTAATTGCTAGGGTGAGAAACCCTGAATATGCAGCGCAGATTCCATTCATCAAAGAAAGTATGGATGTAGACTTTATTGTTAACCCAGATTTACTTATGGCAAAAAAAATAATGAAGTACCTGCCGCAAGAAAGTATTATTCATTTGGAAGAATTCGCAAAAGGTATTGTTAAAGTGGCTGATTTTAAAGTGGAAAAAATAAAAAACATGTCAGGTAAAAAATTAAAGGATTTAGACATCCCAGGCTCTATTTTAATAGCTGCAATTTTAAGAGAAGGTAAAATTATTGTTCCTCATGGAGAAACAGAACTGATACCTACAGATATTGTATATATGATAGGGAGTAAAGATAGTATCAACAATTATTGTGCTGCTTACGAAAATAAACGATCTAAAAAAAGAGTTAAGAGAATTTTAATTGTAGGTGGAGGAAAAGCTGGATTTTATCTTGCAGACAAATTAGCTAAAGCAGGAAGTACAGTCAAGATAATTGAAAGAAATAAACAAAGATGTATGTACCTCGCTGAGCAGCTTGAAAATGCTGTAGTTATTCATGCGGACGGTACAGACATTAACATACTAGAGTCAGAGAATATTTGCGAAATGGATGCACTAATAACAGTAACAGGATTTGACGAAGATAATTTATTGCTTGCATTACTAGGCAAGCAATATGGAGTAAAAAAAGCCATAGCCAAAGTAAGTAGACCAAGTTATATTCCGATTATTGAGAGATTAGGGATAGATGTAGCTGTGAACCCTGTCTTAATTACTGCAGCAAATATTCTTAGGTTTATTCAAGGTGGAAGAATCGAAGCCTTGTCAATTTTGCTAGACGGGCAGGCTGAAGTTATTGAGGCAATAATTGATAGAAAATCTAAAATTATAGATAAGAAACTATCGAATTTAGGTTTCCCAAAAGGAATTATTGTAGGAGCTATTGTGCACGAAGGCAAAGTAACTATTCCAGATGGTAATTCAATAATTCGTGCTGGCGACCGCGTAGTTGTGTTTTGTACGGAATCTGAAATTGCAACAGTTGAAAGAATTTTTTATAAACCAAAGGGAGGGGTACTAGATGAATTATGGAATAGTTACAAAAATACTAGGAAACCTACTCCTCTTTAATATTATTGCACTTTTGCCATCAATAGGGATTTCAATTTATTACGGTGAAAATGATTACATGGCATTTATTCTTACTATAATTATTATTTTGCTCTTTAGTGTGCCAATGTCACTAGTAAAACCCAATTCAAAAAAAATAAGAGGCAAAGAAGCCTTGCTAATTGTCGCGTTTGGATGGCTGCTATTTGCAGCTTTTGGAGCGCTTCCTTTCGTTATATCAGGAAGTATCCCGTCATACGTTGACGCTTTTTTTGAGACCATTTCAGGGCTGACAACAACAGGAGCAACAATACTTAATGATATTGAAATTTTACCTAGAGGTATACTGTTTTGGAGATCGCTGACTCACTGGCTTGGAGGTATGGGAATACTGGTTTTAACATTAGCCATTCTACCTTTAATAGGGGTAGGTGGTGTGCAAATTTTTAAAGCAGAGAGTCCAGGACCAGAAGCAGATAAATTAGCACCAAGAATGAGAGATACAGCAAAAATTTTGTATACAGCTTATTTAGGCATTACAATTGCCCAAGTAACACTGCTTTCTCTTGGAGGGATGAGTTTATATGAAGCATTCGTTCATACATTTGGAACAGTGGGAACTGGTGGGTTTTCAACTAGGAATGCGAGTATAGGTGCATTTAATAGTGTTTATATAGAAATGGTAATAACTTTTTTTATGATTGCTTCAGGTGTTAACTTTTCATTATACTATGGACTATATAAGGGAAGATGGAAGGATATATATAAGAACGCAGAATTAAGGCTATACTTAACAATAATTATAATAGCTTTCATATTGATTTCTATTAACTTATACGGAGAAACATATAGCACTATCGGAGAAACATTAAGATATTCAATTTTTCAAGTAGGTTCTATCATTACTACAACAGGCTACACTACAACAGACTTCGACCTATGGCCAACTTTTAGTAGAGGGATACTATTTACCCTTATGTTTATAGGTGGGTGTGCAGGTTCTACAGGTGGAGCGATAAAAAACATTAGAATACTAATATTACTAAAGCTCGTGAAGCGGGAATTTGGAAAAATAATTAGACCAAGAGCATTAATCCCTGTAAGAATTCAGAAAAAATTGATTTCAACAGATATTGTTGCAAGTGTTACAAGTTTTTTCTTCTTATACATTTTGATATTTATAGGTGGAACTCTTTTAATATCGCTAGAAGGAATAGGGCTAGTGAGTTCTGCAAGCGCAGTAGCTGCAACATTAGGCAATATTGGACCAGGTTTTGACTTAGTAGGTGCAACAAGAAATTATAGCTTTTTTAGTGTTCCTAGCAAACTGTTGTTATCTTTATTAATGCTGCTAGGGAGACTAGAGCTATTTACGATTCTTGTTATAATGACACCTAATTTTTGGAGAAAAGAGATATAATTAGATGGTGAAAGCGTTAAGTTCTACGAGTGGAACTATAAAAAAAGAAAGCTTAGCATTCATGACATAATAACTGCTGCGGGGATTGTCCACGTGATTCGGCTACCTTTCTATGACCCAATCAGTATATAACAAAGGATAGCTTCTAGCACCGTGCAACACTCTATAGATGTAAACGGTATCGTTGATCACTCTATAAAAAGCAATATATGGCGCTAGTACTAACATTCTAAAACCACTTTCATTCATTTTTTTATCAGGAACTTTACGACCTAATTTAGGAAATGTTTCAAGTTTCATAGAACAAGCTATTATGTTATCATACATTTTTAATGCCATAGGGGGACTATCTTGCGCAATGTAGAGGACAATTTCTTCTAAATCGTCTAGTGCAGGTTTTAGGAACTTTACATTATATTTTTTCATCAATTAACTCTTTCAACCGCAAACTAACTTCTTCTATTGAATAAGTTTTACATCCAGAAAGTCTTTGTGCTTCTGCATCAAGTAGTTTTTCTCTTAGATTTAGCATCTCTTCTCGCATTTGATAGGTGGGAATGCTCATAACAACCAAATCTCCGTGGCCATTTTTTGTAAGAAAAATAGGCTCCATTTTTTCCTTACATAAAGCAGAAATATCATTATATTCGTTTCTTAATGATGTTGATGGTTTAATTAACACAATATCACTCCTAATAGGTTTAGTACAAAGAATCACTCTGACTGGGTCTATTTTTGTAAAATCCGACTGTGCCAGCAAAACAAGAGAATACTTATTATAGGCATACTATATCACTATTATATACTTAGCGCAATCTCGATTACTAGCTTTTGCTAATTGATGTCGCGGGTGATGTCGCGGGGACGTTTCGTTTGACACATTCATGTTGCGGGGACGTTTCGTTTGACACACATGTTGCGGGGACGTTTCGTTTGACACACATGTTGCGGGGACGTTTAGTTTGACAGATTGATAATTGTCGACCGCATACTCGTGGCTTCAGTCGTGAGTTAGGATGACGAATTTGACTTGCGTATATTAAGTATAAAAAGCGTGAAACGTCTTA
>NVVX01000030.1 GCA_002733545.1 Alkaliphilus sp.
TAATTTGATGAATATTTCATCAGTTACTTGATGTTGGTTCTTTATTTATTATGAAGAATATTAGTTGGTTTGGTAGCAAATAAAAAGGCTATCAACAACTAGATAGATTTAAAAGTGCTAGCTTTGCGGGACTAACAATTAACGAGAATGATTATGACACGAAACTTTTAAATATTGTGATCCCAAACTTTCCATTGTGCGAAGAACAGCTAAAAAGCATATTTGATGCTAAAAATAAAGCAAGAGAAAAAGGGATAGAAATTAGGATTACAGTCGTAAAATGAAAAATGAATTTTGGGTAGGTGAGAAAATGGACGATTATATTTTATTAATAATACTTATTATGGCAAGTATGATTGATATTAAAAAGAAAATAATACCAAACAGGTTGCTCTTGGCAGGGCTTTGCGCATGGATATTTTTACTTGCAATTGGTTACGTGCAATTAACGAGTGACAAAGTGATTGCTGTGGCAGCAGTGAGTTCATTGTTAATCTTATTGTATATTGCTACAAACAAAAATATTGGGTTTGGAGATATTAAACTTTTGATTCTAATGTGTATATATATAGAGTTAACTGAATTATTAGGAATTCTTATAGTGGCTACAATTGTTTGTGGCCTAGTTAGTGCAGTTCTCTTGGTGAATAAAAAGGTAGATAAAAGCACACCTATTCCGTTTGCACCATTTCTTCTAATAGGTAGTTTTCTTGTTTTGGTTATGTAAAGTTTAGGATTACACGAGCTACATTAGAAAATCTTATAACGACTTGGGCGAAGCCTGACAAAGTTTCAAGAGAATCATCCTTTGAAATACCTCGGGCCTTATGCCCGCGGATTAGAATCGAAGATTCTTTTATAGCGAATGGTAATTACTATTGACAAGGAAATAACTATGTGATATTCTCAACAAGAACAATAATTAATATCAATTATATCTTGAGGAGGATTTAGAATGAAAAGATTTTTTGCATTAATATTAGTAATAATACTAGCGAGCGTAGCTTTAATTGGTTGTGGCGTTCAAGAAGAAGAAACGAAAGAAGCTGATTTGCAAGAAAAAGAGGTTTCAGAAACGTCTGAAAAAAATACTTCAGAAAAAGCAGATCAAGCTGATGAGCAAACTGAAGATACCTCGTCAAATGATAAATTTGTACTTATTGATTTTGAAGGAAATGAGCTAGTCTTGGAAAAAATGCCAGAGAATATTGTACCTATTTCATATAGTCTTGCTTTGATTTTAAATGAATTAGGAGTTGAATTAGCAGCTATGACATCATCTAGAAGAGAGTTGCCAGACAATCTTGTAGATATTACCAAGGTTGGAAACCCGATGCGACCAGATATAGAGCAAATAGTTGCTGTAGAGGCAGACTTAGTTATTATGTCGCCAAGATTCTTAGCTATGCATACTGAAACTTTTAAAGAGCATGATATTGCTTTTATAGGAATTGACAACTCAACATATGAAGATACAAAAAAACTTATTAGAAACTTTGGAAAAGCATTTAATGCAGTAGAAAAGGCGCAAGAGATAATTGCAAAGTTCGAAGAACGAGAAAAAATTGTAATGGATAGAATAAGCGGCAAAGAAGCACCTAGAGTTATGATTATGCATGGAAGCGCAGGTACATTTACTTTAGCAAGAGACATTACTTTTGCTGGGAGTTTGGTAAAAATGCTTGGAGGTATCAATGTAACAGAAGGACTTCCACTAGAAGATAGTTTAGGAGCGTATGTGCCTTTTAGTCAAGAGCAAGTAGTAAAAATCAATCCAGATATTATACTAAGAGTTGCACATGGTAGAGCAGAAGATACTAAAAAAATGTTTGAAGATGAATTTAATACTAACCCTGTATGGCAAGAAATTAGTGCAGTGCAAAATGGAAGAGTGTACGATATGGATAATGCGTTATTTTTTGCAAATCCAGGACTAAGAGCAATAGAATCCTTAGAATTAATAGCAGAAATACTCTATCCATAAAAGGGGATTTAATATGACATCACAGAGTGCAAAAGATGCACAAATTGAAATAAGAAAAAGGTTAGCTAAACGAATAGGAATTTTCATTGCAGAAATTAGTTTGTTAGTTGTATTGGCGGTAATTTCTTTAAGGTTTGGTAGTGTAAGATTTTCAACAGGTGAAATAATTAATGCTTTAATTGATGGATCAGACTCAACTATTAGAATAATTGTTATGCACATTAGAATGCCAAGAACAGCACTTGCTATATTAGTGGGTGCTAGCTTGGCGACTTCAGGAGCACTACTACAAGCAGTTTTACGAAATCCATTAGCCTCACCTGGACTTATTGGAGTAATATCTGGCGCAAGTTTATCTGCTATAACTATTATGCTTGTTTTTCCAGCGCTGACTGCTCTAGTCCCATTTGCAGCATTTATTGGTGGGCTTGTTGCAACGCTGTTAGTTTTTACTCTTGCTTGGAAAAAAGGCATGAGTACGATAAGGATAATATTAGCGGGAGTCGCAGTCAACGCTATGCTAGGTGGGGGAACTTCTCTTTTGTCAGTTCTTTATAGTGACAGAATACAAGGAATAATAATGTGGCTAAATGGTACATTGGCAGGCAAAAGTTGGGATCAAGTTAAACTACTCTGGCCATATGTTGCTGTAGGGTTGCTAGTTGCGTTATTAAGTGTTAATGTTGCAAATTCATTGCAATTAGGTGATGAGGCTGCAAAAAACTTAGGGGTAAGATTAAATTTAGCACGCACAGTTCTCTGTGCCACAGCTGCTTTTTTAGCAGGTATATCAGTAGCAGTTGTTGGAATAATAGGATTCATAGGTTTAATAGTACCACATGTTAGCAGGCTTTTAGTAGGTTCGGATTATAGGTTTATGCTACCATCAAGCGCAATACTAGGAGCGGTACTTTTGGTTTCTGCAGATATTGTGGCTAGAACGGTTTTTTCACCCATTGAATTACCAGTAGGTGTAATTATGGCAGTTATTGGCGGACCATTCTTTCTTTATCTGCTTAGAAAAGTTAGGGGGTATGGACAGTGATTTATGCAAAAAACTTAAGCATCTCTTATGATAAAAAAAATGTTGTAAGTAACTTTACTATGAATATAAATGAAGGTGAAATTGTGTCGATTATTGGACCAAACGGGTCTGGGAAATCTACTGTGCTCAAAGTTATTTCAAGACTAATGAAATCATCAAATGGAGCTGCGTTTTTAGATGGATCTGATGTTCACAGCTTACCGACAAAAGAAGTAGCTAAAAAACTAGCAATTTTATGTCAACACAACCACAGTCCGAGCGACTGTACAGTCAGAGATTTAATTTCGTATGGAAGAGTTCCTCATAAACAATGGTACGAATTCAACAATTATGATGATAATTCTATTGTAGATTGGGCTATAGAGGTGACTGGATTAAATGAATTTGAGCATAGATACGTAACAACTTTATCTGGAGGAGAACGCCAACGTGCTTGGGTGGCAATGGCACTTGCACAGAAAACTAAGGTATTAATACTTGATGAACCGACTACATATTTAGATGTTAGTCATCAATTAGAGGTTATGGAATTACTTAAAAAAATTAATGAAGAATATAAGATTACAATTATTATGGTTTTGCATGATTTGAATCAGGCATCAAAATACAGCGATCGTATGTATGTTATTAACAAAGGGAAGCTTGTTATGGAAGGACGTCCAAGTGAAGTCATTACAAAAAAAATGCTAAGAGATGTATATAAAATTGACGCGCATATTTCAGTTGAACAAGTTAGCGGAAAGCCGCTTTTTTACCCATTAGGCCTGATAAAGAACAATGATAGAATAGAAAAAAGTAATAAGATAGTTAAAATTAGGGAGGCTCAGTAGTTATGTACTCAGAGAGATTAAAAAGTCACCATGCGTCGCAAGTTTACTTGAAAAATGCGTTTGTTGACAAACAAAGCCAAATTGGGTATGTAAAAACTCTTTTGCAGACAAAGGCAAGCAGACCACGTGCAATATATATCCACATACCATACTGTACAAACTTATGTAGTTTTTGCAATCTAAACAGAACAATGATAAATTCATCAGTAGAAGACTATCATAAACTAATAATTAAACAAATTAAGGCAGTGGCGAGTTATCCATATATTCAGTCTAAAGAATTTGACTCAATATACTTTGGTGGTGGAACACCAACAGTTTTATCAGCAAAACAATGGGAACAAATTTTGGATGCAATGCATAGTTTATTACCCATTAGTAAAACTGCGGAGATTAGCGTAGAAACGTCTATTACCGAGCTTACAGAGGATAGACTCGAAATTTTAAAAAAAATGGGAGTAAACAGATTAAGTATCGGGGTACAAACTTTTGTCGACAGAGGCAGGAAGTTGCTAAAACGCAGGGGGAGTAGCAGTGAGGTTATAGCAAAAATTCAGAAGGCCATAGATATGGGCTTTAAAAACACCAATATCGATTTAATATATAATTACTCAAATCAAACGATGCAGGAGCTAGAATTTGATTTAAAAACTATAAAAGAGTTAGATATTGCGGGGTTGAGTTATTACTCACTTATATTGCATGAAGGCTCGGTGCTGAGCAAATTAATTGAAGATGGAAAAATAGAGAACCTGCCAAGCATAAGTGATGAAAGAGTAATGTTTGGTAAAGTCTATGATGAGTTATTAAGTAATGGATTTGAACTCTTGGAATTAACGAAAATTGTGAGGAAAAATAGAGATGATTATAAATATATTCAAGTTAAAAATAGAGCGGGAGACTGTTTAGCGCTTGGAAATGGCGCAGGTGGGAGGCTAGGCAACTATTTGTACTATAACGGACCAATGATGAGTAAAGTCCCAAAAATGCTGATGCCAATTTCTCCAATGGGAAAGGTTGTAACTGAATCCTATAATGTAATAACTAAGATAATTGGACAAATTCAATTTGGATTTATATCATTTAACCAGTTAGATGATGAAAGCAATTTGAAAATGCATGAGCATGCAAGCTCTTTCATTGAAGAACTGTTGCATAACCGCCTAGTCGCAAAAGAAGGAGAAAAATATAGACTAACTAAAGAGGGAGTTTTTTGGGGAAATAACATCTGTAGTGATGTRACAAAGCTTTTAGTAGAATTTTTAGACGAAGAGGCAAGACGATAAAAAAAAGAGGTGGGATAGTATGAAATATTTAGTTATTTACTCAAGTGAAACAGGAAATACTAAGAAAGTAGCAGAGGCAATATATGAAGTAATGCCAGAGGGAACAGACTTATGCGATGTAGGCGAGGTTAATGCATTTGACAAATATGACTTTATAGCTTTTGKGTGTTGGATAGATAGAGGAACAGCAGATAAAAAAGCTGTAGTAGCTATAGAGAATATTAAAAACAAGAAAGTGGCGGTATTTGCTACTTTAGGAGCATATCCAGATTCACAACATGCTGTAGATTCTATGGAAAGAATAAAAAAACTATTCGTTGACAACGAAAATAGCATTGTTGGAGAATTTATTTGCCAAGGGAAAGTAGATCCAAGATTAACTGAGAAATTCAAATCATTGCCACCTGATCACCCGCATGCAATGAATGAAGAAAGAATAAAGAGACATAAAATTGCAGCAATGCATCCTGATGATGAGGATTTTGCCAATGCGCAAAGAAAGTTTAAAGAGCTGTTTAAAAAGTAGAAGAGTAGAAAAAATGCCGAAAGGCGTTTTTTTATGTAAAATTTTGAAGCAGACATGATAGAATGAGTGTAAATATAGTGCTAATAGTGAGGAGAAAATGTTTTGATAGGGTATATATTGGGGTATACAGTGATTGTAAATATAGTTTCTTTTGTAACGATGTACATAGATAAAAAAAGAGCAAAAGAAGGAAAATGGAGAGTTAAGGAGAAGTTATTATTTACGCTTGCATTTTTACTAGGTGAATTCGGAATAATTCTTGGAATGAAGTTTTTTAAGCATAAGAGAAGAAAAAGAACATTCACATATACAATAATAACAATTTTAGTGTTGCATATTTCGGTAATATTAGCCATATTAATAAAGAAAAGCTAGTTTAGGGGTTTTCTATAGGCGTGATTTTTGCCTTAATAATAAAAAAGGAGAGTGGTTAGATGTACGGCTACAATGGTAAGATTTTAAGAATTAATCTTAAGGACAGAACCATTAAGACAGAAAAACTTGACTTAGAAATGGCTAAGAAATTTATAGGAGGGAGAGGGTTAGGTACAAAAATATTAAGCGATGAAATTGACCCATCTATTGATGCGCTAAGTAGTGAGAATAAAATTGTTATTACTTCTGGTCCGCTTACAGGGACGCCAACACCTACGGGTGGTAGGTATATGGTTATAACAAAATCTCCATTATCAGGAACAATTGCATCATCTAATTCTGGAGGTTTTTGGGGAGCAGAGTTAAAGGCGGCAGGTTATGATTTAATTATTATAGAAGAAAAAGCAGATAAGCCAGTTTATCTTGAGATTAAGGACGAAAAAGTTGCTATTAAAGATGCATCGCATTTATGGGGAAAATACGTAGGGCAAACGACAGATTTACTGCAAGAAGAGCATGGTGATAAAGCTAAAGTTCTTACAATAGGTCCTGGTGGAGAAAACTTGTCTTTTATGGCATCAATTATGAATGAGAAAGACAGAGCAGCAGGACGTTCAGGTGTTGGGGCAGTAATGGGTTCTAAGAACTTAAAAGCAATTGTAGTAAGAGGTACAGGTAAAGTTGCTGTTAGTGATCCTGAAAAACTTAAAGTGATTTTTAAGGATTCTATAAAGAAACTAAAAGCACACGGAGTAACCGGAGAAGGATTACCGGCTTATGGTACTGCTGTACTAGTTAATATCATAAATGAAAGCGGGATGTTCCCAACAAACAATTTCCAAAGCTCATATTTTGATAAAGCTGAAGAAATAAGCGGGGAAAGCCTATCAGAGAAGTATTTAGTGAGAAAAGAAGCCTGTTATAGATGTCCAATAGTCTGTGGTAGATATTGCAAAACAGATGAAGTAGAAGGCGGAGGACCAGAATACGAAACTATATGGGCATTTGGAGCTACATGTGGAGTTTCAGATTTAAAAGCAATAATTAAAGCAAACTATTGGTGTAACCAAATGGGAATTGACACAATTACAGCAGGAGCGACTATTGCAGCAGCAATGGAGCTTTACCAAAAAGGCTACATTAAAGAAAGCGAATTAGACGGTGTATCATTGGAATTTGGGAACGCTGATGCAATGACTGAGTGGGTAAAAAGAATGGCTTTAAGAGAAGGTTTAGGCGATAAAATGGCAGATGGATCCTACAGATTAGCAGATATGTATGGAGCGCCGGAACTTTCTATGACAGCTAAAAAACTTGAAATGCCTGCATACGACCCTAGAGGTGTTCAAGGACAAGGACTTAACTATGCAACGTCAAATAGAGGCGGATGCCATGTTAGAGGTTATATGATTTCTCCTGAAGTTTTAGGTTCGCCTGAGAAACTAGACAGATTTTCATTAGAAGGAAAAGCAATTTGGACAAAAATATTCCAAGACTTAACAGCAGTTATTGATTCGCTTGGTCTATGCTTGTTTACATCATTTGCACTAGGTGCAGAAGACTATGCAAAGTTATATAATGCTGTTGCTGGAACTGATCATACTGCGGAATCTTTACTTCAAGCAGGCGAAAGAATTTGGAATCTAGAAAAAATGTTTAACTTAGCAGCAGGAATAGACAGTAGCCAAGACACTCTACCTAAGAGACTTTTAGAAGAACCAATTCCAGAAGGACCTTCAAAAGGTTGGGTTCATAAGCTAGATGAATTATTGCCAGAGTATTACAAAGAAAGAGGTTGGAGTAAGGGTGGAATTCCTACAGGAGAAAAGTTGAAAGAGTTAGGTTTGTAGCATAAATGTAAAAAGTGCCAAGTGATTGCCCTTGGCGCTTCTATTTTCAATAAAGAATTTACATTCTATAGTATAGATTTTCTATTCTTGTATTTGAAGTATGCTATAATAGTAACAACGTTAGAGAATTTTTGTAAGAGGTGATAAAATGAGTATAGAAGTAAGACTGTTCGCAACGTTAAGAGAAGGTAGAGATAAAAAAATTTACGTGGATTATGAAGAAGGGTTAAACGGAAATGCAATTGTTGAAAAACTAAATATTCCAAAAGACGAAGTAGCAATTTTCTTAGTAAATGGAAGGGACCTTGCTCTAGATAAGGAATTAAAAGAAAATGATGTAATTTCTATATTCCCGCCAGTTGGAGGTGGTTAAAATAGAAAGGTATAGAAAAAATATTGGTACTTTAACGAAAGAAGAAAATGAGAAATTAAGTAGCTTTAGAATATGCGTTGTTGGTTGCGGAGGATTAGGTGGGTATATAATTGAAATGCTGGCTAGACTGGGAATAGGGCATATTACAGCGGTAGACAGTGATGTGTTTGAAGAATCCAATTTAAATAGACAATTGCTTTCAAACACTGAAACTTTAGGAAAACACAAAGCTCTTATAGCCAAAGATAGAATTAGACTAGTTAATAATCAAGTTGAACTTACTCCGGTAGTAGAAAGAATCTCAGATAGCAATGCTGAAAGCATTTTGAAGGGGCACGACGTAATTATAGATGCAGTAGATAGTATTGATGCTAGATTTGTTTTGCAAAACGTGGCGTCAAAACTAGACATCCCGTTTGTTCATGGAGCGATTGCAGGTTGGTATGGACAGATTTCAACAATATTACCTGGGGACAATACACTGGCAAAAATCTATCCAGACAGATGTAAGGAAGGGCTGGAAAAAGAAATTGGAAATCCTTCCTTTACACCAGCAATGGTTGCTTCTGTTCAGATAGCCGAAGTTATAAAGATTTTGTTTAAGAAAGGTGGGTTACTAAGGAATAAGCTGCTTTATGTAGATTTACTTGAACATGATTATATTACTGTAGATTTACACTAGTTTTTTAGAATTTTGAATTGGAGATTAATTTTAGCAATAGCTGTAATTAACTTAAGAAGACTGTGCTAGGGGAGTGAAATAATTGTTTAAATTTATTCATATTGCAGATGTACATTTAGATACACATTTCTTATCAAAAAATGAATGGCTAAGAGAGAGATTACGTAGTAGTTTAAGAGAGGCGTTTAAGAGAGTTATTGATTTATGCATTGAAGAAAAAGCGAATGCACTTTTGATAGCAGGAGATTTATTTGACAACGATAAATTGTCGTTTCAAACAGAACAATTTTTAGTTGATTCCTTTAAACGGCTAGAAAAAAATAATATTGTGGTAATTTATACAACAGGGAATCATGATCCTGGAGATGCTACGTATAGAGCAAACAATATAAAGTGGTCAAGTAATGTACGTGCTATTAAAAATGAAGATGTTGAAATTGTGGATATAATTGATAAAAAAGGTAAGTGCATAGCAAAAGTAGTAGGGGTAGGACATAAGACGAGTAAAGAATCAAGGAACCTTATTAAGAAGTTTCCTGAAAAAGAAGTAGGAGTTACATATATTGGCTTAGCACACGCTTCTGTTATTAATGCCTTTGAGGTAAACAAACATGATAAATATTTACCCACTAGCATTAATGATTTAGAGTCAAAGAATTACGATTATTGGGCTTTAGGGCATATTCATAAAAGACAGTGCATCAGCGATTTGCAAGAAATTCATTATTGTGGGAATATTCAAGGCAGACATCCGCGTGAAACGGGTATAAAAGGAGGGCTTCTTGTAACGATTGATAATGAGGTTGTTTCGGTAGAATTCAAGCAATTATCTTCTATAAGATGGGAAACAATAACAATTGATACATTGGCGGGAATGCAATCCTATGAAGAATTAAAGAATAAGATTCTAGAAGAGGTACTTGTGTATGTTGAAGTTAATAATTGTGATAAGAATAACTTAATAGCTCGCATAGAACTAGTAGGAAGCTGTCTGCTTAAAACTGAATTAGAAGAAGAATCTAATATAGAAGAGCTAGAAAATGATATTAGAAGCGACTTAGATTTATTAGAAATTGAAGTAAAAATAGATAAATTGACTCACAGCGTTGATATAGAGAATTATATAGAAGGCAATCATGTTTTGTCAGAAATATTAACTGTAATAAAAAGTTTTGAAGAGAATGATGAATATATTGACAGATTGAGCAAAATTGAATTTATAAATAATGATGCAAAAAAAAATAGCAAGCAAGACTATATAAAAGAAATTGTCAAAGAACTAGGTGCTGAAATTGTTAGTAGAATGGTGGGTGAGAAGAAGTGAGAATAAAGCGGTTCGAAATAAATGACTTTGGTAAATTCCATAATCTAAATACAATTGATAAACTTGATAACGGATTGGTTTTAATCTATGGGAAAAATGAAGCAGGGAAGACAACTTTATTTGAACTGATCAAGACGCTTTTCTATGGTTTTAAACCAGCAAGTAGAGAAAAGAACCCTAATGTATCGTGGAAAAATGATAGAATTGAATTTACGTGTGACGTAGAAATGGATAATGGGGATAAGCTTGTAATTTATAGAAGATTACTTAGCTCACCATCAGGTAAGATCATTAAAGATGGTAAGGTTGAAGAAATAAAGAATTATGCCATAAGACAAGTTAGCCATATTTCCCCGGAAATATATAGTAAAATTTTTGCATTAAAAGTAGAAGACTTAGCAGAAATTCAAGGAGAAGCTTGGTCTGAAATTCAAGAAAAATTGCTTGCAGGTTTTGGTAGCGAAGAATTGGTTAGTGTTAGAGAAGTACTAAAAAAGATTAACGAAGAAAGCGATTCTTTGTTTAAAAAAAGAAAGAGCGAGCATCAACTAGTTAGAAAGCTAAAAACAATAATAGTTGATTTGAAAAAAGAAAGAAATGTAGCCAGAGATAGCAATAAAAAAATTAGGTTTTTTGACAGTGAAATTAGTAGAATGAAAAAAGAGTTAGAAGAACTAGAAGAAAAAGAAATAAACTTAAAAATCATTATAAAAAAAGCAAAAGAAATAATGCCCATTCGTAATATAATTAGAGAGATTAATAGAATAGAAGAGAAATTTTCTCTTAAAAATACTTGGCTAGCAATGAGGAATATGAATATAGAAAAGTATACAGAGATAAAAAATAATGTGGAAACATTCAAAAGCAATGTAGAAAAATTAGGAAAACTAGAGAAGAGCCAAGAAGAAAAGGTGGTTCTGTTTAGTAATGAAGATATAGATGTGTATAAAAATAGAGTTAGGATTGAAACTTTTAAGAGTGAGTATAGTGATTTGAAAGTATTAAGAAGTGAAATTGGAACGTATGAAGAAGAATTAAGAAGACTAAGTCGTAAAAAGCGTGCAGAATGGGAGAATATATCTGAAAAGGATTTAGATGATGAAATTTGTACGAAGATAGAAAGAATTGAAATACATGAGTTGGCAAAGCAGATTAGCAAATTGACAAAGATAAAAAGGGAATTAGTCGATAAGCAATTTTCATATAAAGAATTAAAGAAACAGCTAGAAGAAGAAAAACCGCAGCATGATTATCTGGTATTAAAAATAATTGGAGCAGCGATTCTTTTAGCAGGTGCTATTAGCACAATTCTGGGAATTGCTGAGCAAATCAATATTATTACTATAGGCGGAATATGGATGTCTATTTCTGGTGTTATATTCTTTGTTGTTATACCTAATATAATGAAAAAGAAAGCTTCTAGCAAAGGAGAAACTGGTACGCTTGTAGAATTACGATTGGCAGTAAACGAAATAGTCGAAGAAGAAAATGAAAAATGTGAAGAGCTAGTTAAAATGTTGGACGCTATTCCTGTTTCTACTGCAGCAATGGAAGACTATACAGAGGCGTTTATATCTTCCTTTAAAACCATCAAGTCTATTGTAAGTGAGATAGGCGACAAACAAAGAGAAGTTAATAAAAAAAATGATAGACTAGATAACTTGCAAGGCAATCTTATAGCGTTTCTAAATAAATTTGAATACCAAAGTGCTATTAAAGAGGAAGAAAAATTGTTAGAGTTAAGAAATAGAGTGGCTCAGATAGAAAAGCATAAAATTAGAAATGAGGGCAATTCACGGCGCATTGAAGAAATAAGAGAAGAGCTTGAGGAAGAAAAAGAGCTGCTTAAAAAACAGGAAAAAGTTTTGCAAGAAATAGAAGAGCAACTAAGATCTATTGGCGGAGGCGACGTTGAACAAGGAGCTATGAATTATGACAATAACATTCAGACGCAGAAAAAGATTGAATTGTTAGAAGGTCAACTGAGCATAATTCCAAACTATGGTGCAATTATAGAGGAAATGGATTTAAGAAATGATGAAATGGCAAATGATGATGACTTGATATATTCTGATTATGAAGTAGAAAAAGCAGAGAGTGACATTACTAATATTACTGNAAAAATGAAATTGCTGATTGAGAGCAAAAAAGAAAATGAAATGCTAATGAGTAGAATCTTAGAGGAGAAAACAATAGATGAAATTGAAAGCGAAATTATAGTTAGAGAAGAAGAGCTAAGAGATGCATATATAAAGTATGATAAACTTCTGCTAATGAAAGAAATAATAAATATCGCAGACGAACGATTTCGTGAAGAGAATCAGCCAGACGTACTTAAAAAWGCGAGTGTATATCTCCAGAAGATAACAGATAAGAAATACTCACACATTATGGTAGAAGAAAAAGACGGAGAACTGTCTGCGCTGTTAGTGAAGAATAACCATCTTAAAAAAAGAATTGAGGCTGTTAGTAGTAAATTAAGTAAGGGTACATTGCATCAACTGTATTTGTCGTTAAGGCTGTCGCTTATTGATCATTTAGATAGGGACAAAGAAAAACTACCAATTTGTTTTGATGAATTATTAGTGAATTGGGACGACGGCAGGTTAGATAATAATTTAATGKKATTAAAAGAAATATGTAATAAAAGGCAAGTATTTATGTTTACTTGTCATGAATGGTTAGCGACAAAGATAGAGGAAGAATTTAATATTAAACGCATTGATTTAGAAAAGCAAGGAGATTAAATATGCCGTACACCTATATGCTAGAATGTAGCGATGGAAAGTTTTACACAGGATGGACAGTTGCTTTAGAGAAAAGAGTAGCAGAGCACAATGCAGGAAAAGGAGCTAAATTTACAAGAGCCAGACTGCCTGTTAAGTTGGTATATTGGGAAGAACAAGTAACACGGAGTGAGGCTCAAAAAAGAGAATATGTAGTAAGGAAATTGAAAAGAAAAGAAAAAGAACTGCTGGTAGATAGGTTCAAGCAAGAAACCCTTTAAAAAACTAAGGGTTTCTTTGTAGGTCTGGCATTTTTTTGAGGGACATCCGTGTAGCGGCGTGTCCTTGATTAAGCTATTGTACTTGTGCTTTAATATGAGCTGCAATTTTTTTATCTTCAACCTTTATATGCTTCATGAGCCATTGAACAAGAACACGGTTTAGCTTCGTTATCACTGTAAGTGTAGAGCCATCACTATTGAATCGATTTCTTAGTTCTGTAAAATCAGCAACAAATTTTTCGTGTAGTTTTTTGTGATTTTTATAATCAGGATAATTATATTGTTTTTGCAATTTTTCCTCATCTGAAAAATGTTCAACCACGTAATCACCCAAAAAATCTAATGTTTCATTTACAATTTCTGCACCTTTGCGCTCTCGACAAGCAATTAACACCTGACCAATTCTTTTGATTAATTCTTTATGTTGGTTGTCAATCTTGCTATTGCCCGTATATAGACTATCATCCCACTTCATTTTTTTCCTCCTTAGTTTAACCTTTGCTTCCTTGAGTTAACATTAGCATAATTCGCAGCAGTTGTAAATATTTTTTTATACCCATTTACAAAAAATGGTACTACAATAATGCAAATGTGTTGATTATCAACTCAATATGGCGACTTTAACTAAGAATTTTTTTATGGGTATTTTTTGATTTAAACAACCTACCAACAGAGGTAGCAATAATAATAGCGCTAGCAATCATCACTGATATTATAAGAGCTTCAAAACCAACTCTAGACGCTTCGGCGTAGTTTTCTTCAATAATTTTCAACATAGAAAAATACAGAGCATATCCAGGCACTAATGGTATAATTCCAGGTACTACAAATATAGTAGCTGGTTTTTTTCTGAGTTTTGCTAGAATTTCGGCAAGTATGCTGACAACCAATGCCCCTAAAAAAGAAGAAAATACTACAGAAACTCCCATTAAAGCAAGAGAATCATATGCAAGCCAACCAAGCCCACCACAAATTCCAGTAAAAATCATCTCTCTTCGTGGAATATTAAACAATACTGAGAAACCGATTGTCGATAAAAATGCATATACAAAACTTAGTATCATATTAAATGCTCCCTGTAAGTAGAATTTTAGTGTGTAGAATAAAGCCGACACCAATTGCTATTGCTACAGCAACTAGTATTGCCTCAGACAATTTTGAAACTCCAGAAACAAAATCCCCAGCGATTGAATCCCGCAGTGCGTTTGCCATGGCTACTCCAGGAACTAAAGGCATTATTGAGCCGATAACGATATTAGATAATTCAATATTGTTATCAAAATTAGATGCTATATGAACAAGTAGCAAAGCAATAATTGTGTTGATCATCCCCCCTGCAACATTTTTTATAAAAGGACCTGAATACTTAGATAAATAGTTGACCAAAGTAACAACAAAAAAACTTGTTATAAAAGCAAACAAAGCTTCAATGAATCGTCCTCCAATTGATAAAGTAACGAAAGAACCAGCAATTCCACCAAAAAAACTCATAACGATAGGGTGAAAATGTGGTGTATTTCTGATGATTTCTAGCCTTTTTTCGGCTTCGTCGATGCTCATGTCAGTGTTTACAAACTCGCGTGAAAAATCATTAACATTAACAATTTTTTCCAAGTCAATCGCTAGAGATTTGGTACGAATGACATATGGATAATAGTCACCTTTATATTGGCAAGACAAAAAAATACCAGTAGGAATAGTAAAGTTTTGTATTTCCAATCCTTGAGAATTACATATTCTATTAATTGTATCTTCAACTCGCGATGTTTCCGCCCCATTTTCAAGCATTATTCTGCCAGCATATAAAGCAATTTCAATAATGGCTCTGACTTTTTCTCTGTTCAAAATAGCCTCCAAAGTTTGTGTTTAGTACTTACTAGTATATCTTGTATCGCAATAAATTGCTATGTAATTTTTAAAACATTCACTTTTTTGCAGGAGAACACAAAACTTTGAAGAAGACTAGTTGAACGATAGTTTTTTTAGATAAGGAGAAATGCAATATGTATACAAGTGAAAGAGTTAGGCTTAGAGAATACAAAAAAGAAGACATGGAACAAGCCCAAAAATATGTAAATGACCCTGAAGTAAAAAGTTTCTTGCATCCTGGAATACCATATTTGTATACTTTTGAAGATCAAAAAAAATGGTTTGAAGATAATTCGGCTACAAAAGATATATACTCTTTTGCAATAGAAACAGTAGCTGATAACAAATATATTGGTGGATGTGGTGTAAATAGTATAGATTGGAAAAACAGTGTTGCTGGAGTGGGAATCTTTATTGGAGATAAGAATTATTGGAATAAGGGCTATGGAACAGAAGTAATGAGACTTTTAGTGGGATTCATTTTTAATGAAATGAATATAAATAAAGTTAACTTAAATGTGTTTTCATTCAACGAAAGAGCAATTAAGAGTTATGTAAAATGTGGATTTAAAAAAGAAGGCGTTTTAAGACAAGAAGTATTTAGAAATGGAAAGTACCATGATAAAGTAATGATGGGAATTTTAAGAGATGAGTTTAAAGAAACTAAGATATAGAATTTATGGTAATGAGGCTTGAAAATATTCAGTTAAATCAATTAAAATATGAGCCATGAAAATGACATAAGTAAACTCCTATCTTGAATAATCAAAATAGGAGTTTGAAGGGGGAAATTAGTTTAATTCTTGTTTGTTGCTACAGATTTAGTAGCTAGCTCAACAGATATAGTAAATGTAATATGTGAAGACTATAACAAATCTTCGCCTTCTTCCCAGTCTATTGGGCAAAGTCCGCCTGTTTGTAATGCTTTTAGAGTTCTAATTGTTTCATCAACACTTCTACCAACATTTAAGTCATTAACAACTGAATATTGAATTACTCCAGCTGGGTTTATAATGAATAATCCTCTTAATGCTATTCCTGCATCTTCTATTAATACTTCATATGCTTCTGAAACCTTTTTTGTCATATCTGAAGCAATTGGGAAGTTAAGTTTACCTAAATCACCATCAATCCATGCTTTATGCGAATGTTCGCTATCCACGCTTACTGCAAGTACTTCTGTGTTCAAATCTTTAAATTCCTTACATCTTTTTGAATAAGCAGTTATTTCAGTTGGGCATACAAATGTAAAATCAAGTGGATAAAAGAAAAATACTAACCATTTTCCTTTGTAATCTTCAGAACTTACCTTTATAAAATTTTTGCCATCACCTGTCACTGCATTCATTTTAAATTGTGGTGCTTGCTTACCTACTAATCTAGCCATATTATTCCTCCTGTGTAAAATAAATTCTCTCACTGTATCTCAACCTAATTATAATACAATAGTAAAATTAAATCAATAGTAAATTTGTAATAAGTACAAATACTTTATAACGACTTGGGCAGAAAACCTGCCCCCCTTGTGGGGCAGGATGAATGCCTGATAAAGTTTCAAGAGAATCATCCTTTAAAATACCTCGGGGTTTATCCCCGAGGACTAGAATCGAAGATTCTTTTATATTTCTGCTACTCTTTCTTATCTGTCCGTTCAATTAAAAACCTTACTATGTACTAGAGATTACAAGCTCATGGCGCTTTAAAGGATGGTGGGCGCTTCTGTCAATAGAAAGTAACTAATTAAAAGGTGTTGTTTTTTTAAAGCAAGTTATATATCGAGCTTACATAAATTAGAACGCTACACAAAGATAAGAAAAAGAACTGATAAAAATTCTCACAAAAAAACAGTATACTCATAATATATTGATAAAGAATATCATTTAAGGAGAGGATACTATGACCACAAAAGGTAACATTACAAGACTATTTCCAGGAGGAAATACTTCGCGGGGTTTTTACTCGTATTATCACCATATTATTGACAGTTACAAAGCAAACAGAATATTTATACTTAAAGGTGGACCAGGAGTTGGCAAATCGAGCTTAATGAAAAAAATAGGTGAGTACATGGTAGATAAAGGATTTGATGTAGAACTGCATCATTGCTCATCTGACATAGATAGTTTAGATGGATTGGTTGTTCCTAAACTTAAAATAGCAATTATTGATGGTACAGCTCCGCATATTGTTGATCCGAAGCACCCTGGAGCAGTGGATGAGATAATACATCTAGGCGATTTTTGGAATGAAGACAAACTGAAAGAGAACAGAAGTGGGATTGTAAATACTATAGATGAAAACACGAAAATGTATAAAAGAATCTATAAGTACTTAGAGGCAGCAAAACTGATGAGAGATGATATTGAGTGGATGTACAACGAAGCTACTGATTTATTGAAAGTTAAAAAAGCAAATCGGGATTTGATTAACAAGGTATTTACTAAAGTCAACAGAGTAAATAGGATTGCAAAAGAGAGGCATCTATTTAGTAGCGCATTGACGAATAAAGGACGTATTGACTTTGCTAGCACGATTATAAACAACGAAAATGAAATTTATTACATCGAAGGGTTGTATGAAAAAATCAAAAGTGAGTTATTGATCAAAATTGCTGATAAAGCACTTGATTATGGATACGACGTCATGTTTTATCACGAGCCATTAGAGCCAGATAGAATTGAAATGATAAGTATTCCTAAGATGGATATTGAGATAACAACGTGTGGAGAATATAGTAGTGAAAAGGCGATTAATTTTGATGAATATCTAGACAAACAAATGCTGATTAAATTTGAAAAAGAATTGAGTACGAGTAAGGATATATTTAATACACTAATGGAAAATACTTTTACTAGTTTAGAAAAAGCAAAAGAAGTTCATGATTGTATAGAGACATATTACGTTCCAAACGTAAACTTTAAAGAGGTAGATAAAAAAATTGAGGAGCTAATAGAGAAAATTATGTTATTTGCCTAGCGAATGTGTTATTCTAGATAAGTAAAATAAGCGTCAGTTCGCAATATCCTGACGTAAAACAAAACTACGGAGGTTGTAAAAATGAACAAAAAGACAAGGTTTTTAGTGCAGGGCGCGATTATTGCTGCGCTGTATGCAACATTAACAATCGCTTTAGCACCAATAAGTTATGGGCAGATTCAAGTACGAATTGCAGAAGCACTAACTATACTACCTCTATTTACACCAGCTGCTATTCCAGGGCTGTTTGTAGGAGTTATTATTGCTAACTCATTTGGTGGGCTTGGTATGGTTGACATTGTATTTGGAAGTTTAGCAACACTTTCTGCAGCTTACTTAACGCATAAAATGCCAAAAAAATGGTTAGCACCATTACCACCGGTACTTATTAATGCGGTAGTAGTTGCATTTATTCTAAATCATGTACTTGGATTACCACTTTTTATAACAATGATATGGGTAGGATCAGGTCAATTAATTGCGTGTTATGGAATAGGGTATCCGCTATTATTAGCATTAGAGAAACATAAAGAAAAGATTTTCTAAAGAGAATAAGGCTGTAAGCTGAGACTAAACATGATGAAAATGGATGGAAATAACCTAGTAAAGAGCGTATCTCCTTGCTAGGTTATTTTGTGCTTTAGTGCATTTGAACAAAGAAGGTAAGAAGAAAATTGTTTTCTTGCAGATATAGAAGAGAAGGAATATAATATTATGAAGAGATTAGATTAAGAGGAGAAAAAGCAAAATGAATATACTAATAGCCCCTGATTCATTCAAAGGCAGTTTATCTGCAAAACAATTCTGCGATATTGCAGACAAGGCAATTAAGTCGGTACTACCAAATGCTAGCGTAATAAAAAGGCCACTTGCTGACGGTGGTGAAGGAACTGTTGAAGCACTTGTTCTAAATACAAACGGAAGAATTTTTTACAAAACTGTATACGGACCGATGGGTAAAAAAACAAAGGCACATTTTGGAATATTAGGAGACTGTAAAACGGCAATTATCGAAATGGCAAGTGCATCAGGTCTACCACTAGTAGCATTAAGTGAAAGAAACCCAATGATAGCTACAACATATGGCACAGGAGAACTAGTACTAGAAGCACTAGAACTTGGATGTACTAAAATGATACTAGGAATCGGCGGAAGCGCAACAAATGATGGTGGAGCAGGCATGATGCAAGCACTTGGTTTTAAATTGCTAGACAATGACGGTCAGGAAATTGAAAAAGGTGCAAAAGGACTATTGAACTTAGCTGAAATAAATATTGATGAAAGAGATAAGCGATTAGACGAAGTAGAATTTGTTGTAGCATGTGATGTAGATAATCCATTATGCGGATTAAATGGGGCAGCAAGAGTTTACGGATTTCAAAAAGGTGCAAACGAAGAAATGGTGTTAGTAATGGATGAGGCGTTAAAACAATTTGATAGAATAATTCAAAAAGACTTGAATAAAAACATTCTAAACATGGAAGGTGCAGGAGCAGCAGGTGGATTAGGAGCAGGTATGATGGCATTTTTAGATGCTGATTTAAGACCAGGATTTGAAATAATAAATGAAGCCATTAATTTGGAACAAGTATTTAAAGAGAATAAGATCGACCTTGTTATTACAGGGGAAGGTGAAATAAATTATCAGACCATAAATGGAAAACTACCAGTCCAAGTTGCAAAACTGGCAAAAAAGTACAATGCAAAAGTAATTGCAGTTGTCGGAACAATCGGTGAAGGTGCTGATAAAGTATATGAAAAAGGTATAGACAGTATTATTAGCATTGTGGATCAGCCAATGAGCTTAGACTATGCTTTGGTTAATTCAGAACGACTGTTGTTCTCAGCTATAGAAAGATTAGTAAGGATTTTAAAATAATTTAAGCGCAATTCAAAATAAGCAACCTTTTTAGGTTGCTTATCTATAATCACATATGCAAAGTGTTTTTAGGAAGTAGAAAAAAACTAATATGGATTCTTTGGCAATCTTATTAAGCCATTTGGGAAGATTAACGTTTTTTCTATTCGAAAATTGAGTTAACCTCAACTTCAAGCCCTTCAAAATGATACGACTCAATAGTATCCCCTAGCTTATATGAAGTAAATTCATCAATCTCGCAGTCCTTAAAACCGTATAACAGCACAGTTTTCTTAATTGGGCCAACAACCCAATACTCTTTTACTCCAGACAGCATATAAGTATTTAGTTTATCTACCATATCTTTTGACCTTGTGCTAGGGGATAAAATCTCGACAACAAGAGAAGGGGTTCCCATGTAGCGTCCTTTTTCGTTAGTAGTTTCTTCTGTGTCGCAAGTAATTAATAGATCTGGCTGCATAACGTCAGGCTCTTTAAAATCTTTTTTGTGAAAATGCACGTCGAAAGGGGCGAAAAAAACCTCGCATTTTTTACCCTTGAAAAAAGTGTCAATATTAATGGAGAGTTTTCTTAAAATTCTTTGATGAATAATGTTTGGAGACCCTAAAACAATTATTTCGCCATTGATAAATTCCATTCTTAAATCACTATTATCATAGATTTCCATGAATTCTTCATATGACACTTTTTTGCCACCATACTGATAATCAAGAGCCTCTTCCTTAACAGTAAAATATCGGTCGATATCTGTAATATAAGGGGTAAGTCTAGCTGCTTTGGTACCATTTTTAGTGATAACAACTTCGTGGTCGTCAATGACGTAGTCTAAGTATTTTCCTAAATTGGTTTTAAACTCTGTAGCAGTTATAGTTTTTTTGATATTACTATCATCCATTTTAATCACCTCGCTGATTTTTATTCGAAAACTGAGCAAACCTCGACTTCAAGTCCCTCAAAATGATACGATTTAATAGTATCCCCCAGCTTATATGAAGTAAATTCATCAATCTCGCAGTCCTTAAAACCGTATAACAGCACAGTTTTCTTAATTGGATCAACAACCCAATACTCTTTTACTTCAGACAGCATATAAGTATTTAGTTTATCTACCATATCCTTTGACCTTGTGCTAGGGGATAAAATCTCGACAACAAGAGAAGGTATTCCCATATAACGTCCTTTTTCATTAGTAGTTTCTTCTGTGTCACAAGTAATTAAAAGATCCGGTTGCATAACGTCAGGTTCTTTGAAATCCTTTTTGTGAAAATGGACATCAAAAGGGGCAAAGAAAACTTTGCATTTTTTGCCTTTGAAAAACGTCTTGAAATTCATGAAGAGCGTACCTGCAATCTCTTGATGAAAAATATTTGGAGACCCTAAAATAATAATTTCGCCATTAATAAATTCCATTCTTAAATCACTATTATCATAGATTTCTATGAATTCTTCATACGACACTTTTTTACCACCATACTGATAATCAAGAGCTTCCTCCTTAACCGTGAAATATCGTTCGATATCTGTAATATATGGGGTAAGTCTAGCTGCTTTCTTTCCGTTCTTTGTAATGACAACTTCGTGGTCGTCAATGACGTAATCTAAGTATTTTCCTAAATTAGTTTTAAATTCTGTAGCGGTTATAGTTTTTTTGATATTCTTATCATTCATTTCAATCACCTCGTACGATTAGCGTATCACATTGTGCGACTAAAGTCAAAAACAATTTTTTCGCACGATTTAATGTTTTAAAAGTAAGTGAGCATGTAGGTTAGAAGAAAGCGCGGATGAAATTTGAATTTTGAAAAACACTTGTAGAATATTTAGATTATTGATAAAATAGTGGTAATGGATAACAATTTAGAGTAATGAATGGAGGAGAAAATATGAAAATAACAACATTAATCGAGGATTTAACAGGAGACAATAAAAAACTAAAGTGCGAACATGGATTATCTTTTTTAATAGAAGTAGACAAAGAAAAAATTCTATTTGATACTGGAGAAACGGGCAAGTTTATTTGGAATGCCGAAAATTTAAATATTGATTTGAAACGAGTTAACAAGGTTATATTGAGTCATGCTCATCATGATCATTGCAACGGAGTGAGAAAGATATTGAAGCACTATGATATAGCACCAAAATTTTATGTGGGATCACATTTTTTTAAGAATGGAAATAAATATCGGTATTCTGAGGAGGAGATGGCACACAAATACGTTGGTGCAGATTTTGATGAAGAATTTTTAAGAAACAGGAGAATAGAGATTGAATATGTAAATGAAAACATTACTAAGATAAGTGAAGATGTCTATATATTTGCTAACTTTGATAGGAGTATAGATTTCGAAAAAAACAACCATAGTTTAAGAGTGAAAAGGGGTAATGAATATGAAATAGATAAGTTTGAAGACGAAATAGTAGTGGGATTAGATACTAAAAAAGGGTTGCTACTTTTATTAGGTTGTTCTCATCCTGGGATTATAAACATTATTGAGACAATTGCTAAGAGAACCAGTAAGAGAATATATGGAATAGTTGGTGGAACTCATCTTATAGAGGCTGATGAGGACAGAATAAAGAAGACTATGGAATACTTGAAGAAGGTGGACACAAAAATATTGGGATTTTCACACTGCACTGGCGTAACTGCAGAAAAAATGTTTAAAGAAGAATTTATGCAGTTTTATGTTAATAGGACGGGAAGTGTAATAGAGATTTAGCTTGACGGTGAAAAAGTCAACATTTACCTATAATCAGACGGAGTCTTACCAGTGATTTTCTTAAAAACCTTATTAAAGCTAGAAGTATTATTAAAACCGCATGTAATTGCAATATCTAAAACGGTTTTATTCGTTGATTTCAAATATTCTATAGCACGATAAACTCTTTTTCTTGCAATATATTCTGTAGGGCTAATTCCATTATATTTCTTAAAGAAAGTAGAAAAATAAGAAGGATTCATAAAAACTAAATTTGCTAATTCTTCTAAGCGAATACCTTGCGTGTAGTTTTGGTCAATATAATCAATAACTTTATTGATGTGAAGAAGTTCTTGTCTATTTCTAGAAGACGTTTCAGGGTTGTCCTGTACATAGTTAAAATGACGGATTAAGAGCACGAGTAAATTAAGCAGCTTTACTTTAACCATAAGTTCATATTCTGGAAGTTTGCTTGAAAATTCCTCTTCTATTTCTAAGAGTAAATTTCTTATATGCTGCGTAGCAGGGTTATTGCGGTCGAGCTTATTTTGGAAATTACTACTTCTATCATAAAAAATTTTTAAATACCGCGAATCAAAAAAATTATTCTCTACAGACCAAATAAAACGCGGTTCAAAGTGAATTACCATGTTAAGCATTTCGTTATTTGGATTAACTACAATACCGTGTTTTTCAATATTGTTTATGATGAAGATGTCGCCTTGTGAAATATCGTAAATTGTGTTATCTATATGATATTTTCCTATTCCTTTTTTTACATATGATATTTCTAGTAAATGGTGTGAATGTCCTTCTATTTGATTATATGATGAATCTAAAAAATAATTATTAAAATTAATGAGAAATCTGTCATTTAGCTTTATGATTGATTCTGACGGGAACATATCGTATTTTTGCGCAGAACCAGTATCTAAAGGAGCACTAAAATTTGCATCCAAAACATTTTGGACTTTGTAATTACGGCTTTTTAGTGAAGGGTATTTTAATGTTTTATGTCTATCTTCCATATGATTCACTCCAGTAAAATGACATTTCTATAAATATAGATAGCATGTACTTGTATGTTACCACATGCAAGCGCAAACTACAAAAATAGTTTATACATTAATAAAAATAGTTGAAGATTTAAAAAGATATTATATATAGAATAGAGTAGTAGATATTACAAAGTGAAAAATATTATACTGGAGGACTTAGCATGAAGGAACAAAAAAAATTAAAGATTGGAATTATAGGTTGTGGAGGCATAGCAAATGCAAAACATATGCCTAGTCTTGCAAAATTAGATAATATAGAGATGGTTGCTTTTTGTGATATAGAGATTGAGAAAGCCAATAAAGCTGTAGAAGAATATGGTATATCAACTGCAAAAGCTTATGAGAGTTATAAAGAATTGCTTAAGGACGAAAGTATTGACGTTATTCATATCTGCACCCCTAATAAATCACATGCAGATATTTGTGTTGATGCTTTAGAATCAGGGAAACATGTTATGTGTGAAAAACCTATGGCAAAAACTGCATCTGATGCAAGAAAAATGCTCCAGGCTGCTAAAAGTACAGGTAAGAAACTAACTATTGCTTATCAAAACCGTTTTAGAAATGATTCGGTGTACTTGCACAAAACTTGCGAACGTGGAGATTTAGGAGATATTTATTTTGCAAAAGCTCATGCAGTCAGGAGACGTGACGTGCCAACTTGGGGAGTATTCTTAAACGAAGAAGAACAAGGTGGAGGTCCACTAATTGATATCGGAACACACGCACTAGATTTAACACTTTGGATGATGAATAATTATAAACCGAAATCTGTTATGGGGAATGTTTATTACAAATTATCTAATCAAACCAACACAGGGAACACTTGGGGAGACTGGAATACGAAAGATTTTTCAGTAGAAGATTCAGCTTTTGGATTTATTACAATGGAAAATGGAGCAACAATTGTATTAGAAACTAGTTGGGCATTAAATACTTTGCAAACAGGCGAAGCGAAGACAACACTATGCGGAACCAAAGGTGGAGCAGACATGCAAGACGGGCTGCGTATTAATGGTGCAAACTTTGGGAAATTGTTTACAACAACACCATTATTAGATGCTAGAGGAGTCGATTTTTACGATGAAAACACAGAAAGTGAGTCAGAATTAGAAGCGAGATTATGGATTGAGAGTATATTAAATGATACAGTGCCAGTTGTAAAGCCAGAAGAAGCATTAGTTGTTACTGAAATATTAGAAGCAATTTATGAATCTGCTAAAACTGGTAAGCCTGTGTATTTTGATAAGTAGGAGAAAAAATTGAATAGTTGGGTAGTTGGAAATTAAAAAATGAAGGGAGACAAGATCAATGAAATTAGGAGTTTTTTCAGTATTATTAGGACAAAAGACATTAGAGGAGGCACTTATATACTTAAGCGAGTCAGGAGTACAGGCAATAGAAATAGGTACAGGTGGCTATCCAGGGAAGGCGCATGCGAATACAGATGAACTACTGAGTGATGATAATAAAATAAAAGAATTTAAAGAACTTGTAAAGAAATACAATATTGAAATATCTGCATTAAGTTGCCACGGGAACCCAGTTCATCCACAAAAAAAAATAGCAAACAAGTTCCATGAGGATTTCAAAAAAACTATATTGCTGGCTGAAAAACTAGGAATTAAGAGAATTGTTGGTTTTTCAGGATGCCCTGGGGATTCAGAAACATCTCAGCTTCCAAATTGGGTAACATGCTCATGGCCAGAAGATTTTATGAAAGTACTTAACTATCAATGGAATGACGTGCTAATTCCTTATTGGAGAGAAATGGCTAAGTTTGCAAAAGAGCATAGGATAGAACAAATAGCATTAGAAATGCACCCAGGATTTTGTGTATACAATCCTGAAACGTTGTTAAGGCTGCGATCAGAAGTTGGAGATATAATAGGAGCAAATCTTGACCCAAGTCATTTGTTCTGGCAAGGGATAGACCCAGTAGCAGCGATTAAAAAATTAGGCTCTGCAATTTATTTTGTTCATGCAAAAGATACTAAAATCGACAAAAAAAATACTGATATAAATGGCGTATTAGACATTAAACATTATGCCGATGAAATTAATAGATCATGGGTATTTAGAACTGTAGGTTACGGACATGATGCACAAGTTTGGAAGGATATTATAAGCACGTTGAGATTAGTAGGATATGACGATGTGATTAGTATTGAGCACGAAGATAGTCTTATGTCTGTAGATGAGGGACTGCAAAAAGCAATTAAATTTCTAAAAGAGGTTATGCTCTTTGATAGCTCAGGAGAAATGTGGTGGGCTTAGATTGGAGGACTTAGTTTGAAAACGTATAGAGCGGGAATAGTTGGTTGTGGCAATATCTTTCCTATGCACGCAATAACAATTAAGCAACTAGAAAATGTAGAACTTGTTGCAGTATGTGATGTGAAAGAAGATAGAGCAAAAAAAGAGGCTAATAAATTGAATTGCAAGTATTACCTTGACTATAAAGAAATGATTGATGAAGAAGATTTAGATGTAGTTCATATATGCACACCACATCATATGCATGCTCCTATATCAATTTACGCTTCAAATGCAAAGAAACATGTGATGAGTGAAAAACCTATTTCTATTACAATGAAAGATGCCAAAGCGATGATTGAAGCATCAAAGAAAAATCAAGTTTTATTAGGCGTAATTTTTCAAAACAGATATAACACCGGCTCAAAATTGATAAAAGAAACTCTCGATTCTGGAGAATTGGGTAAAATTATATCAGGCAAATTACAAGTTACATGGAAAAGAACAGACGAATACTATAGCAAAAGTGACTGGAAAGGAACATGGGATAAAGAAGGTGGAGGAGTAGTTATAGATCAAGCCATTCACACAATGGACTTGATGAGATGGTTTGTTGGAAGCGAAATTGACTATGTTGAAGCGAATATCACTAATAGAACACATGAAATTAACGAAGTAGAAGATATGGCAGAAGGCATAATCAAGTATAAAAATGGTGTTTTAACAACCTTTTATGCAATTAATTACTACTCATATGATGCGCCAGTTGAAATTGAGCTGCATTGTGAAAAAGGTATAGTTAAAATGATTGGTGACAAAGCGGTAATAGAATTTAATAATGGTAAAAAGATTATTGCAGATAATGATCCAGGTGAAGTCTTTGACTATGGAAATGGAGTAAAATCTTACTGGGGAACAAGTCATGTAAAGCAGATAGAAGAATTCTATCAGTCTGTAGCTAAAGGAGAACAAACTGTGATTTGTGGTGAAGAAGCTACTAAAACGCAAGAGATGATTTGTGCAATCTATGAATCTGGGAAGAAAAGAAAGAGGATATATATTTGATGGAGTGCTGAAAAAGCTAATGAAACCAAGGCGCATCATAAGACCAAATTTCAAACCCATCAGATAAAATAACAATATTTGATTGCTCATCAGTTCTATAAATCAAAATATTTCGACTAATTAAACGATTAATTACTTCCCTATGTGGAAAGCCATAGGGATTTTCTTTGCCTACAGAAATTAATGCAACATTTGGCTGTACAATATCCAAGAATTGTTCTGTAGTAGATGTATTACTACCGTGGTGACCAATTTTTAAAACGTGGCTCCTTAAAAAAGAGGCTCCATACTTTTCAATTAAGTCCATTTCGAGTTCATGCTCTGCATCGCCAGTAAATAGGAAAGATTTTTCATTATATTGAATTTTAGCTACAATGCTCCAATTGTTTAAATTGTCGGAATGATTTTTTATAGGAGATAACAGAAATAAATATAAATTATCATCTATTCGCATACGCATATTTTTTTTGCCAAAACTAACATCAATATTATGTTCTTCTAAAACCTGCAACAAACCTTCGAAAGTTTCGGTATTATGTGTGATATCAGGCATGAAAAATTTATCGATAACATATTTATTAGCTACAGCCTCAACCCCGCCAATATGGTCAGAGTGCGGATGTGTCACGATCATTACATCAATATCATCTATTTTTCTTTTCTTTAAATATCTGACGACTTTCCTTCCAGAGACCTCATCTCCTGCGTCAATTAATATTGTGTTTCCATTTGGAGCTATTATCAATATACTTTCGCTTTGACCCACATCAATCATGTGGATAGACAATAATGAATCAAAATCAGAAGAATTAGTGCAGGAAGTTAGAAAAAGCATGAAACAAATTATAAAAAACATTGTTGCTATTTTTCTTTGATTATTTGATATGCTCATTTTTTCCTCCAATTATTAGTGTTAAACTATCCTGCTGAGTCTATAAAAACAATTATAACATAGGATGAAAAAAATAGAAAGATAAAGAAACACTTTATAAGTATATTTGTTGCATTAACAAATAAGTCTAAGATGCGTGGAGGTTTAATTTGTATTGTTATGAAAAAAATCAATACATTAGTTTTAATTGCAGTAATAATAATGTATAATAAAATATAACATAATATGCAGTACAGTAGTGTTTTAACTGTCACTCACTTTTATATTGATAAAATGCAGTTATAACATTGTACTACTAAAGGGGAGAAATTAATGATTAGCAAACAAAAAGCAATAATCGGAGCAATAGTAATTGTTCTAGTAACTTCTTTATTAACATTTTCTGTAGGAAATTATTTTGCATTAGAATTTGGAGAAAGAGTGTTGATTTCTAAAGAAAGACATGAAAACATCAATAATATTATGGAAACATATAGAAAATTTTTGGAGACAAAAGAATTTTTGATGGGAAACTACTTGCATGAATTAGATGAGGGCATGTTAATTGATGGAGCAATAAGAGGGATGTTCGAAAGTATAGGAGATCCTTATACAGTTTTTATGGACGAAAGGCAATTTGAAGATATGAAAATGCGAACACAAGGGAGCTATGGTGGCATTGGCATTATTGTAACACCAGGGGAAGACGGGTTTGTAACGGTTGTATCACCAATAGAAGATACTCCAGGAGAAAGAGCCGGTATTATTTCAGGAGATAGAATTATTGCAGTTGACGGAACGGAAATTTTTTCCGACAAACTTGATTTTGCTGTAACTCTAATGAGAGGCGAACCAGGAACCCCTGTTATATTGTCAATTAGCAGAGATGGAGAACAAGATTTGCTTGAGATAGAAATTGAAAGAGCTGAAATTAGGCTGAAAACTGTAAGATCAGAAGTTATTGAAGGTAATATTGGATACATACGAATATCCTTATTTGATGCGCAAACAGCCGAGTCATTTAAGAAGCATTTAGAGGAGCTAGAAAAACAAGGTATAAAAGGGTTAGTAATCGATTTAAGAAATAATCCTGGTGGCTTATTGTCTCAATGTATTGAAATTGCAGATCAGTTGTTAGGCGAACAAATAATAGTATATACAGAAGATCGTGATGGCACAAGAGAAATTGAAAAATCAGATAAAAACAAAGTTGATATACCTTTAGTTGTGCTTGTGAATAATGGTAGTGCAAGCGCATCAGAAATACTAGCAGGAGCAATTCAAGACACTAATAGTGGAACAATTGTTGGAACAACAACTTTTGGCAAAGGAGTTGTACAACAAATCAAATCGTTGCACGATGGAACGGGCATCAAATATACAATATCACAGTACTTCACTCCAAACGGAAGATATATTCACGGTAAAGGTATTGTGCCAGATGTTTATGTTGAACTTCCTGAACAAATTGATGGTGAAGTTATTGATGAGAATGTGGATTTGAAATTAGATAAAGCAATTGAAATATTAAAAGAAAAAGTTAGTGAGTGATATAGAGAGTGCTAAATAGTGTGAAATAAGCATTAATGACACTGTCGAAGTAATTAGATTAATAAGCCATTATATAAGTTTAAATCAAATTAGCAGGTAGGGCGAATGGGTATAATATTTACCTATTCGCCCTACCTGCTAATTATTGAGTTACTTATAGTCAATTTGCGTCAACGTCAAAGCTTTAGATGGCACCATGTATTTAATCAAACTTCTATCCTTAGACTTAATCATTGCTTTAACTTTTTTAGCTGTGGTTTTTTCATGACCACCTTCAATAATAATTGTCATAAGTTTTCTAACCATATTATACAAAAACCCATTGCCTGTAAAAATTACATCAATATAATTTTCTTTTTCAACAATCTCAATTTTAGAAATATTTCTAACCATTGATTTCTTTTTAGACTTTGCGTTAGTGAAAGTAGTAAAATCATGTTCTCCAATAAACGTTTCAGATATTTCCCTCATTTTTACTAAATCTAATTTATCTTTTACATAGTAATAGTATTTTCTTTGAAAAGGATCGCCAATAGGCAAAGTCCAAATTCTATATCTATACGTCTTGCTAATTGCATTATACCTTGAGTGAAATTGACTATCTACTTTTTTAATTTTTGTAATAGCGATATCTTCTGGAAGGTAGTGGTTAATATCGATTAAAAATAATTCAGTATTTAATTCTTTGTCAATTTGAAAGTTAGCAACCTGCTTTAGCGCATTTACTCCTGAATCTGTCCTTGAAGCACCAATAATTTCAATTTTCTCATTGAAATACTTAGACAAGAGTTCTTCTATTTTCCCTTGCACAGTCGCCTCATTTCCACCGAGTCTTTGCCAGCCTTTGTACTTGCCACCATCATATGATATTGTGATTTTATAATTCATCTATTACAACTCCTTTTGTTTTCTTATTATTTAGTTTCTTAATTCATTCTAAACTTTATTACTTCTACGTTCTTATATTTTATTGTAACAGCATTTTGTTAGATGTCAAAGAAACTCTAAATAGTTTTGATAGATTACGGGACATATTAATCTAAATACCTTTATCTATATGAATCTTAAAATTAGAAATTTTCTGATATTTTATAAAGGATATCAGGTTTGCAAATTGAATAAGTAGTATAAATTAATATTATTTTTTTGAAAAATGGGAGAATATTGGATTAAGAGTTGATCAACAAAGGATGATGGACGTATAATTAGAATTAAAGAGAGTAGATTGAAGTTTACACTACATTACAAATTTCTAGGAGGGGTATGAAATGATCAAAAAAACAAAAGGGAGAATACTTTTAATATCTTTAATTTTACTTTCACTAATAATCTCTGCATGTAATCTTAATAAAAGTACAGATGGAGAAATAATTAGTCAGGGAGATGATTCTAATGAATCAAAGGAAGTTCTTACGCAAGATTTAGAGGAGAATATTTTAAAACCACTTCCGCAACATGCTCTAGGTTTAATAGCAGCAAACAGAATAGTGGCTGAAACAAATAGGGATGATATAATGAACAGAATTGATGAACTTTTTTATCCGTTTGATGGAAGAGAAGTAGAAATTCCTTTGTCACAAATCAGGTTTGCTTTCGAACTAGAAAATGAGAAAAACACTTGGAAGAGTTCTGTTAGTTTGAGTGATGCAAAGTATGATATCAATCATTTTTTTAAATTATTAAGGCATACTTACGCTGGTTATCAGTATTTTGGTGGAGACAAAGTGTTTTTATCTGCAAGAGATAATATACTTGAGGAGTTAGAAAATCGGAATAGAGACCAAATCTCTAGAGTGATTTTTTCTAAGATGCTACGCGATAATTTAGATTTTATTCAAGATACACATTTTTTTATTGATGGCAAGGTTCTTGCAGATATATTTAATTTTGTACGTTCTGAAAAATATGAGTTCTTAATTGATGATGAAGGCTTCTATACCATCCTTGACGATGAAAAATTTCACGTTGTCTCAATAGATAATAAATCTCCAGATGAGTTCATGAAATTATCGATAAATAAAGAAGGGGAGGTAGTTTACTTTTTAGGATCTCTTATTAAAGAGGCTTCAATTAAACGCATATTACTAGAGCTAAAAAATGATGAAGAAAGAATTGAAAAAAGTATTGCTTTGGTTCAAACATTGCAGTTTATAAGTGGGGAAGAAAGAACATACAAGTTAAGCGAGGTTGACAATATTCCACTAATTGAAGTTAGAAGTATGATGCCTATGTCTGAGAGTGATACGAGTTTAGTTCAGTTTATAGAAGATGCAAAAAAACTAAAAGGTGAAGAAGTAATCATTATTGATTTGCGTTCAAATGGTGGAGGCTTTCGCTATTATCTTCAGAAATGGATATACAATTTTTCGGGATACGAGACAACTGATTTTTCTTCATTTAATTTTCGAGTTATGAGCAACATAAATTCAAAAATGTTTGAAGGATTTTGGTTTGAAAAAATGCATGATGCAGAAGCGTACTATATGAATAAAACTCTGTCATCTCTTAGAATAGATTTGCCAGAAGACCAACGATGGGCTTCCCCGATATGGGATGTAGATATTAACATTGAACAAGGGAAGTTTAAAAATGATACGCTCATTGTCGCGCTTATGGATAACAAAACAGCTTCGGCTGGGGAAATGTTTATAGAACGATTAAAACGGTTTGAAAATGTGATTGTTGTTGGTACAAATAGCAGAGGATCATTGTTAATTACTTCTGGTCTAATGGCACTTTTACCAAATTCAGAGATATATGTAGCATATGGACCGTCGATGTTTAGGAATCCACTACTAGAAAATATTGATGGAAAAGGGCTTAAACCTGATTTTTGGGTTTCACCTGCAGATTCACTTGATAGAATACTAAAACTCATGGATAATTACTTGTTGTTGCATAATAAGTAGTTGGAGACAAGAGTGGATATAGAGGAATCTATAGAGTTGTGAGGGTCAAAGGGAGAACAAATGTAGATTAATTGCTACTATACAGCCTCTTACATCTTACTAATCACAATTATTATTTTTTCTAATTGCGCTTTCTTGCAAAAGCAATTTGCAAAAAAACTAATTGTATAAAAATCAGCACTGAAGAGTAAAATCTTTTCGGGTTAATTGCTAATACTTTCTCGATAAAACTTCCCAAAACTTCAAGAATATGATATGATATATAGTGTGCA